>NZ_JBAMDJ010000023.1:0-105979 GCF_036961705.1 Pseudomonas sp. 3JA
AGCGGGAGCAAGCTCCCTCGCCACAGGTTCAAGTGTTTGGCCAGGTATGCTTTTTGATTCACCTCAAAACAGAAAATACCGCTGCGCCATCGGCAGCACCTCAGCCGGTTCACACCACAGCAACACCCCATCGGCCTTGACCTGGTACGTCTGTGGATCAACGTCGATGCTCGGCAGGTAGTCGTTGTGGATCAAGTCGGTCTTTTGCACATCGCGACAGCCCTTGACCACGGCGATTCTCTTCTTCAAGCCCAATTGCTCCGGTAGCCCAGCCTCGGCGGCGGCCTGGCTGATGAAGGTCAGGCTGGTGGCGTGCCGCGAGCCGCCAAAGCTTGCGAACATCGGTCGGTAGTGCACCGGTTGCGGCGTCGGGATCGAGGCGTTGGCGTCGCCCATCAGGCTGGCGGCGATGGCCCCGCCTTTGAGGATCAGGGTTGGCTTGACGCCGAAGAACGCCGGCCGCCACAGCACCAGGTCGGCCCACTTGCCCACTTCGATGGAGCCCACTTCATGGCTGATGCCGTGGGTGATCGCCGGGTTGATGGTGTACTTGGCGATGTAGCGCTTGATGCGGAAATTGTCGTTGCCTTCGCCGTCGTCGGGCAGGGCGCCGCGTTGCTTCTTCATCTTGTCGGCGGTCTGCCAGGTGCGGGTGATGACTTCGCCGACGCGGCCCATGGCCTGGCTGTCGGAGCTGATCATCGAGAAGGCGCCGAGGTCGTGGAGAATGTCTTCGGCGGCGATGGTCTCGCGGCGGATGCGGCTTTCGGCGAAGGCCACGTCTTCGGCAATGCTCGGGTCCAGGTGATGGCAGACCATCAGCATGTCCAGGTGTTCGTCGATGGTGTTGCGGGTGAACGGCCGGGTCGGGTTGGTGGAGCTGGGCAGCACGTTGGGGAAGCCGCAGGCCTTGATGATGTCCGGTGCATGACCGCCGCCAGCGCCTTCGGTGTGGTAGGTGTGGATGGTGCGGCCCTTGAACGCGGCGAGGGTGGTTTCGACGAAACCGGACTCGTTGAGGGTGTCGGTGTGAATCGCCACCTGGACGTCATACTGGTCGGCCACGCTCAGGCAATTGTCGATGGCCGCGGGCGTGGTACCCCAGTCTTCGTGCAGTTTCAGGCCGATGGCTCCGGCCTTGACCTGTTCGATCAGCGGCTCCGGCAGGCTGGCGTTGCCCTTGCCGGTGAAGCCGATGTTCATCGGGAACGCGTCGGCGGCCTGGAGCATGCGCGCCAGGTGCCACGGCCCGGAGGTGCAAGTGGTGGCGTTGGTCCCGGTGGCCGGGCCCGTGCCGCCGCCGATCATGGTGGTCACGCCGCTCATCAATGCTTCTTCGATTTGCTGCGGGCAGATGAAGTGGATGTGGGTGTCGATACCGCCGGCGGTGAGGATCATGCCTTCGCCGGCGATCACTTCGGTGCTGGCACCGATGGCGATGGTCACGTCGGGCTGGATGTCCGGGTTGCCGGCCTTGCCGATGGCCGCGATGCGCCCGTCCTTGAGGCCGACATCGGCCTTGACGATGCCCCAGTGGTCGATGATCAGCGCGTTGGTGATCAAGGTGTCGACGACCTCGGCGGCCAGCAGCTGGCTCTGGCCCATGCCGTCGCGAATCACCTTGCCGCCGCCGAATTTCACTTCTTCACCGTAGGTGGTGAAATCCTTTTCCACTTCGATCCACAACTCGGTGTCGGCCAGGCGGACCTTGTCACCGACGGTGGGGCCGAACATGTCGGCGTAGGCTTGTCTCGAAATTTTCATGTGCTTGCCTTGGAATTCAAAATCGAAATGTGCGATCCACTGTGGCGAGGGAGCTTGCTCCCGCTGGGCTGCGCAGCAGACCCCAAAAACAGGGCCGCTACGCGCCCCAGCGGGAGCAAGCTCCCTCGCCACAAGAGCGTGTCAATCCAGGTCGCCCATCACCCGCCCGGCAAACCCGAACACCCGCCGATGCCCGGCCAGGTCCACCAGCTCTACCTCGCGACTCTGGCCCGGCTCGAAGCGCACCGCGGTGCCGGCCGGGATGTTCAGGCGCATGCCACGGCTGGCGGCGCGGTCGAAGGTCAGGGCGTCGTTGGTCTCGAAAAAGTGATAGTGCGAGCCGACCTGGATCGGCCGATCGCCGCTGTTGGCAACGTTCAGCGTGAGGGTGCGGCGGCCGACGTTGAGTTCGATGTCGCCAGGCTGGACCTGGTATTGCCCTGGAATCATTGCGGTTGCCCCAAAGTCTTGTAGTAGATGGCGGTCGGTGTGTAGGTCCCGTCCGGGCTCTGGCAGTAGTCCGGCAGTTCACCGACGCGGGTGTAGCCCATGGCCCGGTAGAACGCCTCGGCCTCGGAACCGGCCTCGGTGTCGAGGTACAGCAGGCCGCGCTTGTGCTGACGGGCGCCGAGTTCCAGGGCATTCATCAATTGCTGGCCGAGGCCCCGGCGGCGCGCCTCGCCGCGGACCAGCAGCTTCTGCACTTCGGCGCGATTGAGGCCGTTGGGCTTCTGGCACAGGGCAAGCTGGACGCTGGCCTGCACCTGTTCATCCTTGACCACCACCCACAGCAGCAAGTGGCCCTGGTTGAGGCTGGCCTGGACCTCGTCGAAATAGGCGCGGGCCTGGACCGCATCGAGGTCGGCCATGAACCCCACGCTGGCGCCATAGCCGACGGCATCGAGCAACAGATCGATCAGGCCCTGGCGATAATGCGCAAAGCTTTCAGCGTGGACTCGACGCAACTGGGCGGGGTTCATAGGCATCACTCCTTGTCAAAGGCAGGCGGTTGCGCCCCGGGATCGAGGACCAACTGCATGAAAGTCAGGTCCAGCCAGCGACCGAACTTGGTACCCACCTGGGGCATTTGCCCGGTGGTGATGAAACCGGCTCGCTCGTGCAAGCGAATCGAGGCGGTGTTGCCGCTTTCAATGGCGGCGACCATGACGTGTTTGGCGCAGGCCCTGGCGCGCTCGACCAGCGTGGTCATCAGGCGTGGACCGAGGCCGTTGCCGCGCTGATCGCTGCGTACGTACACCGAATGCTCCACGGTGTGCCGGAAACCGTCGAAAGGCCGCCAGTCGCCGAATGAAGCGTAGCCGAGCACGTTCTCCTCGGCGTCGACCACCACCAGCACCGGGTAGCCTTGGGCTTGCCGGGCGCTGAACCAGGCCTGGCGATTGCCCAGGTCCACGGCCTGTTCGTTCCAGATCGCGGTGGTGTTCAGCACCGCGTCGTTGTAGATGTCGCGGATCGCTGGCAGGTCGGTCGGCTGGGCGTCGCGCACGAGATAGGTCATGGCATGGCCTCAGGCGATCGGTTGATGGACGGTGACCAGTTTGGTGCCGTCGGGAAACGTCGCCTCGACCTGGATCTCGGGGATCATTTCCGGGATGCCTTCCATCACCTGTTCGCGGCTCAGCAGCGTGGTGCCGTAGTGCATCAGCTCGGCCACGGTCTGGCCGTCACGGGCGCCTTCGAGCAGGGCCGCGGAGATATAGGCCATGGCCTCCGGGTAATTGAGTTTCAAGCCACGGGCCAACCGTCGTTCGGCGACGAGGCCGGCGGTGAAGATCAGCAGCTTGTCTTTTTCGCGTGGGGTCAGGTCCATGTGCAATCCATAAGGGCAGATAAATAGTTTTCGCTGTAAACACATCCCCCTGTGGGAGCGAGCTTGCTCGCGCCCACAGGAAAGCAAATTCAGGTGCTCCAGATTCTCGGGGGGACGGCCTCCCGACCGAGCAGCGCCGGGCGCAGGAGCCGCCACAACGCAATCAACCACCCCCGCGCCAGCAACGCCTCGCTCGCCAGGCACCGCGCCACGACCAGGCCGGGCAACTGGGTCAGGTCACCGCGCACGGCATGGCCCAGGGAGCGGCACTGCTCCAACAGCTCGCTGTCGATCTCGCCGGTCACCCATAACGTGGCAAACACCGGATCCCCGCCCAGGCCGATGGGCGAGTTGAGCAAGCCATCACCGCCCACAATGCGCTGGCGCTCATGCCACAGCAACTGGCCGTCGCGACGAATGTCCAGCCGCGACTGGAAATGCCCCAGGTCGAACCGCTCGCCGCTGGCCGGTCGGCCGAGGGCAACCATGTCCCAGTAGAACAAACGCCCGTCGCCCTGCAGGTCTATGCAGGTGCTGAGTTCGGCCTGGGCCGCGCTGAAGACGATGGTTTCCTGGGGCAGCCATTCCAGGGTCGCGCCGGGAGCCACGCTCAGGGTCAACTGCTGGTACGCCGGGCCGGCGGCGCGATACCACTTGGCTGCGCCGGGGCTGGTTAACTGCGCCCAGGCGTCCGGGCCGACGTGGGCCGAAATGTCCAAGCGGTCACCGCCGGCTATCCCACCGGGCGGGTGGACGATGATGTGCTGGCACACCTCGGGGCCTTCGGCATACAAGTGCTTCTGCACCCGCAGCGGGCCTTTATGGCGGCGCTGTACCGGGCGTGTGCAGTCGCCAAAACGGGCGTAGCTCAGTTCCAGCTCGGCATGCCAGCTAGGGGTGAACACGCCTGAAGGCGCCAACGAAGAGACAGGTAGATTCATGATTTTCAATGATCGTCAGGACGCTACAGACTAGATCGTAACCAGGCCGCGCACACCCTCGGCTTCCATATTTTCTCCACGCCCTTGCTGCACGATCTCGCCCCGGGACATCACCAGGTATTGATCGGCCAGCTCGGCGGCGAAGTCGTAGAACTGCTCCACCAGCAGAATCGCCATGTCGCCCCGGGCCGCCAGCTTCTTGATGACCGCGCCGATCTCCTTGATCACCGACGGCTGGATGCCTTCGGTGGGCTCGTCGAGAATCAGCAGGCGCGGACGGCTGGCCAGGGCCCGGCCGATGGCGAGTTGCTGCTGCTGGCCGCCGGACAGGTCACCGCCACGGCGCTGCTTCATCTGCAGCAGCACCGGGAACAGTTCGTAGATAAACGCCGGTACCTCCTTGGCCTCGGAGCCGGGAAACCGCGACAGGCCCATCAGCAGGTTTTCTTCCACCGTCAGCCGCCCGAAAATCTCCCGGCCCTGGGGCACGTAGGCGATGCCGGCATGCACCCGCTGGTGCGGCTTGAACGTGGTGATGGCTTTGCCTTCCCAATTCACCGCACCTTCCTTGGCCGGCAACAGGCCCATCAGGCATTTGAGCAGGGTGGTCTTGCCCACGCCGTTGCGACCCAGCAGGCACGTCACCTCGCCGACCTTCACGTCGAACGACAGGCCCCGAAGGATGTGGCTACCGCCGTAGTACTGGTGCAGCTTGTCGACTTGCAGCATCTTCCAGAATCTCCTCAAGTTCCCTGTGGGAGCGAGCTTGCTCGCGATAGCGTTGGGTCAGCTTGCTTAGGTGCTGAATGTGTCGCCGCCATCGCGAGCAAGCTCGCTCCCACAGGGAACAGCATTTGTCGCCCTAGCGACCGAGGTACACCTCGATTACCCGCTCATTGTCCTGCACCTGTTCCAGCGACCCTTCGGCCAGCACGCTGCCCTGGTGCAGCACGGTGACGTGGTCGGCAATCGCGCCGACGAAACCCATGTCGTGTTCCACCACCATCAGCGAGTGCTTGCCCGCCAGGGACTTGAACAGCTCGGCGGTGAACTCTGTCTCGGCGTCGGTCATGCCCGCCACCGGTTCGTCGAGCAACAGCAGTTGCGGGTCCTGCACCAGCAGCATGCCGATCTCCAGGAATTGCTTCTGCCCGTGGGACAGCAACCCGGCGGCGCGGTTGACCGAGTGGGTGAGGCGGATGGTCTCGAGCACTTCGCTGATGCGATCGTGCTGCTCGCCAGTGAGTTTCGCCCGCAGGCTGGCCCACACCGATTTGTCGGTCTTGAGCGCCAGCTCCAGGTTTTCGAACACGCTCAACGCTTCGAACACCGTGGGTTTCTGGAACTTGCGCCCGATGCCGGCCTGGGCGATCTGCACTTCGCTCATGCTGGTCAGGTCCAGGGTCTCGCCGAACCAGGCCTTGCCGTGGCTGGGGCGGGTCTTGCCGGTGATCACGTCCATCAACGTGGTCTTGCCCGCGCCGTTGGGGCCGATGATGCAGCGCAATTCGCCGACGCCGATGTACAGGTTCAAATCGTTCAAGGCCTTGAAGCCGTCGAAGCTGACGCTGATGTCTTCCAGGGTCAGGATGGTGCCGTGGCGGGTGTTCAGGCCAACGCCTGCCGCCTGGCCGAGGCCGATGGCGTCGCGGCTGCTGCCGGCGTCCTGGTTGGGTTCCGGCGGAAAGAAAGCAGGTTCGAGCATGAATTCGGCACTCGCTGTGATTCTCATTGTTCACCTCGTTTCTTCAGCAACCCGATCACGCCCTTGGGCAAGTACAGGGTCACGACGATGAACAGCGCACCGAGGAAGAACAGCCAGTACTCAGGGAAGGCCACGGTGAACCAGCTCTTCATGCCATTGACTACGCCGGCACCCAGTAGCGGTCCGATTAGCGTGCCGCGCCCGCCAAGGGCGACCCACACGGCGGCTTCGATGGAGTTGGTCGGCGACATTTCGCTGGGGTTGATGATGCCCACCTGCGGCACGTACAAGGCCCCGGCCAGGCCGCACAGCACCGCGCTCAATACCCAGACGAACAGCTTGAAGCCACGGGGATCGTAACCGCAGAACATCAGTCGGTTTTCCGCATCGCGCAGGGCGGTCAGCACCCGGCCGAATTTGCTGCGGGCCAGGCGCCAGCCGATGAACAGGCTCGCCACCAGCAGCAACACCGTGGCGAAAAACAGCACGGCCCGGGTGCCTGGCTCGGTGATGCCAAAGCCCAGGATCGAGCGGAAATTGGTGAAGCCGTTGTTGCCACCGAACCCGGTTTCGTTGCGGAAGAACAGCAGCATCCCGGCGAAGGTCAGGGCCTGGGTCATGATCGAGAAATACACGCCCTTGATCCGCGAACGGAAGGCGAAGAAGCCGAACACCAGCGCCAGCAGCCCCGGCGCGAGCACCACCAGGCACAGGGCCCAGAGAAAACTGTCGGTGCCGGCCCAGTACCAGGGCAATTCGGTCCACGACAGGAAGGTCATGAACGCCGGCAAACCATCACCGGCGGCCTGGCGCATCAGGTACATGCCCATGGCATATCCGCCCAGGGCGAAGAACAGGCCGTGACCCAGGGACAACAAACCGGCGTAGCCCCAGACCAGGTCCAACGCCAGGGCGACGATGGCGTAGCAGAGGATCTTGCCTACCAGGGTCAAGGTATAGGCCGAGACGTGCAGTGGATGGTCCGCCGCCAACAGCGACAGCAGCGGCAGGCTCAGCAGCACCGCCAGGATTACCGCGCCGACGGCGAGGGTGAGTTTGGGACCGGCCTTTTGCGTGGCCGTGAGCATCAGGGGCTGGTTCATCAGTCGATTACCCGTCCTTTGAGCGCGAAGAGGCCTTGCGGACGCTTCTGGATGAACAGAATGATCAGCGCGAGGATCAGGATCTTGCCGAGCACGGCGCCGATCTGCGGTTCGAGGATCTTGTTGGCGATGCCCAGGCCGAACGCGGCGAACACGCTACCGGCCAACTGGCCGACGCCGCCGAGCACCACCACCAGGAACGAGTCGATGATGTAGCTCTGGCCCAGGTCCGGACCGACGTTGCCGATCTGGCTCAGGGCCACGCCACCGAGCCCGGCGATGCCCGAGCCGAGGCCGAAGGCGAGCATGTCGACCCGGCCGGTGGGCACGCCGCAGCAGGCGGCCATGTTGCGGTTCTGGGTCACCGCGCGCACGTTCAGGCCCAGGCGGGTCTTGTTCAGCAGCAGCCAGGTCAGCACCACCACGAACAGTGCGAAGGCAATGATCACGATGCGGTTGTATGGGAGCACCAGGTTCGGCAATACCTGAATCCCGCCTGAGAGCCAGGCCGGGTTGGCGACTTCGACGTTCTGCGCGCCGAACACCAGGCGCACCAGTTGGATCAGCATCAGGCTGATGCCCCAGGTGGCGAGCAGGGTTTCCAGTGGGCGCCCATAGAGATGGCGGATCACCGTGCGCTCCAGGGCCATGCCGATGGCGGCCGTGATGAAAAACGCCACCGGCAGGGCGATCAGCGGGTAGAACTCGATGGCGTTCGGGGCGAAGCGCTGGAACAGCATCTGCACCACATACGTGGAATAGGCGCCGAGCATGAGCATCTCGCCGTGGGCCATGTTGATCACCCCCAGCAGGCCAAACGTGATGGCCAGGCCGAGGGCGGCGAGCAGCAGGATCGAACCCAGGGACATGCCGCTGAAGGCTTGGCCCAGCAGCTCGCCCACCAGGAGTTTGCGTTTGACTTGGGCAAGGCTGGTTTCGGCGGCGGTGCGCACGTTGGCATCGGTTTCGACGCCGGGCTCAAGCAAACCTTCCAGGCGTGTACGGGCCAGCGGATCGCCGGTTTCCCCCAGCAGGCGGACGGCGGCCAGGCGCACGTTCGGGTTGGTGTCCACCAGTTGCAGGTTCGCCAGGGCCAGGCTCAGGGCGGCATGCACATCTTCGTCCTGTTCGCCGGCCAGTTGCCGATCGAGAAACGCCAGTTGCGCCGGGCGGGCAGTTTTTTGCAGCTGCTGCGCGGCACCCAGGCGTACGCGGGCATCCACGGCGAGCAGTTGATGGCTGGCGAGGGCGGTTTCGATCAGCCCGCGCAAGCGGTTGTTCAGGCGCAGGGTCTTGGGTTGGCCGTCGACGGTCAACTGGCCCTGTTGCAGGGCATTGATCAGTTCGACGCGCTCAGGCTCCGGCTGCGCGGCCCAGGTTTCCAGGAGCTTGGCTTGCTGGGTCGGGTTGGCGGCGACGAAGTCTTCGGCGTCACCGGCATGGGCCTCCAGTGGCAACAGCAGCACCAGGGCGAGGATGAGGCGGTAGAGGGCGGTGGGCATATGCTAGGCCTTGCGCAGTGCTTTTTGTGGGAGCGAGCTTGCTCGCGATAGCGGTGTGTCAGTCACTGTTCTTCTGGCTGATCCACCGCTATCGCGAGCAAGCTCGCTCCCACAGGGGTTGTGTGTCGGCCCGGGGATTGGGGCCGACACCCATGGGCTCAGTTGCTCTTCACCGCATAGTCAGGCTTCTTGTCGTTGCCGGCGATGAACGGGCTCCACGGCTGGGCGCGGATCGGGCCTTCGGTCTGCCAGACCACGTTGAACTGACCGTCGGCCTGGATCTCGCCGATCATCACTGGCTTGTGCAGGTGATGGTTGGTCTTGTCCATGGTCAGGGTGTAGCCCGACGGTGCGGCGAAGGTCTGGCCGGCCAGGGCTTCGCGGACTTTGTCGACGTCGGTGGACTTGGCTTTTTCCACGGCTTGCGCCCACATGTGAATGCCGACATAGGTGGCTTCCATCGGGTCGTTGGTCACCGCTTTGTCGGCGCCTGGCAGGTTCTTGGCCTTGGCGTAGGCTTTCCAGGACTCGACGAATTTCTTGTTCGCCGGGTTATCCACGGACTCGAAGTAGTTCCACGCCGCCAGGTTGCCCACCAGTGGCTTGGTGTCGATGCCGCGTAGTTCCTCCTCGCCCACCGAGAACGCCACGACCGGCACGTCGGTGGCTTTCAGGCCCTGGTTCGCCAGTTCTTTATAGAACGGCACGTTGGAGTCGCCGTTGACCGTGGAGATGACCGCAGTCTTGCCGCCGGCCGAGAACTTTTTGATGTTGGCCACGATGGTCTGGTAGTCGCTGTGGCCGAACGGGGTGTAGACCTCTTCGATGTCTTTGTCTGCCACGCCTTTGGAGTGCAGGAACGAGCGCAGGATCTTGTTGGTGGTGCGCGGGTAGACGTAGTCGGTGCCCAGCAGGAAGTAGCGCTTGGCACTGCCACCTTCTTCGCTCATCAGGTATTCCACCGCCGGAATCGCCTGTTGGTTCGGCGCCGCGCCGGTATAGAACACGTTTGGCGACATCTCTTCGCCTTCGTACTGCACGGGGTAGAACAGCAGGCCGTTGAGTTCTTCGAACACCGGCAATACGGATTTACGCGACACCGACGTCCAGCAGCCGAACACCACCGCGACTTTGTCCTGGGTCAGCAGTTGACGGCCCTTCTCGGCGAACAGCGGCCAATTCGACGCTGGGTCCACGACCACCGCTTCAAGCTTCTTGCCGTTCACACCGCCCTTGGCGTTGATCTCATCGATGGTCATCAGCGCCATGTCCTTGAGGGACGTCTCGGAGATCGCCATGGTGCCGGACAGCGAATGCAGGATGCCGACCTTGATGGTTTCGGCGGCCTGGACGGTCCAGGCCATGCCCATCGCGGCAATGCTTGCCGAGAGTGTAAAAGCCTTGATCAAGCTACGACGCTTCATTGTGCGATCTCCGTGGACTTATGAATTTTTTTTGAGGGCAGATGCAAACGCTGAAAGCGCTTTTGCAAGGGGTGTGCCCGGTCGGAAAAAAGGCCCGGAAACAGGGGGGTGGTGGGGGGAGGGCAAAGCCTGGTGCACCATGAGTGATCGCGTCATGGGGTTTGGTGCGAGGGATGCGCCACATTGGAGCGTGGGGTTGAAGCCTTGCCGAGACTCTGCTTGTGAATACACCCTGTGGCGAGGGAGCTTGCTCCCGCTGGGCTGCGAAGCAGGCCCATTCGGCAAGTCATCAGCGAACACCTCAGGACTCAGAATCCGGGGGGGCGCTTCGCACCCCAGCGGGAGCAAGCTCCCTCGCCACAGGTTGGAGTCAGTCTCCTTTTTATCGGCGGCGCATCAGGCCGATGAAGAACAACCCGCCGATGGCGGCTGTCGCCACACCGATCGGCAAGTCTTCCGGCGCGATCAAGGTCCGGGCGGCCACATCCACCCACACCAGGAACAGGCTGCCAAGCAGCACACAAACCGGCAGCAACCGACGATGCTCTGCACCCACCAGGCGCCGGGCAATGTGCGGCACCATCAGCCCGACAAAACCAATCGAACCGCTGATGGACACCAGCACACCGGTCATCAGCGAGGCGATCAAGAAGATCCACAAGCGCACCTTCGCCGCGTTCAGGCCCAGGGTCACGGCGGTCTGTTCGCCGGCCATCAGCGCGTTCAGCGGCCGGGCCATGCCCAGCAGCAACACCAGCCCCAGCACCACACTGGCCGCCGGCACCGCCAGCAGCTCCCAACGGGCCAGGCCCAGGCCGCCGAGCATCCAGAACATCACCGCCGAACTGGCGCGATGGTCACCGAGGAACAACAACAGGTTGGCCGCCGCCATCATCACGAAGGACACCGCCACGCCGCACAACAACAGGCGATCACTTTCCAGACGACCCTGGCGGGCAGCGATGGTCAGCACCAGCAGCATGCTCAACAGCGCACCGATGAACGCCGCCAGCGGCAGGGTCAGCAGGCCGACAATCTCGCCGACATGCAGCACCACGATGACCGCCCCCAGCGTCGCGCCAGAGGTGACGCCCAGCAGGTGCGGGTCCGCCAGCGGGTTGCGCGTGACTGCTTGCAGCACTGCACCGATCAACGCCAGCCCGGCGCCCACCAGGGCACCGAGCAGCAGGCGCGGCACGCGGATCAGCCACACGATGTGTTCCTGGCCAGGCGACCAATAGGCGCTGCCGACACCGAAGGCCTTGTTCAACAGGATGTCCCAGACCACGGCCACCGGCACCCGCGCCGGCCCGAAGCCCAGGGACACCACGCACGACACCAGCAGCAGTGCACCGAGGAACATCAGCAGGGCGCCGTAGCGACGACCGTTCATTGGCCGTGAAAACCCTGCGCCAGGGTTTGCACCGCCAGCACGTTATCGATGCCTGGCGTGGCCTGGACGTAGGGGATCACGATGAAGCGCCGATGCTTGATCGCCGCCACCGATTGCAGGGCCGGGTTGTTCAGCAGGAATTGTTGCTTCTGCTCGGCGCTGACTTCGCCGTAGTCGACGATCACGATCACCTCGGGGTTGCGCTCCACTACGTTCTCCCAGTTCACCCGCGTCCAGCTGGTTTCCAGGTCATCGAGAATATTGCGTCCACCGGCCGCGTCGATCAGCGCCTGGGGCATGCCAAGACGGCCGGAGGTCATGGCGCGGTCTTCGCCGCTGTCGTAGAGGAATACGCGGGGTAGACCGGGCGGCAGGTGCTTGCGCACTTGCGCCACTTGGGCCTGCATCTGGGCGATCAGTGCGTTGGCACGATCCTGCACGTCGAAGATCTTCCCGAGGTTGCGCAGGTCGTTGTAGGTATCCTCCAGCGAGGCCGCTGGACGCTTCATCACGAACGCACAGGATTCGGTCAGTTCGTAGACATTGATGCCCAGCGGTTGCAGGGTCTGCGGCGTCAGGTCGCCGCCCACGCGCATGCCGTAGTCCCAACCGGCGAAGAAGAAATCCACATTGGCATCGAGCAGGGTTTCCACCGACGGGTACTTGGCGGCCAGTTCCGGCAGGCCATCAAGGATCTTCGCCATCTCGGGCGTCACCGATTTCCAGCCACTGATGCCGCTGTAGCCGACCATGCGCGGCTTGAGGCCCAGGGCGAGCATCATCTGGGTCATGTTGATGTCATGGCTGACAGCGTGCCGAGGTGCCTCGTTGAACACCACCTGGCGATTGCAGCTCTGGACTGTCAATGGATAGTGGGTGGCTTCGGCCAAGGCATGGGCGCTGCCCAGCAGCAGGGGCAGCAACAGCAGGGAACGCAAGGTCATGGTTGGGTTATCCAGGTGATTCGTGGGTAGCCGGACAGCGGGTGTTCATCCACCAGGGCTTCGATGCCGAACACCTCGCGCAACAGCTCGACGGTCAGGACGTCCCTGGGCGTGCCGCTGGCGACAATGCGCCCGTGTTCGATCACGTACAGGCGGTCGCAGAAGGCGGCGGCCAGGTTCAGGTCGTGAAGGCTGGCAAGGGTGCCGATGCCCAGGCCCTTGATCAGTTGCAGCAATTGCAATTGATAGTGGGGATCGAGGTGGTTGGTCGGTTCATCGAGGATCAACAACTGCGGTTGCTGGGCCAGGGCCCGGGCCAGGATCACCCGTTGCTTTTCACCGCCCGAGAGGGTCGCGAATGCATGGTCGCCAAAGCCTTCAAGGCCTGCCGATGCCAGGGCTTGGCGCACAAGCCGTCGATCTTCGTGATTGTCGCCGTCGAACAGGCCTTTATGCGGTGTGCGGCCCATGGCGACCACTTCTTCCACCGTCAGGCCGAAGGCGTCGGGAAACTCTTGCAGCACCACGGCGATGCGTTGGGCGCTCCAGCGCGAGGACTGTTGCCAGACGTTGTGATGGGCAAGCTTTACCTCGCCCTGTTCCGGCCGGCTGAAGCGATAGGCGCAGCGCAACAGGCTGGTCTTGCCACTGCCGTTGGGGCCGATCAATCCGACAAACTCCCCGGCCGCCACCTGCAACGTCACGTCACGCAGCTGGAACTGGTGATGACAATGGCCATGGCCCAGGGGTGTCCAGGCGAGGTGGGAGAGGGTTAGAGAGGTCATGCGTACACTCAATTATTGGGCCGAAACACAATCCCATTGTGGGAGCGGTGTTCACCGCTCGAAAGGCGGGCGCGATTGTAGAGGTTTCGCGCCGCCTTCCGTTAACGCACTGTCTTCAGTTTGAAGATGAGGCAATCTCAGGCTGACGATTGAGCCGGGTGACGAGCCGATCCAGCAACCACACCACCACCAGCGACGCCCCCACCATCGGAAACACCACCGCCAGGGCCAGCATGATGAACACCCCGGTCTTCCACGTCGGCAAGTCGTGACGCAGCGGCGGTACGCCGAACTTGCCTTCTGGCCGGCGCTTCCACCAGATCACCAGGCCACTCACGGCGCTGAGCAGGATCATCAGGCAAATCAGCAGCACGATGATCTGGTTCAGCGGGCCGAACATTTTGCCTTCGTGCAGCATTACCCCGGTTTCGGTGGCGCGAGCCACGACGCCGTAATGCTCCCAGCGCACATCGGCCAGGACCTTGCCGGTATATTGGTCCACGTGCAGGGTGGCATCGTTGCGCGGGTCGTCGGCAAACACGGCGACGGTGAACACGCCGGTGGCCGTGGTCGGCAGGGTGATGCTGTAGCCGGGCGTGACCTGGCGTTCGGTGGCGATGTCCTGCACCGCTTGCAGGCTGACAGCCGGGGCGGCGGGGCCTTCGTGCATACCGCCGTGGCCCATGTGCTCGGCATGGTCGCCGGACATCGGCATCGGTGTGTTTTCCACGGCCCACGGCACGGTCTGGCGATGGGCGTTGTTGAGGCTGCCGGCCTCGACGTCGGACTTGGGCACGTCATTCCACATCGCCGCCGGGAAGCGGTTCCAGAGGTTGGCGTATTGCTTGCCCCAGAAACCGGTCCAGGTCATGCCGCTGAGCAGCATCACCAGCAGCAAGGCTGCGCCCCAGAAACCGACGACCACGTGCAGGTCACGCCAGAACAGCCGACCGCGCGCGCTCCAGCGCGGCCACAGCACGCCGGCTGACGATTGCCCACGGGGCCACCACAGGTACAGCCCGGAGACCACTAGCACCACGCCCCAACCGGCGGCCATTTCCACCAGCCGGTCACCGACGGTGCCGATCAGCAGTTCGCCGTGGATGGCCCGGGCCATGGCTTGCAGGTTGTTCTTCGCATCCTGCTCGCCGAGGACATCGCCATGGTACGGGTCGATGAACACGTTCAGTTCCCGGCCTTTGTCGATCACCACGAACTGCGCGCTGCGCTCGGCGTTGGCCGGTGGCAGGTACTGTTTGACCTGGCCTTGGGGGTAGGCCTGGTGGACCTGCTTGAGCAAGTCGTCCGCCGCCAGGGTGTGATGCCCGGCGGGTACATTCAGCAGGCTGCCGTACATCAGGGGATCGAGTTGTGGCTTGAACAGATAGATGATGCCGGTCAGGGATAGCATCACCATGAACGGCGCCACGAACAGCCCGGCATAAAAATGCCAGCGCCAGGCCAGGTTGTAGAAATTCGGTTTCGGTTGGCTCATCAGAAAGCGCTCCGCAGGGCAAATGTGATCGTTATGTTTTTTGCGGTTTGGGCAAAGCCTTGTTTGGACACAAAACCTGTGGCGAGGGAGCTTGCTCCCGCTCGGTTGCGTAGCGACCGCATCAAAGAAGGACTGCTGCGCAGCCCAGCGGGAGCAAGCTCCCTCGCCACAGGGTCAGGTGTCAGGCCTTGCCTGCGATGGTGTTAGAAACTCATGTCCACCTTGGTCCAGAGGGTGCGCCCCGGTTCGTTGATGGCTTGCGGGTCGCTCGCCGGGTAGCCGAACCCGGCGTTGCCCGCCAGGTTCAAGTGCTCGGCGTAGGCTTTGCCGAACAGGTTGTCGACGCCGCTGCTGACCTTCCAGTGCTTGTTGATGCGGTAGGCGCCGTTGAGTGAGAACACGCCGAAGCCCGAACTCTTGCCGTAGTCTTTGCCGACCACGTTGCCTTTGTTCTCGTCGACCCGGTGCTGCGCTGCCACCACACGCCACAGGGCGCCGGCGCTCCAGCGATCTTCGCTGTAGGTCAGGCCCAGGCGTGCGTCCAGCGGCGGCATTTGCGCCAGGGCGCTGCCGTCGCTGCTGTTCTTGCCCCAGGCGTAGGCCAGGGTGGCGTCGGCTTTCCAGCGCTCGCTCAGCTTGTAGGCCGCACCCAATTCACCGCCCATGATCCGCGCATCGATGTTCTCGGCCCGGGAGGTGGTGCCCATCATCCCGGGGGTGTAGTCGAACAGGATGTAGTCGCGCACCTGACCGACATAACCCGACGCCCAGGCTTCGAGGGTTTCGGTCTTGTACTGCAGGCCGAAGTCGAGCTGGGTGGTTTTTTCCGGCTTGATCGCGTCGAAGGCATTCAGCGAGCCGCTGGGGCCGACGTTCGCCGAGAACAGCTCCCAGTAGTC
The DNA here is from genome assembly GCF_036961705.1 of Pseudomonas sp. 3JA. Lineage (NCBI taxonomy): Bacteria > Pseudomonadati > Pseudomonadota > Gammaproteobacteria > Pseudomonadales > Pseudomonadaceae > Pseudomonas > Pseudomonas sp. 3JA. The sequence goes on from NZ_JBAMDJ010000023.1 coordinate 15,787, forward strand.
CGGGAAGCGTTGTGCGTGACCCACGCCTGCATAGAGGGTAGCGGGGCTGTCGTCCAGGTCGTGTTCGTAGCGGACGAAACCGCTGGGCAGCGTGTCGGCGCGAGTGTCATCGGCGGTGGGATTGGGTCGGGCCGACATGCCGGAACCGGTGCTCTGGCGGTAGTCCTTGGCCGAGGCACGGTCGAGCCGGGCGCCGCTGATCACTCGGTCGCGGTCGGCGGCGTACCAGGTCAACTCGCCGAACACCCCGTAATTGTGGAAGTCGGCGTCTTTGGTGTACGGCAGGTCCTTGTAGGTGTCGACGCCCATGCTGCTGCGCTGGCGATGCTCGTTGGTCTGGGCGTCCAGGCCGCTGATCAACTGCACATCGGCCCAGCGCCAGGTGGCCTTGATACGCGCACCCAGGGTGCGGCGGTCGACGTTGGAGGCCATGGGCCCGGCCATCATCCCGGTGCCGGACGGCGTGCGCAGGGTGTAGTTGTCCATCACATGGTCGGCGTAGTTGTAGTAGACCTGGGCCTCGACCTTGTCCAGCACCTCGCCGATGTTCGAGCGCTCGAAACGCAGCCCGAGGCTTTCGCGCTTGAACTGCGAGCCGTCCATGCCGCGCCCGGCGTAGCGCGCTTCACCGTCGCCCTTGCCGGCCGTCAATTCCAGCAGGGTATCGGCGTCCGGGGTCCAGCCGAGGGTGACGTCGCCGTTCCACTTGTCGTAGCGCGACGGCACGCTGTCGTTGTTGCCATCGCGGTAATCGTCCGAGTGGGCGGTGTTGCCGATCACTCGTACATACCCCAGCGGCCCACCGGCGGCGGCATCCACCACTTTGTCGAAACGGCCGTTGGAGCCGGCCAGCACACTGGCGTTGACCCGGGTGCCCAATTCGCCGAACTGTTCCGGCTCGCGCTCGAACAGCACGGTCCCGGCCGATGCGCCGGGGCCCCAGAGCACGGTCTGCGGGCCTTTGATGACAGTGAGCTTGTCGTAGGTTTCCGGCGATATATAGGACGTCGGCGCGTCCATCCGGCCAGGGCAAGCACCCAACAGCATGCTGCCGTTGGTGAGGATGTTCAGCCGCGAGCCGAACATGCCGCGCAACACCGGGTCGCCATTGGTGCCACCGTTGCGCACCAGGGCGAAGCCGGGGATGGTCTTGAGGTAGTCGCCGCCGTCACTGGCCGGCACCGGTTGACGCGGGTCCTTGGGGTTGGTGACGACAGTCAGGGGGGAACTGGGGGCGATGGCGGTGATGACCGTCGGGCTCAGTTCTTCGACCTGATGGTCGTGATGCTCGTGCTCGTCGGCCAGCGCGAGAGGAGTGAGCAGCAGGCCGCACAGTGCGGCAATGGTTTGGCGTAAACGAACCCGTGGTTCGTTCAGGGGGCAGCGAACCTGGGCAGAGCCCAAAGCGGTGCCAGCAGAAAACCTGGACATGATGATTCCATCGAACAGACGTAGACGACACGGTCGGGCAGCCTAGTGGCATGTGTGGCTAGTTTGTTAGCTCAAATTCGGATGCCAGAAGTTGACTAACACAACTAGCTACACATGCCACTGAGGCTGTCTTGTGCGACCGGGTTGGGTAAGTGTCGGGGGTTACGCGTCGAGGGGCGGTGCGCGGGTACGGGCACCCGGGAAAAACGCGGGCCGGGCATGGCCCAGGCGTGGGGAAGGACTGGTGTAGGTGTTGGTGTGGGGTGTGACGAAGACCGCGAACGTGTGACCGCCAGGCAGCGCGGGGCAATTGAACAGCAGGTTGCAATAGCCGCACTTTTCCCACAGTGCGTGGTGTTCGCTCTGGGGCGGGCAGTGTTCGTCGGCTGATGCCTCATGTTCGGCTTGGGCTCCCGCCGGCATGTCCATGCTCATGTCCATCGACATGCTCATGCTCATGCTCACAGGCATGCGCTGATCCATCGGCATCGACTGAGAAATCAGTGGACCGATAAAGATCATCAACATGGCGAACAGGCTGATCCAACTGCCGCGTGCCAGGCTCAAGGGCTGGCGGCGGGGTATGGCGGACCTGTTGCGAGGAAGACCCATGGGCAGGTGCTATCAGTGCATGTGCATTTGGGTTTTGCTGCCGTCGGGGGCTTTTTTCTGCACCGCAACGTCGACCGTGACATCCCCCGCTTTTTCAAAATGCAGGGTCATGGAGAAGCGCTTGCCATCGCTGAGCAGGCTGCGGTCTTTCAGGTCCAGCAGCATCACGTGATACGCCATCGGCGCGAAGGTGACGGTCGCACCGGGGGCGATATCCACGACGGGCACCGGTTGCATTTTCATCAGGTCGTTTTGCATCACATGCTCATGGAGCTCGGCCTTGCCAGCAATCGGCGAGTCGACGCTGAGCAGCTTGTCGGCGGTCGTGCCGCCGTTGTGAATCACGAAATACGCGGCCACGGTCGGTGCGTTGGGCGGCAACTCCTGGGACCACGGATGGGCGATCTCAAGCTCGCCCACCTTGTATTGGTGCGCTTGGGCAAAGCCGACGGGAAGCAGCAGGGCAGCCAGCAGGATAAGTCTGTTCAACATGGGTGATTCTCCAGAACGATTCGAGGCGCAGTCTTGTGCGGAAAGAATCAGGCCAGAGGCGAGGCGCGGGGGTTGAGGCTTGGCCATTGCTGGCGTGGCGTGGGGCTGTCGAGCTTCGAATGGGCAATGCCGCGATGATGGGGCCGAGCATCCAGATACAACTGCGGGGCATGGCCGGTGAGCGCCACCAGCGACGCGGAGCCGGCGCAGCACCAGCAATGCTGCATCGTCGAGTGAGTGTCCTTCTGCGGCGTGCCCTGTTCGAGCTTGCCCAGGGACACCGCGACCATTTTCGTGCCGCTGGACGAGCAGAAACTGCCCCACAGCAGTTGCTCGGCTGGCGAATTGGCAGCCGCGCCACCGCTGTTGGAAAGCGGCATGGCAAGCATGTTGAACAGCACTGCGAAGCAGGCGATCCAGGCAAATGCAAGCCGTTGTCGGGACATGGGCGAATCCGCTCGGTTGGGCGATCAAGTGGCGGTATTTAGCCTGATCGGGGTTGAGAAGTAAAAAAGGCGCATGCGGTATAGGGTCGCAGGGTTTGCACTAACAGTAGCAACAGTTTTTGTAAGTGGATGCTTTCGTGGCGAGGGAGCTTGCTCCCGCTGGGGCGCGAAGCGGCCCTGAATATCAAGTTGCGAGGTGTGTCAGGAGAATGGCGGCGATCCTTTTTGGGGCTGCTGCGCAGCCCAGCGGGAGCAAGCTCCCTCGCCACGGAGAATGTTGTTGATCAGTCGATATTCGATTGTTCCCAATCTGCATCGTAGTCCATCTGTGTCATATCTTTTGCCCGAGCGATATCGTCAAAGGATGCTCGAATCAGTACCCCGTCCCCCGTGTCTTCTTCGAGACAAGCATCTAGATAAGCCTGCGTAGTTTTTGTGGCGAGGGGATTTATCCCCGCTGGGCTGCGAAGCAGTCCCAAAAGCCGGCACCTCGCAGCATCAGCCTAACCCCGTGCTGTCGTTCAGGGGCTGCTATGCAGCCCAACGGGGATAAATCCCCTCGCCACAGGGCGGCGGCTGTACGCAGGTTAGTCGACCGGGGAGTCCAGCATTACCGGCGCGCCCGAGGGCGCCCTGCGCACAACCACCATCAAGTGCAGGAGTGGATACCTGACTGGACGGAGCTTGTGAACCTGCTGAAACCACCGAGCGACTAAACCCGATCACTGAAGGGCAGTGACGGGAATCAAGTTACCGGCGGCCTCCAAGGCGCACAAGCCGGCGGATTCTGGCGAAGTTGTAGGCTGCGGCGCAAGACGATGTAGCCTGCTGTCGTAGTTCCTACGGGACAGGGCTGTAGGGATATGTAGGCCTTCAGCGTTGCAGCAAAAAAGACTGTCAGACCAGATGTCGCAAGCCCTGCAATACCTCATCCACGGTCCCAAACTCCCGATCCACCTCCGCCAACACCGGCCGCTGCAAAATCAACACCGGCACCCCCCGCTCCCGCGCCACCTCCAGCTTCGGCTCAGTCGCCGTGCTGCCGCTGTTCTTGCTGACCAACACATCGATCCGCCGACGCTCGAACAGCTCGCGCTCGCCTTCGATGTGGAACGGCCCGCGGGCGCCGATGACTTCGCAGCGTTCATTGCCGGGATAAATGTCCAGGGCGCGCAGGGTCCAGAATTGCTCTGGCGGAATTTCGTGCAGGTGTTGCAGTGGTTCGCGGCCGAGGGTGAACAGCGGGCGGCGGAAGGGTTTCAGGGCTTGGATCAGTTCGGCCCAATCGGCCACTTCGCGCCAGTCATCCCCGGCCTGGGGCTGCCAGGCCGGACGGCGCAGGGCCCAGCAGGGGATGGCGCAGGCGCGGGCGGCGTGGGCGGCGTTGTGGCTGATTTGTGCGGCGTAGGGGTGAGTGGCGTCCAGCAGCAGGTCGATGCCTTCGGCGTGGATGAAGTGCGCCAACCCTTCGGCGCCGCCGTAGCCGCCGACGCGCACCTGGCAGGTCAGGTCGGTGGGGACGCGGCCGATGCCTGCCAGGCTGTAGATGTGTTGGGGGCCGAGGGTGCGGGCGATGGCCAGGGCTTCGGTGACGCCGCCCAGCAGGAGGATGCGTTTCATCGAAGCTCTCCGGCGTGGCCGACGATCCCGCCCTGGCGATCGATGGCGAAGACTTCGACCTGGACCTGGGCCGGCACCACGCTGCGGGCGAAGGCCAACGCGTGTGCGCACACCGCGTTGCCGAGGGCGATGCCAGCGGCGCTGGCCATTGCCAGGGCTTGCTGGCTGGTGTTGGCCGCGCGGATGCCTTGCTGCAACGCCTCATCGGCACCGATAGCGGCGGCCCACTCGGCCAGTTGTGGCAGGTCGATGCTCGAGTGACGGCTGTGCAGGTCCATGTGGCCGGCGGCGAGTTTGCTGATTTTGCCAAAGCCGCCGCACAGGCTGAGTTTTTCCACCGGGACCTTGCGCACATGCTTGAGCACGGCACCGACGAAGTCGCCCATTTCGATCAGGGCGATTTCCGGCAGGTTGTAGACCCGACGCATGGTGTCTTCGCTGGCGTTGCCGGTGCAGGCGGCGATGTGCAGATAGCCGTTGGTTTTTGCCACGTCGATGCCCTGGTGGATCGAGGCAATGTAGGCCGCGCAGGAGAACGGCCGGACGATGCCGCTGGTGCCGAGGATCGACAGGCCACCCAGAATCCCCAGGCGTGGATTCATGGTTTTCAGCGCCAGGGCTTCGCCGCCCTCGACATTGACCGTGACCTCGAAGCCGCCAGCATATCCGCTGTCTTGCGCCAGACGGGCCAGGTGATCGTTGATCATCTTGCGCGGCACCGGGTTGATCGCCGGCTCACCGACCTCCAGCACCAGGCCGGGGCGCGTCACCGTACCGACGCCACGACCAGCGACGAAACGTACACCGGGCTCGGCGATCAAGCGTACCTGGGAAAACAACAGGGCGCCGTGGGTCACGTCCGGGTCGTCGCCCGCGTCTTTGATCGTCCCGGCTTCGGCACCTCGTTCGGTCAGCCGGCAGAACTCCAGGCGCATCTGCACGTGCTTGCCCTTGGGCAGTACGATTTCCACGGCATCGGCTTCGGTGCCGCGCAGCAGGAGTCGAGCGGCCGCCAGGCTCGTGGCCGTGGCGCAACTGCCGGTGGTCAGGCCGCTGCGCAAGGGGGCGGGTTGTTCGGCGGTTTCGTCACGCATCGAGAGGCTTCGTCAGGTCGAGCAAGGTGATCGGCAAGGCCTGGCGCCAGGTGTCGAACTCGCCCAAGGGCTGGGCCTGGGCGATGTGGATGCGGGTCAGTTCACCGCCGTGACGTTCGCGCCAGTGCATCAGGGTCGTTTCGCTTTGCAGAGTCACGGCGTTGGCGACGAGCCGGCCGCCGGGCTTGAGTTGGGCCCAGCAAGCCTCAAGCACTCCTTCACGGGTGACACCGCCGCCGATGAACACCGCGTCGGGCCGCTCCAGGCCTTCCAGTGCCTGTGGGGCTTTGCCGCGAATCAGTTGCAGGCCGGGCACGCCGAGGCTGTCGCGGTTACGTTCGATCAAGGCCTGGCGACCTTCGTCGGCTTCGATGGCCAGGGCCCGGCAACTGGGGTGGGTGCGCATCCATTCGATGCCGATGGAGCCGCTGCCGGCGCCGACATCCCAGAGCAGCTCGCCAGGGGTTGGCGCAAGACGGGCGAGGGTGATGGCGCGCACGTCGCGTTTGGTCAACTGGCCGTCATGTTCGAACGCGCTGTCCGGCAAACCGGCCAGACGAGACAGGCGTAACGTTGAAGGTTCGGCCCGGCATTCGATAGCGATCAGGTTCAGGTCGGCGACGGTGTCATCGGACCATTGCGCGGCGCAACCGTCGATCCGTCGTTCTGCCGCACCGCCCAAATGTTCCAGCACGGTCATGACGCTCGGGCCGAACCCCCGCTCGCGCAGCAACGTCGCCACGGCGGCAGGGCTGTGGCGGTCATTGCTCAGCAGCAACAGCCTGACGCCTGTGGATAAATGAGCGCTGAGTGCCGCCAGGGGGCGCGCCACCAGCGACAGCGTGACCACCTCCTGCAACGGCCAGCCCAGGCGCGCCGCCGCCAGTGAACAGGAGGATGGCGCCGGTATCACCAGCATCTGGTCGCCAGGCAGCTGTTTCGCCAGGCTCGCGCCCACGCCATAGAACATCGGATCGCCGCTGGCCAGTACACACACCGACTCGCCCTGTCGCGCCAGCAGCGGCTCCAGGGAAAACGGGCTGGGCCACAGTTCCCGTTCGCCGCGGATGCACACCGGCAACAATGCCAGTTGCCGGTCGCTGCCGACAATGCGCGACGCCCGCAGCAAGGCATGGCGGGCCGTCCGGCCCAGGCCCTTGAAGCCGTCTTCGCCGATGCCCACTACGGTCAGCCAGGGTGTCATCTGTGTTCCTCGAATCGATGGGGTTGATTCCCGGGGGCCTATGCCCGCGAACCGGGCCGCCATCATACCGCGCCCCTTCACTTAAGACTTGTGTGAGTCATTGTGGCGAGGGAGCTTGCTCCCGCTGGGCTGCGCAGCAGCCCTTTTGGTGAGCGCTTCGCCTGGAGCGCCAGCCCGGTCAAGCGGGAGCAAGCTCCCTCGCCACGGGCTCATCTACTTTCAGTGAACAACATTGCCTGTCGTCCGCAATCCGACCGGCAAGCTTTTCATGACCCCCGGCAAAGCAGGCATAATGGCGCTCCTTCGCCGTCGTGGCGTGCCTTGTCTAGCGGTTATCCCTTGAACGAACGTCCATCAACCAACGTCATACGCCCCTCGGGTTGTCCGGGTTTGTTGCGTGTCGTCCAGGCATTGGACGGTGGGATCTGCCGGATCAAGCTCGATGGCGGTTCCATCCGGGCGGACCAGGCCGACGCCGTGGCGGCCGCAGCCGAGCGGTTTGCCGGTGGCGTGATCGAGGCGACCAACCGCGGCAACCTGCAAATCCGCGGCATCGGTCCTGAGCACGGCGCGCTGATCGAACAATTGCTGGCCGCCGGGCTTGGGCCCCGAACCCCGGCTGGCGATGACGTGCGCAACCTGATGCTCAGCCCCTCAGCCGGGACCGACAGGCAGATGTTGTTGGATACTCGTCCGTTGGCCGCGCAGATCCTCGTCACCCTGCAAACCCATGAGCGCTTCCATGAACTGTCGGCCAAGTTCGCCGTGCAACTGGACGGTGGGGAAGCGTTGGCGATGCTCGAACATCACCACGACTTGTGGCTCTCGGCCCTTGTCCGTAACGGCGAGCCCTGGTTGGCCTTCGGCTTGGCCGGTTCCCCATTGGATAAACCGGCAGGCAAGGTGCCCCTGACCCAGGGGCATGCCTTGGTGGTGGCGGTGCTGGAGTTGTTCCTCGACTTGGCCCGCCCGGACCAGATCCGCATGCGCCACTTGCTGGCTGAAGTCTCTGTGGATGAGTTCATGACCCGGCTGGCCCGTCGTGTGCCCCTGCAAGCGTGCCTGGATTGGCAGCGGGACGCGTCCATCGATGGACTGCACCTCGGTGTTCATCCCCAGCACGACGACCGTGTCTACGTCGGCGCGGCGGCGCCCCTGGGGCGGCTCGATGCGGTCATGCTGCGGGGAGCGGCGCAATTGGCGCGGGAGAAGGGCGACGAAAGCCTTCGTTTCACCCCTTGGCAGAGCTTGCTGCTGCCCAATGTGCGCAGCGAGGACGCCGACCAAGTGCTGGCGCGGCTTGAAGGATTGGGCCTGTTGTGCTCGCTCGATCAACCCCTGGCGCAGCTCATCGCCTGCACCGGCTCCAGTGGCTGTGGCAAAGCCCTGGCCGACACCAAGGCCGATGCCCGCCAACTGGCCGAGCTGCTGCAACGCCAGGGCCAGACCCTGAAAGTCCATCTGTCGGGCTGCTCGCGTTCCTGTGCGGCAGCCCATGTCGCGCCTGCCACCTTGCTGGCGGTCGCCCCCGGTCGTTACGACCTGTATGTTCGCGATGCCACGCTGCCGGGTTTCGGCGCGTTGCAGGCACACAATCTATCTATTGAAGCGCTCGGCCACTGGCTCGACGCTCGCCCCCGGAGCCCCCTTGATGCTTGATTACATCCGCGACGGTCAGGAGATCTATCGCAACTCCTTCGCGATCATTCGCGCCGAGGCCAACCTGGCGCGTATCCCGGCCGACCTGGAAAAACTCGCGGTGCGGGTGATCCACGCCTGCGGCATGGTCGAGGCCGTCGACGGCCTGCAGTTTTCCGAGGGCGCAGGCACGGCCGGGCGCCAGGCGCTGGCCGCCGGTGCGCCGATCCTGTGTGATGCGCGGATGGTCTCCGAAGGCGTGACCCGGGCTCGCCTGCCGGCCAACAACCCGGTGATCTGCACCCTGCGCGACGAAAGCGTGCCGGCGTTGGCCCTTGAGCTGGGCAACACCCGTTCGGCCGCCGCCCTGGAGCTGTGGCGCCCGCACCTGGAAGGCAGCGTCGTGGTCATCGGCAACGCACCGACCGCGCTGTTCTATCTGCTGGAAATGCTCGATGCCGGCGCACCGAAACCGGCATTGATCCTCGGCTTTCCGGTGGGTTTCGTCGGGGCTGCCGAGTCCAAGGCGATGCTGGCGGCCGACAGCCGTGGTGTGCCGTTCGTGATCATGCAAGGCCGTCTCGGCGGCAGCGCCATGGCCGCCGCGGCCGTCAATGCCCTCGCCACGGAGATTGAATGATGCAGCAGCCTGGACGTCTGATCGGCCTCGGCGTGGGCCCCGGTGACCCGGAACTGATTACGGTCAAGGCCCTGCGCCTGCTGCGCGAATCGCCCGTGGTGGCGTATTTCGTCGCCAAGGGCAAGAAGGGCAACGCCTTCGGCATCATCGAGGCCCATTTGCAGGACGCGCAGACATTGCTGCCATTGGTCTACCCGGTCACCACCGAGGTGCTGCCTGCGCCGCTGTCCTATGAACAGGTGATCGCCGATTTCTACGACACCGCCGCCGAGCAGCTGGCCGTGCACCTGGATGCCGGTCGCGACGTGGCGGTAATCTGTGAGGGCGACCCGTTCTTCTACGGCTCCTACATGTACCTGCATGATCGCCTGGCCGAGCGCTATGAGGCCCAAGTCATTCCCGGCGTCTGCTCGATGCTCGGCGGCGCTTCGGTGCTCGGCGCGCCGCTGGTCTATCGCAACCAGAGCCTGTCGGTGCTCTCCGGTGTCTTGCCCCACGACGATCTCAAACGCCGCCTGGCCGACGCCGACGCGGCGGTGATCATGAAGCTGGGGCGCAATTTCCCCAAGGTTCGCCAGGTGCTTCAGGAACTGGGCATGGACGGGCGAGCGCTGTACGTCGAGCGAGCGACCATGGCCAACCAGAAAATCGTGCCGTTGGATGAAGTCGAGCCGATGTCTTCGCCGTACTTCTCGTTGATCATCGTGCCGGGCGAACGGTGGCAGGGTTGATGGCCGCCAAGACGCCGGCCATCGTCATCCTCGGCCCCGGCAGCCTGGCAACCGCCCGACGGATTCAGCAGCGTTACCCCGACGCCCTGATCCATGGCCTGGCCGGACGGGTCGAGGGTGATCGGCAATACCTTGAGTTTGGCGCGACGATGCGTGAACTCTACCAACAGGACACACCGATCATTGCCTTGTGCGCGGCGGGTATTGTCATCCGTACCCTGGCGCCGCTGCTGCTGGAAAAAGGCGCCGAGCCGCCGGTGCTGGCGGTGGCCGAGGACGGCAGTGCCGTGGTGCCACTGCTGGGCGGCCTGGGCGGGGTCAATGTCATGGCCCGCGAGATTGCGCAGACGCTGCATGTCGCGCCGGCGATCACCACCAGTGGTGAATTGCGGTTTGGTACTTGCCTGCTCAATCCGCCGAGCGGCTACAGCCTTGGCGATCTGGAGCAGGGCAAGCGTTTCGTGTCCGATCTGCTCGCTGGCGAATCGGTACGCATCGAGGGGGCCGCGCCGTGGCTGGACCAGGCGCAGTTGCCCGAGGATGAACAGGCCCGGCTGGCGATCCGCATCGACAGCGCCGCGGGCACGCCTGCGGCGGATGAGCTGCGTATTTATCCGCGCAATGTCGTCGTGGCGATCAGCGCGGGGGCGTCGCCGGCCATTGGCGAGACTCTGCGTGAAGCCGGCCTCGCCATGCAGTCGCTGGCATGCCTGTTGGCGGCGGACAGCGACATGGCCCGGCCAGAGTTGCATGAAGCCGCATCGGCCTTGAACGTGCCGCTGCGTTTCGCGCCGGTCGTTGGTGACGTCGGCCAATGGCTGAACGAAGCCCTCGTCCAACCCGGGTCAATTCGCATATTGGGCGAGCATGCCGTCGCTGTGACCGAGCAGCCCCTCGACCCTCGACAGGTCGGCCGCCTGCGCGGGCGCCTGGCGGTGATCGGTCTTGGTCCCGGCGCTGCCGAGTTGATGGTGCCGGCGGTACGCGCCGAACTCGACCGCGCCACCGATGTGCTGGGCTACGAAACCTACGTGCGCATGGCTGGGCCGTTCCGGGCCGATCAGGTGCAGCACTGCACCGACAACCGCGAAGAAATGCAGCGCGCCCGCCATGCCTTCGAACTGGCGGCCCAGGGCCGCTCCGTGGTGGTGGTGTCCTCCGGTGACCCAGGGGTATTTGCCATGGCCGCCGCTGTGCTCGAAGCGTTGCACGAATCGACGGATGCCCAATGGCACGCCGTCGACCTGCAAATCCTTCCCGGCGTCTCGGCCTCCCTGGCCACCGCCGCCCAGGCTGGGGCGCCGCTGGGCCATGACTTTTGCGTGATGTCGCTGTCGGACAACCTCAAGCCCTGGTCGATCATCGAAAAACGCCTGGACCTGGCCGCCGAGGCGGATTTGGCCCTGGCGTTCTACAACCCGATCTCGCGCTCTCGACCCTGGCAATTGGGGCGGGCGCTGGAAATCGTCGCGCACCATCGTACGGCGCAGACGCCGGTGGTGTTGGGACGCGACATCGGACGCCCGGGCCAGACGCTGCGCGTCACGACGCTGGGGCAGTTGACCCCGGATCAGGTGGACATGCGCACCATGGTGCTGATCGGCTCTTCCACGACCTGTGTCTTCCCTCGTGCCGAAGGCGGCGACTGGGTGTACACACCGCGCTGGTACGGCAGTAAACCGCTCTGATGAACTCCGGTGGCCTGCCTGGGCCACCGCTTCCTGATTCCCGCCCCTGACTGCACCCGGGTATTGGTCTGCGTGCCTGTATCCGGTTTTTTCGGAATGTAATAAGTCCTGACGTTAGTTGGCTGATTTATTGGCAGCAGGTCGAAAGTTCTAATGTTTCGAATGCCAAGTTGTGAGGAAATAAGATGAACGTTCACCGTTGGACATTTATTGAATTCCTTAGTGGTTGAGCGCGGTCTTGATGAGGGTTATGTTCGTTTTGACTTTGCGGGTCGTCACGGCCCTGGATAAGGTCAGTTAATTAATCAGACCACTGATTCATGGGTTGTCAGCGCATGGATGCGTGTCGTTCAACTTGTTGATGTTCAGGCGCCTGAGGGCTGTCCTGGCTATTTACATACAATAAATGGAAGTGTTGTTCATGAGTGAATCTGGAATTTCATCGACGGGCAGCTACGTCGATTTTGTGGGGTTGTTGAGGCTTAAGGATCTTGAACAGGCATTAATAACCCACAAGGGCACCGATGAATATGAAGCGGTGTTGCGCTATTACTTCGGTTGTATCGCCTTGCTCGATTCTCCACAAATGTTGGAGCCATTAGGGTTGCTCAAACAGGCCGTGGGGGCCTTGCGGGGAAACAGCAGGCGGCGGCGTACGCCTGAGTTGCCGGAAGTTGCCGAGGCTACGGATCTGGCGCACGCCTACAACAAGATAGAGGGTTTCGAAACGCGCCTGCGCAATAGCGTCGAACAATTGAAAGTGCCCGCCACCGAGGTGCCAAAAAAACTGCATTTGGTCTGGCTGGGCGGCGGCGTCGGAGCGATCCAGCGTGACTACATCAATGTCTGGAAACAGGTGCTGGGCCCGGAGGGTTATCGCATCAGTCTCTGGTATGACAGCGATGCACTGCTGGCCTATGAAACCAACCGGATCATTGTCGAAGCGGCCAAGGCTGATGCCATGCTCAATGGCGCAGAAAACAGTGTCGATCCATTCATGTTGGGCGACCGTTACGAAGAACGCGCCATCGTCCTGAAGCAGCAGATGTACGCCCATATCACCGAGGCGGTGAAAAACGGCGGCAGCGCCGATGACGCGAGAATCGATCTGCTGGTTCGGGCTTACGGCCAGGACAAGGCACGACTGGTGGCCCTGAGGCGCGATAACCGGCTCAGCCTTGAAGCGTTGGCCGAGGGTAGCCTGGCATTGCGCGATCTTGCCAGCGGTGAATTGCCACTGCATCTGCAGGATGCCTACGAACGCGAGATCAGTCTGCGTGGCATGCTTGCCGGGGGCTCCGATATCGTGCGTGTCGAAGCCTTGTTCGCCGAGGGTGGCAGCTACGCTGATGTCGATGGCCTGCCGCCCTTGGCGGAAAAGCTGGGCGAGGTGGACATCCGGGCGTTCCAGACGGATGCGCGGCTGGGCGTGCTGCAGCTGCTGCTGGATCGAAACCCCGAATGGATGCCCGGCCGTCAGGCCCAGCGCAATAAGTACACGGACTACGTCAACGAGATTCCAGCCGAGCATCGCGAAGCGCTCGAGCGTTTCGCTAAAAGCGGACCGGCGTTGAACCGCGTCTTTCGCCCCCCGGTGGAGCGCCTGGCCCGACCGGACGAATTGCGTGCTGTCGTCGAACAGCACTTGGTGAGCAACGCATTCCTGATGGCCCACCCTGGGGCGGCGATGCTCAAGAGCGTGATCGAGCGTTTGCGGCTCAACTATGAAATCGTCGACGCCACCGCGCGCCTGGCCGATGAGCAAAACGTCAGCCTGGTCGACGTCGAGGCCATGAGCGATCTGGCGGGCCAGGCCGCGACGCAGGCGTTCGGTGCGTTTCATGAGCTGCCACCGGAAATTGAACTGGCCGTGGCTTTTCTGGTGCAGGCGGCCGCCGCCTACTACAGCGATGGCATCCGCCCCCAGAGCGAAGGCACGATCTATCTCACCGGTCCCGCCGCCATGCGCCAGGGAATGGCGGACTACCAACGCACCCACTTCACCCCTCAAACCGCCGAACAGTGGCAGGCTGAGGTGGCGATCACGGCCGTCGCCACGGTCAACCGGGCGACGGAGGAGGAGCTGGATCACTCCTGGAAAGAGAACGCGCGTGACACCGCGCAATGGCTGATCGACGAAAAAAAACGCTGGCAGGAGGGGCAGTTCAAGGCCCGTTATGCGGGTGATATGGCAGAGCTGCTCAAATACCGCGCCCTCCAGTTCGATGAAGGCTGGCCGGTGATCGAGGGGCGGCATGTACTGTCTACCGAGCTGTTGCAGCATCTGGCCGATGAGCTGGGTGAGCCGTTCATGCAGATGATGAGCCAGCGCCATAACGGTGAGGTGATCTTCGATAAGCCCATCCCGCTGGGTTTTGATGAGCGTCAGTCGATCCGCGATCAAAGCGCCTATGCGTTGCCGCCCGCATCGGTGAGCGATTCGCGGACGCGACAGCTGTCGATCGCTGAACTGCTGGAGCGCCTGGCCAGCGACCGTTTCGAAGTCGCTCGGCTGAGCCCTTTGCAGCGTCTGCTGCTGGGAGGCTTGAGTGGCGCGAAGGCGTTGGATAACCGCAGCTTCGACGCGGCTCGGCCATCATTGGACAACCTGGCCAACAACCTCGCCACGCACGGAACCGCTGGCCGTTATGCGGCGATCGAACAAGCGTTGCTCCAGCGTCAGGCGCCGGCCTTCCTGGCCGGGTTGGCCAGTGCTACCGATGCGTTACCGAGGCATGGCGAAACCGCCTTGAGCTTGAAGAAAACCGCGTTGGAGCAGCCGTTGACGTTGCGCCAATGGGGCCAGCACGTGGCCCGGATTCGTCAGGTGGCGCAGCTTGAGTATCGCGTCCGGATCATCGAACGCCTTGGTACTGTTCTGAACGGTTTCGAGGCCGCCACGAACAAGCTTGTACCGCAGGATCTGCTGCTCCAGGGTGAGGGTGACAGGGTCGGCGGACGTTGCTATCCCCTGGCCCTCGCCATGGCGGCGGCCGTGTCGCAAGGCAAGGCTGCGGTCAACACCTTGCGTGAGCGTTTCTACCTCGCGGTGCTCGAACCGGGTGCAAGCGATTCGGTGGCCTTCCTCAACAGCGTGGAGGCGTTGCGCGATGTGCAGCTCGGCGATGTGGGCAGTGCGCTGGCGCGCTCGGACCTGAGTGAGGTCGTGGATATCCTGCAAGCCAGGACAACCACCAGCACGCTGATGCTCAACTCCGATAACCACGCCATGCTGGTGGCCAAGACCGTGGAGGGTGAGCGCAGCACCTATCACTTTTACGATCCGAATTTTGGTGTGTTTGAGTTCGAGCATTCGACCCTGTTCAGGCAGGCGCTGGAGCGGTTTTTTCTCCAGCAGGACATGGCCAGCCATTACGCGGCGTATGGCGATGCGGCGCGGCCGACTTTCGACCTGGTCGAACTGGAAGGTGCACGGGTGTCGAGGCAGGTATTGCCAGGCGCGATTGAGGTTTCGAAACTGCTGCAACCCGGCGCCTTGCCTGGGCAGTCGCAACGCCCTGTGAGGCAGCGGTTGGCCAGCGCCCGTGGACAGTCGCTGCAAAACAATCCTCGACTGGGCAGCTGTCTGCTGGCGCTGGATGGCCATTGGTGGAGCCAGCAGATCGAGCAAGCGACGAGCCGCCTCCAGCAGGAAAACCAGCTGGCGGCGCACCTTGTGCCGTTGTTCGATACCCTGGAGGTCTCACCGGACGGGGCGTACCGGGTGAGCCTGATCGATCCGGCCAATCCTGAGCAACTGGTACGGGTGGTCACGGATGACCATCGGCTCCTGCGGATAAAAAGCTACCTCTCGGAACAGTTTTCAGCCTTGGCCAACAAACCTTCCGTGCCGAGCGACCCCACCGAAGTAGGGGGCGTCCACACGCTGAACGCCGGCTTCGCCATACAAGCCTTGATGAACGCGTTGCGCGGCCAGGAAGGATCGGGTCGGCCCCTGACCCTGGCGGTGCGCTTGCACGCCTATGTCAACTACGCGCAGTTGGTGCATGGCGTCGTGGCGGATATCGCCGGCCTGGTCGGCCTGGTTCGGCAGGCGCTGGCCGAAGAGAAACTGATTGCCCGTACCGTCGCGCCAGTGGTCAAGGCGGCGCTGGGGTCCAGTGTCAGTGAAGCCACAGGGGGGCTGCTGCAACTGGCCAATGTCGGGTTTGACATCTACCAGTTGGCGACGGCCCACAACGACGTCGAACGCGCTCAGTTCGGCACCCAGCTGGCTTTCGACTCCGCCAGCCTGGTGTTGTCGGTGAGCGCCTATGCGGTTGGCGCCACGACGGCCGGCGCAATGCTGGGCGGCGCCGCGGTGATGCTCGGTGGGTTGGCGGTGGGGGTCGCGGCATTGGCCCGGGGCTTCGCCACCATTGCCGAAGAAGCCAAAGAGGTCGGGTTGTTATTCGATGAAATCGCCAAGGCTCATCTGCAGGCGTACCACTTTGATGCCAGGCAGGGTGCATGGCTGCCGCGCTCGTCGTTGATCGTCCAGGCGCTGGATCTGACTCGGGGCGCATTGATGTTGGACAGCCCCAAGCTCTATCCGCAACGCGATCACTTTGGGGTGCCGACGATAGAACTCGATTACGACCGGGCCATTAACATCCGTCGAGATCTAGGTCTGCCGGGTCAAGTTGCATTCAAGCCACCCGCCGGCCAAGTCATCGTACTGCCCTGCACACCGCAAACCTGTTACCGCTATGAGTACATTGCCCTGCCATTCGCGACATCGCGTCATGACACCGGGTTCGACACGGCACGGCGCCTGGAGAAAAGAAAAGCGGACGGCAGTTGGCAATTTCAGTTTTCCTTTTATTCGTTTCCCAGTGAATACATCGTCCGTCGCATGGTTCCCGATTATCGGCCAACGGTGATCGACGTGTTGCTCGATAGTGCTGACCGTTCACTGGTGGTGCCACTCATTCCCCCGATTTGGCACAACATGATCGCTTATAAAATCCAGGGGGCCGGCAAACGATGCGCATTGGTCGTTCATCCCGGCGTGAAGCTGAGCCTGGAGTCGACGAGCCTGCAGGTGTCCACTTGGTTTATGGACGCCTCTTGGGCCTCGGAGAAAGAGATCAGGATTGAGCGTCACGATCAGTTCTTCATCGACGACGTTCAGGTAACGATCATTGGAGGGTGGCGTCACGAAATTTTACTCCGGCTTGCCGACAATCAAGTATTCAAGGTTGATGTGGCCAACCGCACGCTCGTGCTTTTGGAACTGGACGCACCGCCCGACATGGATCAGCAAACGTTGCAGGATCATTTCAAGGCCCTGGCTCGAGACCACCGTCTAGCGATGGCGTACACACCGATTCACCACCACCTCATTCCGTTTGAGGACCCGGACGAGCCTCGCTACGTCACGGCCTGGTATGACGCGAAGGAGGACCGCTTTCTTTACATTCGCGACGATCTGCTGGGTGTCGAGGACGCGGTGCTGAGGGCAGTGGTCGGCGACTCTTGCTATTTCTACGACCCGCAGAACGTGATCATCTGGCAAGTCGATGCAGTCACTGGGTTGGTGAGCCATCGTTACTGGTTGCGCAGTACGAGCAACCTGGCAAGCACCATCAAGAGCGTCGAGGCGGACGCGCAGGGGGTGATTCATGTCGTCCAGCAAAACACCCGCGCGGACCAGAGCGTCGATGTGCTGGTGTATCTGATCCATGACGGGCAACTGCTGCTCAGTTCGATTACGCGAGAGTTGGATCTGGCGATGGAACCGATCTTGAGTGCCAGCGAGACGCTGGCCGACTGGTCGCAGGTACTGGGTGACAGGCTGCCCTTCACACCGAGTACCCATTCTGAGGACTCGTTCGTCACCGTCAATTGGCAACCGGCCCCCTTCGTTTCGATCTGCTGGAAGTCCGATGCGCAGTGGCGGGACATGGCCTGGGTTCGCCGCAGTGACTGCTTGATCATTCGTCCTTCGCCGCGACGAGACCAGCCACGTGGATGGCCCGACTCGATCAAGAACATGACCGACTTGACGCTGCTCGCACCGCCGGACGACAGCGATGTGTTTGTCATCTATGACCGGCTCAAACAGGAACTGTGCGGCAGGTGGCGTACGCTGGTAGAGGGCCGGGGACATTGGGCCAACCGGTGGGCGCGTGTCCCCGGCCTGGAGGATGTCATCGCCGTTGACGGTGGCTACGTGGCGCTGACCTCGGGTGGCGTGTTCTACAACCTGAGTGGCCGAGGCGACCTGGCGCTGGGCGGCGTCAGGGAGCAGTGGTTCAAGGACCGGGCACAATGGTGGACGGCCCTGGATGCGCTGGTCCTGCAGCACAGGAACAAAACGCTTGCCCTGATCGGTTTGACCAACCTCAGTGGTGACGAGCGGTTGTGCGCCTGGTACGTCGGCAACCGGTTGCTGCTGGCTGACCTGGGCAGCACCAAGGAGCTGCGGTTGCTGGGCGCAACCCCGGACGGCGAGGCCGCCTGGTTGCTCGACGTGGCGAGCGGCGAGGTCTATCGCCAGGCCTTTATCGATCCGCAGAAGCTGGACGCTGCCTTTGGCCAGGGTTCGCAATTATTGAAGGCTGACGTACTGCCCCACCCCCAGCGTGAGTGGTCGCCCTGGCAGTTTGTCGAGTTGACGGCCGATGGCGCGGGCCTGCGCGGCGTGACATTCGAAGGCGTGGAGGTCCTGCTGCGTGACCAGGCGCCGGCGCTGGTGACCGGTGTCACTCAGGAATGGGTCGTCACTCAAGGGGGGCGGGAGATCGAGGGGCTCAGGCAATTGACCGCCCGTGCGTTCTCCAGCCCACTGCTGTCGGTGGGCGATCCCGATGACCTGAAGTGGTATGTCGCCGGGACTGAACGTGTCATCCGGGTTCCCAAGGCCGCCATCCCTGAATCTTTCGAGGTACTGGGGACCCAGCGGCAGACCAACGTCCTGTTGCACGAAAGCAGGAGCGGAACGCTATTGTCCTTGCCAGGCATGGGGCATGGCGGACCGCTCAGCTATGTCCAGCGTGAAGGCGAGGTGATGGTCGTCGAGGGGCACGAAGCGAAGATCGATGATCTGCTGCCGTTGATGCCGGATGACGTCAAGATCCTGATCCTGCGCATGGGGCAGGGCGCGGTGAGTTACCGGTTGTCAAAAGCAGCCTGGTTGAGAGTCAAGTCGGTGGTCCTCGACTGCCGACATCCCCTGGGCAACGCGGTGACCATCCCCGGCAAGTTGATCTGGGAGCTGGATGAGCCGGACCAGTTATGGCTGAGCAAGGTTCATGAGCACTTGGTGATCATCGATCCGAACAGCGGTCACAGTGTGATTTTTCGAGAGGTGTATGCGGCCGATGTCAATTTGCGTGGCGACGTGTTGCTCAGCTTCGGCGGGGGGCAACACTATGCCGTTTCGACACTGATGCAGCGCCTGGATGCCCTGCCGGATCTCCAGAATGGTGTCCTGCTGCAAGCGTTGTCGGATGAAACGTATGCGGTGGAGAGCAACACGGTGGGTTGAACCAAGGCCGTTATCCAGGGTTAGGTTTTAAGTAAAAAAGGAGTTGTCGGTGTGTTAGTCGACAACTCTTTTTTGATTGGCCGTCATTCCGTAAAGACGTTGCGCCACGCCAGGCCTGGAAGTATCAATGTTTCACGAGACGTTCCTTCTCAAGGTAAAACGTCTCATCAAGTGTTCATCCAGGACTTTGTTGATAAGTGTCCTTTTGTTGTCGAGTTCGCTTCGGTCCAATTTCAGGAACGCTTTGCGTTGAACGATCCTGGCTGAACGCTCCCCCCAGTTCCAGAACAGGAAGCTGCGCCTCTTTACCTCGACGCTCAGTTCGAGTTTGAACAGGGCGATATGAAGGTTGCCTTGTGAGTCGTAGCGGGCCGGGACGACTTGAAAGGTCTCGCCTTCCTGGGTTTCGTTGTCAAAGGACAGGATGGCCGGGTGATTGGTTTTTAGTGTGTCGAGAGTATCGATCATTGCGTTGGCCTGCTGTGCATCCCTCATGGCGTGGGCGCTCTGCACCAGGAAATCCGCCACGGAGCCCGAGACGAGATGTTGTGTGCGTGTATGGATGGCGTCGCCATACAGCGACCAGCCGAGGAAACTCAAGGTGCGGGCATATTCTTCGAACCAGCCCCTGGGATTTACATAGCGATGATGGCCGAGGTCGGCTGATCGGGTAGCGATATTGTTGCAATCGGCGATGTCATCGTGGTCTTGCAGGGAGGGTGCGCCGATATACGAAAACAGGTTAGGGCCGGTGACCAATCCGGTTAATAATTCATTGCTCATAATATTTCCGCCAAGAGTAAGTGTGTTGTTTGGCTTGTTGGAAGTGCAATGATGAACGTGGGTCTTGATTAAGTCGGCAGTGGAATTGAGTCTGGATATTTGAAGGTATGCGCGGGTTAATATTCTGCAATCAGTCAGTGTTGTTGTTCCTGAAAATAATAAATTAGATTGAAGCCGGTCCGCAGGAGCGGGCTTATATATAACCAAGGAGGTTTTTATGGAACAGTTCGAAAGTGGAGCCAGTGTGGCGCAAAGTGTTGAGTTGATCCAGGCACGTATCAACAAGCGTAAGGCGCTGGCCACTGCGGGTCGACGTGTACGCAGGTCCGTGGTGCAGATGCATGACAATCCGAACAAGGACCTGGATGCACTCATGTTGGGGGATGCGCTCGTGGGCTATGGCAACAACATGTCGCTCAACAATATGGCGATCATGGAGAACCTGATGACCATGGCGATGATGGAGGCCAACTTTGAAGTTCCTGGCGGCAAAAATACGCGGGCGTGGTACGACGCGTTTATCCAATGCCTGCAAGACCTCGGGTGTTTCGTTGCCGATGACGGTTACACCCGTTACTCCGAGAGTTCCCGGCGGGTGGACATGGACTTCGTGATCAGCGATATCGTCAAGGGCATCATCGATGGCGTGAAGGCCAGCGTTCCGGCGGCGACGGTGCTGGGTACCGTGGTGAGCACCACGATTGACGGTTTGAAGCGGGATGAGGAGACCATGCGTCTGTTCAACAGCCAGGTCAAGGTGGCTGAAGGCGCGCGTTTGTCGGTCATTCCTTGCGAGCAGTTGGCCAACGGAATCCTGATCGCCTCGTCCGCCTCGATCAAACAGTCCGGTACTTCGAGTAACGGCGGTGTGGTTTTCGTGAACTGGCAATCTTCGGCGCGGGAGATCTTCCGCGGAAAATCGTTCGTGACCTTCAACCCCGCGCGTTATGAAGCGTTCAGGCAGGACATCGAGGAATATCTGGGCGTACATCGCCGGGAGGTGCTGAGCAGGAGGTTCAGCCGGCGCAAGCCCAAGGTGCGCTTGAGCATGCCGTGATGGCTACGGCACCAGGTAGCCTCTCACGCCGGTAAAGATGATCTGCGCCGCCAGCGCACAGACAAACAAACCCATCAGCCGGCTGACGATCTGCAAGCCCTGGTCACCCAGGATCCGCTCGATGCGGCTGGACAGGTAAAGCACCACGCCGACGGTGAAACTGGCCAGGGCGATGCTGATGATGGCCATGAGTTTGTCGTCCCAGTGCGGCTGGCTCACGCCCATCACGAGCAGGGCACCGATGGTGCCGGGGCCGACGGTCAACGGTATGGTCAGTGGGACGATGGTCACGTCCTGCTGCACGTTGTCGGTCTGTACGGCCGACTTGCCCTGGGCCATGCCCAGGGCCGAAATGAACAGCACACTGCCAGCGCCGATACGGAAGGCGTCCACGGTGATGCCGAACACGCTGAAAATCACCCGCCCGAACAAATACAGCAACACGCTGGAGACCAGCGTCGCGGTCGCAACCTTCCAGGCCAGGCGGCGTTGTTCCTTGCGCGAATAGCCGCGAGTCAGGCCGATAAAACACGACAGCACGAAGAAGGGGCTATAGAGCACCAGCATCTTCAGGTAAACGCTGAACAGCACATGGAGCATGGTTGAGGCTCGCGACGAATGAATTTGACGTGGAGTCTATCAGGCGTCGGGATGTCTGTCGGCTCGTGGCAAGGGCGAGATGCAAGTCCAGGAAAATGCCACTTCATTACAGGTGATTGTACGCCATTGAATTTGATTATTTACGGTTACAGTTGCGCGCTTGTTGTGATGAGGTGGGTTGCGTAAGTTCAACTCTCGGATCCAAGGATGATCTTGATTAAATAAGGAAATAGTATGAACGTTAAATATGATTCTGTTGTAACCCTGGCTGATCGTCTGGAGCGCTTGAGTGCTTATGATGTTGAGCCGGAGGCGTTTGAGTTGTCGACGCGTGCTTTTATTGTGCGTCCTGGCGAGACGGCTGACTATCCGGAAAAACCGGATCGCGCTTCGATTGTGGGTGACGGTATCCTGGCTTTTGTTTCGGGAATGTCCGAACAGAACCAGGCGGATATCCAGCACTCTTATCTGTTTGCTTCGTTAGTGGCTAATAAGCGCTACCCACGTGATGAGCAGGGTAAGGAGTGGTATCAACTTTTCCTGCAAGTGATGCAGGATTGCGGCTGGACGGTCCTGCAGAAGTACTATGACGCGGTTGTCGCCTCGGGCAAGAGCTTCAAGATGGACCAACTGGTGCTGAAGATCCTGGGGTCGGCGGTGACGGCCGCCGCGGTGCCCGGGCCGGCGTCACTGCTGATGCTCAAGGTCGCCAGCGATGCCATCGCGGCCTTGCAAACCCGTGACAGGCCGCTCCGGGTGTTTGACCAGAACATCCAGGAGTCTGGTGCGGGAGGGTTTGGCGTCGCCGCCTGCCATGAGACGCCGCATGGCGAAGTCATCATGGCACTGGGAGCCGTGCGTTTCATCAAGCGCACGAACCAGACCCAGGTCTTGTTCGTTAATTGGGACAGCAGTTCGGTCGACTTGTATCGCGGTGAAAGCCACATGACCATGGTGCCGTCCGTTATTAACCGTACACGTGCGACCATTATCGAACGACTCGGCGATCGAGCACAGAAGAAAATCGAAGCATACGAACTCTGATCTTGTGAATCCACCTGGCGACTACACCGTAGTCGCCAATCATAAAAATAACTAGGTGATTGCAATGAATGATGGTTATTCGGTTTTTATTAATGCTGGCGCTGTCGTGATAGTGTCTCCGGATATGGCCGGGCAGGAAAAAAGCGATGTGTTGGATTCGGTATTGTTCGCGCAGTTGGTCGCCAACAAGAAGTATCCGGCTTATACCCAGGCACAAATATGGTATGACGAGTACCGTGACGTCTTGAAGAACGGTTGGTTGCAAAAGACTGCAGCATGGGACAACTTCACCCTCGATGAGCAATCCAACTTCAATGCGGCGCACTGGCTAGGGTGTCGACTGGGGGAGTATGTCGATCCTACAGTGGCCGATGAAGTCACTCGCCTGTTGAACCGTGTCGCGCAGTTGCCCGGTACCCTGCCGGCCATCGAGCAACTGCGCGAGCAGACCTGCAAGCGCAAGGAGCCCGTGCCACCGTCAGAGACCGATGAAGTCGTTGGCAGGGTCTGCCTGCAAGTGATTCTGGCCCGGCGAGCCCCCTTGCTGAGCAGCGTTTCCCTGAGCTATGAGACCACGCAACTGGCAATCTCCAACCCCCTCGGTCAGTGCCTGTCCGTCGCCAATGTGGTCGGTAATCTTCAGTCCAGATGCTTTCAGGCCAACTTATCGAAAGAGCTTTACGCTCCCCTGCGCGGTGCGATCGTACGGAAGCTGGGTGATAAGCCAACGAAGCATGTCTTTGATATTTCTGACGACGTTGAACGGGGGGCCGCGCGATGAATAGCGAACGCCTACAGGCCGGCGAGCGCCTGTTTCACAGCAGCGATCCCGCGCCGGCTGCGGTCGTGGGGGCAAGCCTCGTGTCGTTCGGCCAGGGGCTGTCTCCCCAGGATCGCGAAGACATCTGTCTGAGCAACCTGTATGCCCAGTTGGCAACGCGGTCGGCTTATCAGGACGGTTTGGTGGGCAGTTGGTTCAACTACTACAGGAACACGCTCAGGTACCTGGGGTGGGATTCGGCGCGTCCCCTCAGGCCTGGACAGGCGGGCGAGGGGTCAATGGCCGAGAGTGTTGCCCGGCAAATCTCCCAGTCATTCGATGAACGCTTTGCGCGCTCGGCGACTGATTCGATTGGCGCCCTGAAGCGCCACCCCAATGCCCTTGCGGCATTCGAACGGGCAAGCCTGCAGCATGATTCGGCGTTCTTCCAGGTGGTTCCCTGCCTGCCGAAATCGCCTGGGCGAATAGAGGTCGCGCTTTACCACAAGCAATTCAGCATTCGTAAAACGCTCTCGACCTTCCTTTTTTGGCCGATAGAGGAGGTTGTGCAAACCAGCCATGAAGAAATGGCGGTCGTGACGTTCAACACGCTGCATTACTCAATGTTCCGGGAAAAAGTCCTGCGCGCCGTTATCGCCGAGACGACCCGTAATATTCATGCGTTGAAATGTTGAACAGGGCTCCGGGCGTCAGCGGACGCCCTCGGACGAATGCGCGACGGTCTGGTTCTGCTGGTCACGCTGGGCCACCCAATGCTCGATCAGCTCGCGTAGCTGCGACAACTCCACCGGCTTGGCCATGTGCCCGTCCATCCCGGCTTGGCGGGCGCGTTCCTTGTGCTCGGCCAGGATGTGGGCGGTGAGCGCCACCACGGGAGTGCGGGTCCGCTGGTTGCCCATTTCCCAGGCGCGCAATTGCTGGGTGGCGGAAAACCCGTCGAGGATCGGCATTTCGCAGTCCATCAGGACCAGGTCGTAACGCTGCTCCTTCATGGCCTTGAGGGCTTCTTCGCCGTTGCTGGCGGTGTCGGGTTGCAGGTTGAGCTTGCCGAGCATGCCGCGGATGACCTTGGTGGAGATGCTGTTGTCCTCGGCCACCAGGATGCGGAAATCGCTCGGCACTTTCACCGGGAGGGGAGGGCCGGCGTTCACCTGTACATTCGTCGCCTGGCCCCGGTTGCGCTGGTTCAGCTCGTCCGCCAGGGTGGTCTTGAGGGTATAGCCGGCCACCGGTTTGGCGAGGATGCGCTTGACCCCGCTGTTGCGTGCCACGATCTTGCTCGGTGCATTGCTGATACCGGTGAGCATGATCAACAGGATGTCGTGGTTCAGGCTCGGGTCTTCCTTGATCTTGGCCGCCAGTTGCATGCCGGTCATGCCTGGCATGTTCTGGTCCAGCAACACCACGTCGAAATAATCGCGCAGGTGCGCCTTGGTGCGCAGCAGCGCCAGGGCTTCCTTGCCCGATGGCACGGCACTGACGTTCAGGCCCCAGGCGCTGCACTGTTGCACCAGTACTTTGCGGCAGGTGTCGTTGTCGTCGACGATCAATACCCGCGCCCCTTGCAGCGGGCCATCGAGGTCGGCAGTCGGATGTTCGAGGCGATCCGGGTCCAGCGGCAAGGTCAGCCACAAGGTACTGCCCTGGTTGCTGCCGCTTTTGATACCGAATTCCCCGTGCATCAGGATGATCAACTGACGGGCGATGACCAGGCCCAGGTTGCCCCCCAGGCGCGTGGCCGACAGGAAATTCTTGCTATGCAGCTCGGCGTGCATCAGCGTGTCGCGCTCTTCGGCGTCCATCGGCGTCCCGCTGTCCTGCACGGCGATGCGCAGGCGCGGCTGATTGCTGCGCTCGTCGAGGGCGACGACGATCAGCACTTCGCCCTCGTCGGTTTTCTTCAGGGCGTTTTCCAGCAGGCTCAGCAGCGCCTGGCGCAGTCGCGTCGGGTCACCGCTGATCACTCGCGGCACCTGGGGCTGGATGAAACTGATCAGCTCGACATTCTGCTGTTCGGCCTTGGCGCGGAAGATACTCAGGCAATCCTCGATCAGTGCATTGAGGTCGAACTGCACGTCGTCCAGTTCGATCTGCCCGGATTCGAGCCGGGAGATGTCGAGGATCTCGTTGATCAGGGTCAGCAGTTCATTGCCGGCGCTGTGGATCGTCTGCACGTAGTCGCGTTGCTTGACCGACAACGGCGTGCCCAGCAGCAGTTCGGTCATGCCCAGCACGCCGTTCATCGGGGTGCGGATCTCGTGGCTGATCTTGGCCAGGAACTCGGCCTTGGCATTGATCTCGGCATTGCTCGCCGCCAGGTCGCGGCTGATGCTGAACCGGCTTTCGTTGATCGAGCGCTGGCGCTCGCCCAGGGCGACACTCATCAACAGGCCGCTGATGCAGATGAAGATCAGCAGGGTGATGATCAAGCCCTGGGGAGGAACCTCCGTGAGCCCTTGCAGTGCCGGAAGGATGATCAGCGTGCCCAGGTTGAAGACCACCATGGCCGCGACGAACAGCCGGGCTGGGCGGTAGCCCTTTTGCCAGTGCCAGGCGCTGACGAGCAGCATGCTCAGGCCGGCCAGGGCCACGAGGGCATAGGTCATGATATTGAGCGGCAGCGTATTGACGAACAACAGCAACAGGCTGCACAGCATGACGAGCACGATGTCCCCCAGCAGCAGCCGATTCAACGGGTGCGGCCCCAGGGGCGCGAAGAAACGGTAGGCGAACATCAGGCCGCAGGGCGCCGTCAGCAACAAGGCCAGGTAGGCTCCGGGCGTCTGGACGGCTGGCCAGTCGGGCAGCCAGGCTCCGGCCAGATTCAGCAACAGCGCCAGGCTGAGCATCAGCAGTCCTTCACAGGCTGCCAGCCACAGGCAACTGCGTGAACGGGTGTAGGCGTAGCGGGTAAGGTTGTGCAGCACCAGCATGGCGATGCAGCCGAACAGCAACCCATAGATCAGTGTCTGGTTCTGATCGGCCGCGGCCACGACTGCCGATTGCAAGGTGATGTAGGGGCGCAGTTCATGGCGCGAGGACAGCCGCAGGTAGACGTCCAGCGATTTGTCGCTGCGTGGCAGGGGTAGCATCAAATCGTTGCTGGGGACCGCAGGTTCGGTGTGCGGCGTGGCATTGCCGCTGACTTGCTGGTCAACCAGGGCATCGCCGTCCAGCACGTAGAGGTTCAGGCGCGACAGGTCGGGCGCGAAGATGCGCAGGATCTGTTCATGCCGGTCGGGGGCCAGGCGGAAACGCAACCACAATGCCCCGCCGGGCTCGGCGGCCTGGAGACGGTCCAGGTCGATGGGGCTGAATTGATTGGTGTAGCGGGCAGAACGGATGTCGCTCAGCGTCAGGTCGCCCTGTTCGTCGAGCAATACGGCCCAGCCACTGCCTGGCGCGGCCTGGGCCGGGAGCATGCAGAGCAACGTCAGCAAGGTGACGGTAAGGCCTATGGCAATCCTGAGCCAGCGCACGGCGAAATCCCTTCGTAGGTTGATGCCAGAGTATAACTATGCGCGGCGCCGGAACAGTCAGGCAAGGGCCGCAGACCCTTGCCTGGCTGAATGGCTGGGTTATTCCAGATTTTCGCCACGCTCGCGGGCAATGGCGCGGTAGCCAATGTCCTTGCGGTAGAAGCAACCTTCCCAGTCGATCTCGGCGGCAAGCTTGTAGGCCTGCTGCTGAGCTTCGTCGACACTGGCGCCCATGGCGGTGGCGCAAAGCACGCGACCGCCGGCGGTGACCACTTGCCCGTCCTTCAACGCCGTGCCTGCATGGAAGACCTTGCCTTCCAGGCGGGCCGCGGCATCCAGGCCCTGGATCGCGCTACCCTTGGCGTAGTCGCCGGGGTATCCGCCAGCCGCCAATACGACACCGACGCTTGGGCGCGGGTCCCATTGGGCTTCGACCTTGTCCAGTGCCTGGGCCAGTGCGGCCTCGACCAGCAGGACCAGGCTCGATTGCAGGCGCAGCATCACCGGCTGGGTCTCAGGATCGCCGAAACGGCAGTTGAATTCGATGACTTTTGGGTTACCAGCCTTGTCGATCATCAGGCCGGCATAGAGGAAACCGGTGTAGACGTTGCCTTCCTCGGCCATGCCGCGCACGGTCGGCCAGATCACCTGGTCCATGACACGCTGGTGTACTTGGGCGGTCACCACCGGGGCCGGGGAGTAGGCACCCATGCCGCCGGTGTTCGGGCCGCTGTCGCCGTCGCCGACACGCTTGTGGTCCTGGCTGGTGGCCATTGGCAGGACGTTCTTGCCATCGACCATAACGATGAAGCTGGCTTCCTCGCCGTCGAGGAACTCTTCGATCACCACGCGGGAACCGGCATCACCGAAGGCGTTGCCGGCGAGCATGTCGCGCACGGCGTCTTCGGCTTCGGCCAGGGTCATGGCAACGATCACGCCTTTACCGGCAGCCAGGCCGTCGGCCTTGATCACGATCGGTGCGCCTTTCTCGCGCAGGTACGCCAGGGCCGGTTCGATTTCGGTGAAGTTCTGGTAGTCGGCGGTCGGGATCTTGTGACGCGCCAGGAAATCCTTGGTGAACGCTTTTGAGCCTTCCAACTGCGCGGCACCGGCGGTCGGGCCGAAGCAGTCCAGGCCACGGGAGCGGAACAGATCGACCACGCCGGCGACCAGCGGCACTTCCGGGCCGACGATGGTCAGCGAGACGTTCTTTTCGGCGAAGTCGGCCAGTTGTTCCAGGGCCAGCACGTCGATGGCGACGTTTTCGCATTTGGCTTCGATGGCGGTGCCGGCATTGCCCGGTGCCACGAAAACCTTCTGCACGCGTGGATCCTGGGCCACTTTCCAGGCCAGGGCGTGTTCGCGGCCACCGCTGCCAATGATCAAAACATTCATTTCAAAAACCTCGGATGACGCTGATGGGGCTGATCGTTCCCACGCTCTGCGTGGGAATGCCTCTACGGACGCTCTGCGTCCAGGGACACAGAGCGTCCCGGGCTGCGTACCCACGCAGAGCGTGGGTACGATCAAGCAAATTAGTGACGGAAGTGGCGCATGCCGGTGAATACCATCGCAATCCCTGCCTCATCAGCAGCGGCGATCACTTCGTTGTCACGCATCGAACCACCCGGCTGGATCACGGCGGTGATGCCGACCTTGGCCGCGTTGTCGATGCCGTCGCGGAACGGGAAGAACGCATCGGAGGCCATGACCGCGCCTTGCACCTGCAAACCGGCGTGCTCAGCCTTGATGGCGGCGATGCGGGCCGAGTTCACACGGCTCATCTGGCCGGCGCCGACACCGATGGTCTGGCGGTTCTTGGCGTAGACGATGGCGTTGGATTTTACGTACTTGGCGACTTTCCAGGCGAAGATCAGGTCGTTGATTTCCTGCTCGCTCGGGGCCCGCTTGGTCACTACTTTCAGGTCTTCGCTGCCGATCATGCCAATGTCGCGGCTCTGGACCAGCAGGCCGCCATTGACGCGCTTGTAGTCCCAGGCCGGCACACGGTCGGCCGACCATTGGCCGCAGGCCAGCAGGCGAACGTTGGCCTTGGCGGCAACGATGGCGCGGGCTTCTTCAGTGACCGAAGGGGCGATGATCACTTCGACGAACTGGCGCTCGACGATGGCCTTGGCGGTCTCGGCGTCCAGCTCACGGTTGAAGGCGATGATGCCGCCGAAGGCCGATTCGGTGTCGGTGGCGTAGGCCAGTTCGTAGGCCTGGCGGATGCCGCCCTCGGCGTCCGGGCTCACCGCCACGCCGCACGGGTTGGCGTGCTTGACGATCACGCAGGCGGGCTTGACGAAGCTCTTCACGCATTCCAGCGCGGCGTCGGTGTCGGCCACGTTGTTGAACGACAGTTCCTTGCCTTGCAACTGGGTGGCGGTGGCAATGCCGACTTCGGCAGGCTTGGCTTCCACGTAGAACGCGGCGCTCTGGTGCGGGTTCTCGCCGTAGCGCATTTCCTGGGCCTTGACGAACTGGGTGTTGAAGGTGCGCGGGAATTCGCTGCGGCCTTCGGTCGACAGGGTTTCAGCGGCCTGGTTCACGGTGCCCATGTAGTTGGCGATCATGCCGTCGTAGGCGGCGGTGTGTTCGAAGGCCTTGAGCATCAGGTCGAAACGCTGAGCGTAGGTCAGGCCGCCGGCTTTGAGGTTTTCCAGCACGCTGGCGTAGTCGCTGGCGTTGACCACGATGGCCACGTCCTTGTGATTCTTGGCCGCCGAGCGGACCATGGTCGGGCCGCCGATGTCGATGTTCTCGATGGCCGTCGGCAGGTCGCAGCCGGGCTTGTTGATGGTGGCTTCGAACGGGTAGAGGTTGACCGCTACCAGGTCGATCGGCTTGATGCCGTGTTCGTTCATGATGGCGTCGTCGATGCCGCGACGGCCCAGGATCCCGCCGTGGATTTTCGGGTGCAGGGTCTTGACCCGACCGTCCATCATTTCTGCAAAACCGGTGTAGTCCGCGACTTCCACTGCGGCGACGCCGTTGTCCTGCAGCAGCTTGAAGGTCCCGCCGGTGGAGAGAATCTCGACGCCCAGCTGTTGCAGCTCGCGGGCGAATTCGAGGATCCCGGTCTTGTCGGAGACGCTGATCAAGGCGCGGCGGATCGGCAGGCGGGTGGTCTGGTCGGTCATTTCAATTTCCATCAAAAGCAAGGGAAGTCAGCAAAAAAGGCGACCGTTTTTACGCGGGCGCCTTTCTGGTTTGATTGAATGCTTACAGCAGATCGTACTGCTTGAGTTTCTTGCGCAGGGTGCCGCGGTTCAGGCCCAGCAGCTCACTGGCTTTGGTCTGGTTGCCCTTGACGTAGTTCATCACGCTTTCGAGCAGAGGCGCCTCGACTTCGGAAAGCACCAGGTTGTACACATCCGTGACGGCAGCGCCCTCAAGGTGGGCGAAATAATTGTGCAGCGCCTTCTCGACACTCCCGCGAAGGGTCTGGCCTTCTTCGCTGGGCGTATTGAGGTGCTGTTTCAAATTCACGTTGTCGCTCACGGGTGTTGTTCCACTCACTAAAGTCTCGGTCATCATCGTCATGCGGCCACCCCTTCGTCCCCTGTCAGGCTCTTGTAACGCTCAGCGAAGAACGCCTGAACGTCGGCGCATTGTGCTTGCGTACCATCCAAACGATTGAAACGGGCGCGAAACTCCCTGGCGCCCGGCAGGGTTGCGAGATACCAGCCCACATGCTTGCGAGCGATGCGTACGCCCATGACTTCTCCGTAGAAGGCATGTAGCGCGGCCAGATGCTCTAGCAGAATACGTTCCACCTCGGACAACTGCGGAGCCGCGAGCTTTTCGCCCGTGCGCAGGAAGTGTTCGATCTCACGAAAAATCCATGGCCGCCCCTGGGCGGCCCGGCCGATCAACAGGCCATCGGCACCGGTCGCGTCGAGCACGTACCGGGCCTTCTCGGGCGAATCGATGTCGCCATTGGCAAACACCGGAATCGACACCGCCTGCTTGATCGCGGCGATGGTGTCGTACTCGGCATCGCCGGTGTACAGGTCGGCTCGGGTGCGGCCGTGGACCGCCAGCGCCGTGATGCCCGCCTGTTCGGCGATCTTCGCCACCACCAGGCCATTCTTGTTCTCCCGGTCCCACCCGGTGCGGATCTTCAGGGTCACCGGCACATCGACCGCGGCGACGACCGCCTGCAGGATCTCGGTGACCAGTGCTTCATCTTTCAACAGTGCCGAGCCTGCGGCCTTGTTGCAGACTTTTTTTGCCGGGCAACCCATGTTGATGTCGATGATCTGCGCCCCCAGCTCGACGTTCGCCCGGGCCGCTTCCGCCAGCATCTGTGCGTCGCCACCGGCGATCTGTACCGAGCGGGGCTCGGGATCACCTTCGTGGATCATGCGCAGACGCGATTTGCGGGTGTTCCACAAACTCATGTCGCTGGTGACCATTTCCGAAACCACCAATCCTGCACCCAGTCGCTTGCACAGCTGACGAAAGGGCTGGTCGGTGACCCCCGCCATAGGGGCGAGAATCAGGCCGTTCTGCAATGTATATGGGCCGATGCGTACCGCCGACATAGGACTTCCCTGAAGTGGGGTCGGATCATGAGACTTCGAAAAAGGGTTGGCATGATACCCGCTCTCGATGACTGGATAAAGATCGAATTGGATAAAATCTGAACAGCTATTTTGTTATCGCCAGCGGTTTGGTCTGGGTAGGGTCAGTCAGAAAGTTGCCGTCAATTGGCCGACCCTGGCCGGCTTCATTCCGGGGAATGGAAGCTCAGACTGTAGTTCACCGCTTTGGGGCCAGGGTCCAGGATATCCAGCGCGATGTGAATGGGCGTCTGGGGCGGCATTTCGCCGCGGTCCTCGAGGTCGCCACCCAGGTACTCGCCGGGCTTGAAGCGACGGCTGGCGATCAGGTGTCCGTTGAGGTCGGCAAAGCGCAGTTCCAGCAACGGAAAAGGTTGGGAGAAGGGCGCACGGTTGTAGATGATCGCGTCCACCACCAGGGCACCGCTGAACTCCGGATGGCTGCGCACCACCAGGTTGCTGCTCTTGATCTTGGCGATGTCGACCTTGGACGGTACTTCGCAGCCGATGGTCGGACAGATTTGCAGGAACCACGGCCGGTACTGGTCCTGGCGGGCCAGTTCTTCGAAATGGTAGGCGATGTACTGGCCGCCCAGGGCCGCGCTGGCGAGCAGTATCAGCAGGCCCCACAACAAGCGTCGGCCCCAGGGCGAGCGGCGTTTGCGCCAGTCCAGTTGCAACGGGTCGTCGTCCAGGTCGTGGAGGGCTTCGGCGCGTATCCCCGGCTCCTGGCGTTCCCGTGACTTGCGCAACGGTGCCAACTGCTCGGGTTCGTCGTCGTGGTCGTCGGTGGCGGACAGGCGCTCGAGGTGTTCGTCGGGCTCGTCGTCCGGCGCCAGGTGGAGAGGGGCGACAGGCTCGTCGTCCGGTTCCAGTGGTTCAAGGGCCAGGGATAGCGACGGCTCGGTGCGCGGTGGCCGGGCCGGTTCGTGGGGTTCGAACGGTTCGATGGTGTCCTGGAGGACGGCTTCGGCGCGCTCGCTGGAAGATTCGCTGTACAGGCTGTCGGGCCAGGCTTGCTGTTCGCTGGAGAGCGAGTCGCGTTGCGCGCTGAGGTTGTCTTCCCGGCGCCGGCCGGTATTTCCTGGCGCGCGATTGTCGCGCCGCTCCAGGCGCGCCAGTTCCTTGTCCAGATCATCCAGATCCAGCTCGGCAGCGCTCCATTGTTTCTGGCTGATCGCCCGGGGCGGGGCTTCGACCGCCGGCTTGGAGGTCGGCACGACGGCAGGCGCCGCTTGTTTGGCAGTGCGTTGTTCCAGCAACTGTCGTGCGGCATTGAACACTTGCAGGCACGAGCCGCAACGAACCACCCCGCGGGCCACGCTCAATTGAGCATGGCTGACGCGAAAACGGGTATGGCAATGCGGGCACTGGGTGACGAAACTGTCAGTCATGCGGCAATCCGGTGGATACAGGCGGTCATTCTAGCGCCGACGTCCGGTGATGCGCACCCAGCCATCGCGATTGGCGATCGGGTCCAGGTCAAAGTCCGCGGCATAAGCGGCGGCGACTTCTTCACCCTGTTCGGCCAAGATGCCTGACAGTGCCAGGCGTCCGCTCGGCTTGACCAGGCTCGACAGTTGCGGCGCCAGGGACACCAGCGGGCCGGCGAGGATGTTGGCCACCAGGACGTCGGCCTGGACCTGTGGCAAGTCCTGCGGCAAGTACAGCGGGAACGATGCTTCGGCAATGTTGTTTCGCCCGGCGTTGTCGCGGGACGCTTCCAGGGCCTGGACGTCGATGTCGGTGCCTACCGCTTCCCTGGCGCCCAACAGCAGCGCGGCAATCGCCAGGATCCCCGAACCGCAGCCGAAGTCGAGTACGTTGCAGCCCTTCAGGTCCTGGCCGTCGAGCCATTCCAGGCACAGTGCGGTGGTCGGGTGGGTGCCGGTGCCGAACGCCAGGCCCGGATCCAGCAGCAGGTTGACAGCGTCCGGCTCTGGCGCGGCGTGCCAGCTCGGGACGATCCACAGGCGCTGGCCGAAACGCATCGGCTGGAAATTGTCCATCCAGCTGCGTTCCCAGTCCTGGTCCTCGATCACTTCGCTGTGATGCTCGGGCAGCGGGCTGCCGGTCAGCAGCTCGAGGTGGGCCAGCACGCTGGCCGCCTCGGTGCCGCCTTCGAACAGGGCCAGCAGGTGGGTGTGGGACCACAGCGGGGTGGTGTTGAGCTCCGGCTCGAAGATCGGCTGGTCTTCGGCGTCCATGAAGGTTACCGATACGGCGCCTACTTCAAGAAACGCGTCTTCGTAGGTTTCGGCTTGTTCCGGGCTGATGGCCAGACGTACTTGCAGCCAAGGCATGGCGGGCACCTTTGGAAAAAATCTACAGGGGGCAGCGCAGGGCTGCAAAGGCGCGCAGTGTACGCCAGGTCGCCGCCAAAGTGGATAAGCGAGTCTCGCGCCATCCGGGTGGGTGTTTCGATATATATATGTATGCCATGGGCGTATCGCCGGGCGGATAAGGTGCCGGTCCACACAGCAGGGAGGAATGTGTATGGACATCACTGCCGAACGGCAAAGCAACATGGCGCGCACGGGGTCGGTCTCTTCCCCGCAGGCGGCGACTGTACAAATGACCCTGGAGAGATTGACGCGTTGGCAGGAGGCTATCGACGCGCGACTGCAAACCCAGATGAGCTTGCTGGAGGTACTGGAGGAGTACCTGCTGGTCGAGCTGCGCACCCATTATCACCAAGGCAACATCGATCCTCACTTCATTGACACCCTGCTCGACACGGTGTTGCAGCGCATGATCGATCAGAAACCACTGGTTAGCGATGAAGAGCAGGATGCGCCCTATCGCTGGCCGGACGGGGCTGACCTGGGTTTCCCGACTGAGCGCCAGGCGGTTATCGTCCAGGCGGTGGAGAGTGTCGCCTCGGGTTTTATTTATCACTACAAAGACTATTTACGACGTCATTGGCGAATGGCGGAGCGCGACGCCTCGCTTGAAGCGCTGCTCGGGCACAAGCTCGATGAGCACATGGCTGCAGTCGAACTGCTGTTCCAGCCTGGTCCGCTGGAGGGCCAGGGGGGCGATGAGCTCAGGGAGAAAATCGAAGCGCTCCAGCATCGCTGGCGGCAGATGAGTCAATTGACCGCATTGGCGACGACGCAGGAGCGTCAAGACCTCGAGGCCATCGCGCGTTTGCAGTTGCCTGATTGGTTGCGAGGGCTAGGCGAAGTTGATCGTAAAAAGCTGAAGGCTTTCCAGGACCAGACTACCCAGGCCCAGGCGTTGCTGGATGGTCGGCTCGATGGCCTGGCTTCGCTGCAGGCTTTTGCCCGGCACCTGGCCAAGGACTATGTCCGACGTGAACGGGACATGGAGGTCGAGCCGGACAGCATTCGAGTGCAGTTGCAATGGCGAAGTGTAATGGGGCAGCCGGTGCAAACCCGCAGCCTGAGCGAGCTGCTGGCGGCCGGTCCAGTCAGGCCGGACGCCGTGTCGGTGTTCCTGGTGGAAAACGGCGCCATGCTGCGTAACCAGCCGCTTTCCCCGGCGTTCATCAGCCAAATGCTGGCAGAGCTCGATGCCCCGGCCGGGTACCGGCAGGCATTGGTCGAGCGGTATGGCCGAGGGGATCTGAAAGACGCCATGCTCGATTGGTTCACGGCACGCTTGCAGCAAAGTGCGTTCATTGCCCGCTGTGCGGGTCACTTGACGGTGGCCAACCATGAGGCCGTCAAGGCGCTATGGGAGGGCGAGGCTTCGGCATCGCCCGTCGGCGTTCTACGGGTCAGTTGCCTGGTACTTCCAAACGCGTTGAAGTGTGCCGATTTTCTCCTGTTCCATCGCCAGGACCTGCAAGGCGACCTGCTGCTGTACGCCCCCGACAAACCGGATGGCCAGGAGTGGATCGAATTGCCCTCGCTTTGGGCCGTGAGTGTGGAGATAGGTGCCTGGACCCGCAGCGAAGCCGGCCGCGAGTACCTGCTGCAACGGATTTCTCCAGCGGACCGAAGCGTGGCCCGGGAGTACTTTACCCGCGTGGCAGACAAGCCGGCGACATGGGATTCAAGCCAGGATCCCAGGGGCGCGGTGGAAGGTTTCAGGGCATGCCTTGAAGACATCGTAGCAAGGGGCCTGGACAACAACCTGGCGCAAGTGGAACTGGACGAATCGCCCCGCTGGTACGCCGTCCTGCCGCTCGATGCGCGGCGAAACATCAGCACCTTGAGTCAGGAGCTGGTGGTCCATCAGCAGGTGTTCAATCAGCAGTTGGTGGGTTACGAAGTCTTCGTGGATTTCGCCAAGCGTATCGTCACGCAGGCGATTGCGCCTTACATGCGCAGCAAGGGCGTGCAGGCGCCGGTCGATCCTGCGACGGTGCTCATCGACTACAACCCGGGCTTGGCAGATGGCAAGACCGAAGTCGCCAGCCTGCTGGAGCTTGCCATCCACGGGTATGACGACAACTCGGGTATCGACAATCCCAGAAAAGGTGTGCGCTCGTCGGTGGGGCAGGACCTGGGGCAGGTCCGCAGTGCGGAGCTTGCGTCCTATATCCGGCGGGCATACCTGGGTGAGCAATATGCGCGACAGGTCCGCCGCAGGTTTCTCGATGCCCGTGCCCCGGAATACGCCCAGCGGCGCAATGCCTACCGCAACCTGCTGTTGACCCGGATGGACCGTGACCTGCGTGTCGCAACGGGCAAATCCCAGTTGGGTGCCAGTGAGTTCTGGTGGCTCACCCGGCAAGTCACCCTTCTGGGTGAGTCGGTGTCGGTGTCCGGTCCGGTGTATTCGGGGAGCGTCGTGCAGCGCGAAGGAGTGATCAGGTTTTCCATCGGCGGCCATATCGTGATGGGCGCCTATGTCTTTGCCTACTTCGACCCGAAGGGCGCCTATTGGCTGTACACGCCCGATGCTCCGGACGGAGTCACGTTTCGCCGGTACCAGGACTTTTCCGGGGCGGTCGCCACGCGCTTGCATGACTATGTGCTGGAACGGGTTGCCCTCGGTGCCCGCGCGGCCGTCAGGCGTTCATTGGCGGCGCTGGCGGCGACGAGCATTGGCGTCGACACATTGCGCGAGTTCAATCGAGTGAACGATATCCAGGCGGAGTTCGATGCCTACATCGAGCGCGCCATCAGCGATGTGGAAGACGTCACCAAGAGTCGCGCCGAGGTGATCAGGCGGCAGGTCATCAAGGGGCTGCTGTTTGCATCGGCTCCCGTGTGCCTGGTTTATCCGCCCTTCGCCTTGCTGCTGGATGTCGCCTTCATTGCCGTCAGCGTCAAACAGGCCGCCGAGGCGCATGGGCAGGGCGACACGGATCGTGCGTTGGGCCACTGGTTGATGGCTTCCTGGGGCCTATTGTTCGCAGCCTTGGGGGGCGGGACCCTTGCTCCGCTACTGGGGCGGGCAGCCAGGAGCCTGAAGCTTGTCGTGAAGCCTGTGTCACTGTCCGAGCAGCGCTTGAGACGCGTGACGCCGCTGATTGCCAAAGAGACCGGGCCAGTCATCCAGCCCATACATTTCAAGCCGAAACAGGCAGTTGGCAAAGCGCCTGAGAATCTGGAGCTGGTAACCGGGGAGAGCCTCTTTGAGGGCACCTATCGCAGCCCGTCCAGCGCATCGCAGCCACACACTACTTATTACATCCGCAGTAAAGGCAAGTACTACCAGGTGAAGGAAGACCCTTACTTCGGTGGTTTGTGCCTGGTGGATGCCAGTCGCCCCGGTGCCTTGTACAACCTGCCTATCCGCAGGGTGGGGAAGGGCAAGTGGGTACACAACGACGTCGGCTTGAAAGGAGGCAATGATCAAGTGCTTGTCCTCGGCCGAGTGAGCGATCTGCGGGAGGCGTTTCCCGCCCATGTCTTCCCGGACGTATCAAGGGGGGCGTTGCAGGGCGAGGCTGTGGTGGCAAGGTTCAGCGAGGCCGCGGCGGACAACTATCTGTTCTCCCTGAACGCGCAGACATGCGTGATCGCGTCGTTGTATAACCCGGCCACCAAGGCAGGGGCGGTTATCCATTTCGATCACAATATCCGCGCGCTGATCGAGCGCAGCCTCCGGGACGTGACGCAACGCCTGGGAGCCAGCGCAAAGGATATTCGTTCGACCCTGGTGGGTGGCGACTGGTTGACGGGGGCGGACATCGGCGGGCGGGTCAGGTCGGCGATGCGGCGCCAGGGGCTGCGGCCCACCTGGGATCACTGGTCGTATTCGTCCTGCTTCGGCAACACCTACGGTGTATCGCTGGATTTGCGCAATGGCGTGACGTCGGTTTTCAAGACGTCCCGCACCCAGGTCGAACGCTACTACATACCGGTGCTGGCGAGGGCGAAACAGGGTTCTGATCCGGTGTCGGTGCGGGCCCGTGGGTTCATGACGCGCGTGCGCAGCGAGCCGCTGGTGGCCAATGCCAGTGGTGCCGTGCTCACTCCGCAGGGGCGGCCAGCGACTGCGGCGCAGATCGAAGCCCACGCGTTCCCTACGGTGGCGCTGAGCTGATCCACTGGATTGTCATCTTGAAGAACAGGCAAAAAAAGACCCCGGCCAATGGACCGGGGTCTTTTTACATCACTTGGAATATCAGTGCTGGTTGCCCAGCTTGTGTTCCAGGTAATGGATGTTGACGCCGCCTTTGCAGAAGCCTTCGTCGCGTACGAGGTCGCGGTGCAGCGGGATGTTGGTCTTGATCCCGTCGACCACGATTTCGTCCAGCGCATTGCGCATGCGCGCCATGGCTTCGTCACGGGTCGCCCCGTAGGTGATCAGCTTGCCGATCAACGAATCGTAGTTCGGCGGAACGGCATAACCGCTGTACAGGTGCGAATCGACGCGAACGCCATTGCCGCCCGGGGCATGGAAATGCTTGACCGTGCCTGGGCTTGGCATGAAGGTTTTCGGGTCTTCGGCGTTGATCCGGCATTCCAGTGCGTGACCGCGGATGACCACGTCATCCTGGGTAAACGACAGCTTGTTGCCGGCGGCGATGCTGAGCATCTCCTTGACGATGTCGATACCAGTGACCATTTCCGAAACCGGGTGCTCCACCTGAACACGGGTGTTCATTTCGATGAAGTAGAAACGACCGTTCTCGTACAGGAACTCGAAGGTGCCGGCGCCGCGATAGCCGATGTCGATGCAGGCCTTGACGCAACGCGCCAGGACTTCCTCGCGAGCCTGCTCGTCGATGCCCGGTGCCGGCGCTTCTTCGAGGACTTTCTGGTGACGACGTTGCAGCGAGCAATCGCGGTCGCCCAGATGGATCGCATGGCCCTGCCCGTCGGACAGCACCTGGACTTCGACGTGGCGTGGGTTGGTCAGGAATTTTTCCAGGTAGACCATCGGGTTGCCAAACGCTGCGCCCGCTTCGGAGCGGGTCAGTTTCGCCGAGGAAATCAGGTCTTCTTCCTTGTGTACCACGCGCATGCCACGACCACCGCCGCCGCCAGCGGCCTTGATGATCACTGGATAACCAACTTCGCGACCGATGCGCAAAGCGGTTTCTTCGTCTTCAGGCAGCGGGCCGTCGGAACCCGGAACGGTTGGCACGCCCGCAGCGATCATGGCGTGTTTGGCCGAAACCTTGTCGCCCATCAGGCGGATGGTGTCGGCTTTCGGACCAATGAAGGCAAAACCGGAGTTTTCGACCTGTTCGGCGAAGTCGGCGTTTTCCGCCAGGAAACCGTAGCCCGGGTGAATGGCGGTGGCGCCGGTCACTTCGGCAGCGGCGATGATCGCCGGGATGTGCAGGTAGGAGTGCGCAGCCGACGCCGGACCGATGCAGACGGATTCGTCTGCCAGGCCCAGGTGCATCAGTTCTTTGTCGGCCTTGGAGTAAACGGCGACGGTCTTGATGCCCATCTCTTTGCAGGCACGCAGAATCCGCAGGGCGATCTCACCGCGGTTAGCGATCAGAACTTTTTCCAACTTCGCAGTCATCAAAGGCTCTCCGCGGTTCAAACGATGGTGAACAGCGGTTGGTCGTACTCAACCGGCTGGCCGTCTTCGACGAGGATGGACTCGATCACACCGCTGGTTTCAGCTTCGATGTGGTTCATCATCTTCATGGCTTCGACGATGCACAGGGTGTCGCCTTTCTTCACGGTCTGGCCGACTTCAACGAAGGACGGCGAGGATGGCGAAGACTTGCGATAGAACGTGCCCACCATTGGCGAACGGGCAACAGTGCCGTTGAGCGCTGGCGCAGCCGGTGCGGCGGGCGCGGCTGCGGCAACCGGCGCTGCTGCTGGAGCAGGCGCGGCGGCTGGAGCATGCATCGGTGCCGGTGCATAGAACTGCTGGGCCGGGGTCTTGCTGTGGCGGCTGATGCGTACGGACTCTTCGCCTTCCTTGATCTCAAGCTCGTCGATGCCGGACTCTTCCAGCAATTCGATCAATTTCTTAACTTTACGGATATCCATGAATCATCAACTCCCAAGGGTCGGTCAGGGGCGTTTAACGCTTGTTTTCAAGCTGTCGCCTGTCTTTCAAGCTGCTCTAGAGCGGCCTCCAGGGCCAGTCGGTAACCGCTGGCGCCAAGGCCGCAGATCACTCCCACCGCTACATCGGAGAAGTAAGAGTGATGGCGGAAAGGTTCGCGTTTGTGCACGTTAGACAAATGCACTTCGATGAATGGGATGCTCACCGCCAGCAGCGCGTCACGTAATGCGACGCTTGTGTGTGTAAAAGCTGCTGGATTGATCAAAATGAAGTCCACGCCTTCGCCACGCGCGGCATGGATACGGTCGATCAATTCATATTCGGCGTTGCTTTGC
This sequence comes from Pseudomonas sp. 3JA, assembly GCF_036961705.1. Taxonomy (NCBI): domain Bacteria; kingdom Pseudomonadati; phylum Pseudomonadota; class Gammaproteobacteria; order Pseudomonadales; family Pseudomonadaceae; genus Pseudomonas; species Pseudomonas sp. 3JA. The sequence goes on from NZ_JBAMDJ010000023.1 coordinate 55,925, forward strand.
AGATAGAGCAAATGATGGCCGGCGGCGCGAGCCCGCTGTTCCAGGTCCTGGTTGATCTGGGCCAGTGTCACGGCGCCATAGACGCCCGGTTCACGGGTGCCCAGCAGGTTCAGGTTGGGTCCGTGCAGGACCAATAGGGTCGCCATCTGCTGTTCCTTGTTATCTGTGAGCAGGTATCAGAACCTGGCGACTATGCCGCAAAGCCTTTGTGACTGTCCAGTTCTCTGCAATAGCCAGCACGATGACCGATGTTTGCGCGAAATTTGTGACCGTGTCTCTTGATCCGGTCATCTGCGCTCGGAAAGCCTGCACGTGAGGACTGCGTGTCACGCAACAATGCAAACTGCCCCGCCGCTTTTGCCGCCAAGCCACGCTCCAGCCGTTACACCCGAAACGCCTGCACGGCGGTGTGCAAACGTCCGCCCAGCACCAGCAGGTTGTCACCCTGTTCCCGCCCCTGTCCGATGCGCAGCAGGTTATCCCCGCCCAATTGGTGAATACGCTCGCTATGGTCGCGGATTTCGCTGACGGCGCCGCTTTGTTGGGCGGTGACATCGGCGATGCGCACGGCGGTGTCGGCAATGGTCTGTATGGCGCCGACGATTTGGTCCAGCGCGCCGTCGGCCGCTTGCGCCTGGTTGGCGGTGGCTTCGGCGTGTTCGACCTGGGCGCGCATGCCGTCCACCGATTGGCGTGCGGCCTGTTGCAGACGGGCGATCAGTGTCTGGATTTCGGCGGTGGCACCGGCCGTGCGTTGGGCCAGGGAGCGGACTTCCTCGGCCACCACCGCGAAACCCCGGCCCATTTCCCCGGCACGGGCCGCTTCGATGGCGGCGTTGAGGGCCAGCAGGTTGGTCTGGTCGGCAATCGAGCGAATCACCGTCAGCACGCCACCGATGGTGGCCGACTCCTCGGCCAGTTGTTCGATCATCTGCGCGTTGCCTTGCACTTCGCCCACCAGCGCATGCAGGCCGGTGAGGCTCAGGCCAATGACCTTCTGCCCTTGTTCCACGGCATGCCCGGCGCTGCGGCTGGCGTCTGCGGCCTGGCTGGCATCGCCGGCCACCTGCTGGATCGTCGCTTCCAGTTCGCTGAGGGAGTCGCGGATCAGCGCCGTGTCGCTGGCCTGATCCTCGGCGCCGCCGTGCAGCTCGCCACTCAACTCGGCCAGGGCACGGCTGCTGCCGGCGACCTGTTCGGCGTTCACCCGAATGGTGCCCACCAGATCCACCAGATAAGCCCGCAGGCGATTGAGCGACGCTTCGATGTCTTGCAGTTCACGGTTGCTGGCGCCCACGTGGATGTCACGGCTGAAATCCCCTTCGGCCCAGGTCGACAGGGCCGGCGCCAGGTGCGTCAAGGTCCGCGCCAGGCGTCGCTGCAAGGTGTCGATGAGCAGGGCGATCAGCAGGATCAGGCCAATCATTACCCCTTGGATCAAGCGAACCTCTCCCTGGATCTGCCCATGCTGGGCGCGAACCGCAGGCTCCATCGTATCGATCGCCTGTTGCACATCGGCGATTTTCAGGTGCGTGGCGCTGCTCAGTTCGGTGCGTTTCTGGATCAGCTCGCGGGTGCGTCCCAGCTCGGCGGGGTAGCGGCTGAGCAGGCTGTTGAGTTCGCGTTTGAGAGCGATGCCAGCGTCGTCGGCGGCGGTTTTTTCCTGGGTTTGCAAACCCATCAGCGCGGCGAAATCATCGCTGCCTGATTCGCTGCTGACGGTGACGCCCAACAGTGGCAGGTTGTCGAGGCGTTCGGCCTCCACACGGATGCTCGCCAGTTCCCGCTCGACGTCGGCGGCCAATTCGCTGCGGCCACTGCTGACCAGTTTGTCCCGCGTGAGGGATAGGCGGCCCAGGTGCTGCGACGCGGCAAACAGCGCGGGCAAGTAGGCCGGGGCGCCATTGGCGTATTGGGCCAGTTGATCGAGGCTGGCGCTCAACTCTCGTTCGGCCTGTAGCAGCAAGGCCTGCGGATCACCGGCCAGTTTGCCGGCGGCCAGCAGATCGGTCTTGCTGAAGCTGTCGAGGTTCGCCAGGCTCGGGCGCAGGGTCTTGGCCAGTTCCGGGGGAAATTGATCCAGGTCTTTTTGCAGGGTTTCCAGCGCCTGGGTGGCGGTGCTCAAGCGCAGGGCATCGCCGCTGGCCAGATAGTCCTCGATGTTGCGCGCCACTTCGCCCTGGAATTGTCGCGACAGGCCCAGGTAGCGCTCCATCAGCAGATAGGGTCGCTCCAGGGCAATCTGCGACCACCACAGCGTGGCGCCGAGGCCGAGGCACACGGCAACTAAAAGAAGGGTATTGAGATTGGTCAGCAGCTTCAGGCGCATCAAGTGTCTACCAGGGGCAGAATCGTAAGCGCTTGAAGTTATTGCGTTTGCGTTACAGGTTTATGACCGAATCGGTCGATTCCGATGAAAAGGTGGCACTTTGCTTTGATTGGCGGGCGCTCTGTATCCGGTTGCGCCCGGCATGCTTGGCGCGATACAGCGCTTCATCCGCCTGGCTGGCCATCATCAGGCTGTCGGAGTCATCGCTCATCTCCACCACGCCGGCGCTGAAGGTGCACCACAAATCATGGGGCTGGGCTGGATAGTGGATTTCGGCAAAGCGCTGGCGAATTTCATCCAGCACTTTGCAGGCGGCGTCGATGTCGGTGTCGGGCATGACGATGGCGAACTCTTCGCCGCCGTAACGGCCGATGAAGTCGGTCTTGCGCAGGCGTTGCTTGAGAAACAGCGCCAGGCTCTTGATCACCCGGTCGCCCATGGGGTGGCCGTGGCTGTCATTGACCCGTTTGAAATGGTCGATATCGAGCATGGCAAAGCTCAGGGGCTTGCCTTCGCGACGAGCGCGAAAGCTGCAATCCTCGAGCAGTTGCAGGATATGGGTGTGGTTGTACAGGCCGGTGAGGCTGTCGCGCACCATCCGCGCCTTGAGGTTGCGCGCCCGGGCGGCACGGTTGCGCACCGTGGTGATCAGGTGCCGGGGCTTGATCGGTTTGGTCAGGAAGTCGTCGCCACCTTCGCTCATGGCATCGAGTTGCTTGTCCAGGTCGTCTTCGGCGGACAGGTAGATGATCGGCACGCTGACGTAGCGGTCGTTGTGACGTATCACCTTGGCCAGTTCCGTGCCGGTGCAGGCCGGCATGTACATGTCGAGAATGATCAGGTCGGGCTGGAAGTCCGCGAGTTCGGCCATGGCCTGGATCGGCTCGATCAGCGTGCGGGTGATGATGCCGGCGCTATTGAGCAAGCGTTCGGTATGCATGGCCTGGGCACGGGAGTCATCGATGATCAGCACTTTGTACGGATCGTACTGGGCAACGCAGGTCAGCACTTCGATCTTTTCCAGCAGGCTCGAGGCTTCGAGGGTGCCGGTGAGAAACTCCTGCCCACCGGCACGCACCGCGGCCAGGCGTGTCGGCGTGTCGGTTTCCAACAAACTGAAGAACAACAGCGGCAGCGGCTGCTCCAGGCCTTCCTGGGCTTCGGCGGCCAGTTTCAGGCCCGCGCCGGGTCCGCTGAAATCCACATCCATGACAATCGCCGCCGGCAGGCGCTCGACCATGGAGGCGCGGAACCCCGCGACGCTGTCCAGCGCCTGGGCGCCGAGGCCGAAGAACTCCAACTGCTTGGCCAGGCGCTCGGCGCGGTCATGATCTTGCAGCAACACGTAGATGGGTTTGCGCAGCGGCGGCAGGAAGGTTTGTTCGAGTTGGTCGCCATGACGCAGGCCGGTACGCGACAAGCGCTGCATCAAGCGGTTGATTTCGGTGATCAGGTGGCTGCTCAGGCGCCCACGATTGGCGTCCACCGCTTGCAGTGACTGGCTGATGCCTTGGGCCAACTGGGCGTGCTCGGGCTGTTCGAAGCGCTCGGCAAAGCGCAGCAGGCGCAGGTTGGCTTCGCTGAGCTCCGACAGGTCGGTGCTTGACCACTCACTGCGTTGCAGGCGCTGCCAAATCTCCAGGATCTGACGAGCCTGATGAATTACCCGCTGGGCAAAGTGGTGCTTGAGGCGCTCACGGCTGGGGTCTTCTGGCTCGGTCATATCCTGACTACTAGTTAGGGTGCATGCTGAGATCGACTGGTGGCTCTATGCTAGCACCTCTTTTCCTCTGCATGAGTGTCACACGTCAATATTCTGTCCAGTCGCGAAATTCAGTTTGTGACTGACCAGTCTCGTAGGCCGATGGCAACGCTTCCTTTATAGTGCTGTTCGATTGCCCTGTCGCGCCCGGCATGATGGGCGCCGCATTATCGCGTTTCAAATCAGGCACGATGGCGTAGGGTTGTGGTCGAACCGAGAACTCAAGTGATTGAAGGGATATCACCATGCTGGACTGGAAAAACCGCGCGGGCAGCGCGCCTGAACGTGCCGCCGAGCCGAAATCGGACACCCGCAGCTACCTGGGTGGGCTTTTTTTCAGCCGCGCACTGGCGACGCTGATCGGCCTTTACCTGCTGGTGACCATTGCCGTCGGCTGGTATTGGAGCCAGGAGCCCGCGCTGTTCCCTGTGCAGCAGAACGCCCAGGCCGCAGCCGAGAAAGATGGCCGGCAGATGGTGGTGGGCTACACCACGGTCGAGACGCTCAAGACGGTGGCCGGGACCCTGCTGAGCAAGCCGGGTGGCTACATCTCCAACGACCGCTTCCCACCTGGCCTGTGGATGGACAACATGCCGAGCTGGGAATACGGCGTGCTGGTGCAGGTCCGCGACCTGAGCCGTGCCCTGCGCAAGGACTTCGCCCGTTCCCAGTCCCAGTCCGCCGAGGACGCCGACCTGGCCAAGGCCGAACCGCGCTTCAACTTCGACAACCGCAGTTGGGTACTGCCCTCCAGCGAATCTGAATACCAGGAAGGCATCAATTCCCTGAGCCGCTATCAGGCGCGTCTGTCCGACCCAAGCCAGAAAAGCGCACTGTTCTACGCCCGCGCCGACAACCTGAACAACTGGCTGGGGGATGTCGGCACTCGCCTGGGTTCGTTGTCCCAGCGTCTGTCGGCCAGCGTTGGCCGGGTCAAGCTCAACACCTCGCTGAAAACCGAAGTCCCGGCCCCGGGCCAGGTGCCACAGGTGGATGAAGAGGTGGTCGAGACCCCGTGGCTGCAAATCGATAACGTGTTCTATGAGGCCCGTGGCCAGGCATGGGCGTTGTCGCACCTGCTGCGCGCCATCGAAGTGGACTTCGCCGATGTCCTGGCGAAAAAGAACGCCACGGTCAGCGTGCGACAGATCATCCGTGAACTGGAAGCGTCCCAGGAACCGGTCTGGAGCCCGATGATCCTCAACGGCAGCGGCTTCGGTGTATTGGCGAACCACTCGCTGGTCATGGCCAACTACATTTCCCGGGCCAACGCAGCGGTCATCGACTTGCGGCAACTGCTGAACCAGGGCTGATCCATGAGCGAAAGCCCCCGGGAGGTCGCTCACCGAGCGGCCTCGGATGCCGAGCTGATCGCGTGGGTCGACGAGCACGACAACCTGCTCGGCAGCCTGGTGCGTTCAGAGCTGCGCGAGCGTGGCCTGATCGGACGCGGCACCTACATCATGCTGTTCAATTCGTCCGGTGAGCTGTGTGTTCATCGGCGCACCCTGAGCAAGGCCATCTACCCGGGTTTCTGGGACGTGGCGGCGGGCGGTATGGTGCAGGCCGATGAGACCTACGCCGAATCGGCTGCCCGTGAGCTGGCGGAAGAACTGGGTGTGAGCGGCGTGGAACTGACCGCACACGACCATTTTTATTTCGAAGACCCTGGCAGTCGCCTGTGGTGCTCGGCGTTCTCGGCGGTGTGGGATGGCCCGTTGGTCTTGCAGCCCGAAGAAGTCCTCGAAGCGCGTTTCCTGCCCCTCGATCAGGTGCTTGATGAAATCCAGCGCAAGCCTTACTGCCCGGACTCTCTGGCGGCGCTTGAACGCTATTTGCGGGTCCATGGCGGCAGCGTCGCAAAGAAGCTATAAATTGGCGCTGATTGGCCCTTAGCAAGTCGGCTTTTTGCCGTTACACTGCGCGACTTTTCAAGCTGAACCGTGTCTGCGGTCCAGTAGCGCTGCCCCTGCCTGAGTGGGGTTTCGCGGTCGAGGCACATTCCCCCTCGACCAGTCTTTGTCCTCCCGAGAGGATTGCCGGTGGCCAAAAAAGCCGCATCCTTCGCCGCCCTGGGCGGCCTGGTATTTTCTACCGACGCCGGTCGTCATTGTCCTGATTGCCGTCAGCCGGTGGATGCCTGCATCTGCAAACAGACCGCCATCCCTGCCGGTGACGGCATAGCGCGCGTGCGCCGTGAAAGCAAAGGTCGCGGCGGCAAGACGGTGACCACGATCACTGGCGTGCCGTTGGCCGAAGACGCGCTCAAGGAGCTGGCCACTACGTTGAAGAAACGCTGTGGCACCGGTGGTGCGTTGAAAGACGGCATCATCGAGATCCAGGGCGATCACGTCGAGCTGCTGCTGGCGGAACTGGTCAAGCACGGCTTCAAGGCAAAGAAATCCGGCGGCTAGCAGCCTCTGTGAAAACCACCCTCGGCTTGACCCGAATCCAATGTTCGAGGTCGCCCGCATGGTTTTCACAGAGCCTGTTCTGAACGGGTTTCTAAACTCATCGCTGGGAGCAGGGTCTACCTTGCTAACAGGCAATTCGTCATTTTCACTCTCTAGACTGCCCCAGCCTCCGACCGGATGGTGCATTTTGACTTCTTTATAGGGGACTTCGATGTCCGTACGACGCACACGCAAAGACGATGGCAGCCAATGGACAGTTGCGGACAGCCGCAGTGTTTACGGGATTCGCCATTGGGGGGCCGGGTATTTCGCGATCAATGAAGCCGGTCGCGTCGAAGTCCGTCCGAACGGTCCCGACAGCTCGCCCATCGACCTGTTCGAGCAAGTCGATCAGTTGCGCCAGAGCGGCCTGTCGCTGCCCTTGCTGGTGCGCTTCCCCGACATCCTGCAAGACCGTGTGCGCCAGCTCACCGGCGCCTTCGACAGCAACATCGCGCGCCTGGAATACCAGAGCAAGTACACCGCGCTCTATCCGATCAAGGTCAACCAGCAGGAAGCGGTGATCGAGAACATCATTGCCACCCAGAACGTCTCCATCGGCCTGGAAGCCGGTTCCAAGCCGGAGCTGCTGGCGGTCCTGGCCCTGGCGCCGAAGGGCGGGACCATCGTCTGCAACGGCTACAAGGACCGCGAATTCATCCGTCTGGCGCTGATGGGCCAGAAGCTCGGTCACAACGTCTTCATCGTCATCGAGAAAGAGTCTGAAGTCGGCCTGGTGATCGAAGAGGCCGCAACGCTCAAGGTCAAGCCGCAGGTCGGCTTGCGCGTGCGCCTGTCATCCCTGGCGTCGAGCAAGTGGGCCGATACCGGTGGCGAGAAGTCCAAGTTCGGCTTGTCGGCCGCGCAACTGCTGTCGGTGGTCGAGCGTTTCCGTGCTGCCGGCCTGGACCAGGGCATTCGCCTGCTGCACTTCCACATGGGTTCGCAGATCGCCAACCTGGCGGACTACCAGCATGGCTTCAAGGAAGCGATCCGTTACTACGGTGAGCTGCGCAACCTCGGCCTGCCGGTGGATCACATCGACGTCGGCGGTGGCCTGGGCGTGGACTACGACGGCACGCACTCGCGCAATGCCAGCTCGATCAACTACGACATGGACGATTACGCCGGTGTCGTGGTCGGCATGCTCAAGGAGTTCTGCGATGCCCAGAGCCTGCCGCATCCGAACATCTTCTCCGAAAGCGGCCGCTCGCTGACCGCTCACCACGCCATGCTGGTGGTGCAAGTGACCGACGTCGAGAAACACAACGACGACGTGCCGGTGATCGACAACAAGCAGGAACTGCCGGAAACAGTGCAATGGCTGGTTGACCTGCTGGGCCCGACCGATATCGAGATGGTCACCGAGACTTACTGGCGCGCCACCCACTACATGAGCGACGTGGCGACCCAATATGCCGACGGCAAGCTGACCCTGGCCGAAAAAGCCTTGGCCGAGCAATGCTATTTCGCGGTGTGCCGTCGCCTGCACAACTCGTTGAAGGCGCGCCAGCGCTCGCACCGCCAGGTGCTGGATGAGCTCAACGACAAGTTGGCCGACAAATACATCTGCAACTTCTCGGTGTTCCAGAGCCTGCCGGACACCTGGGCCATCGGCCAGGTGTTGCCGATCCTGCCGCTGCATCGCCTGGACGAAGAGCCGCTGCGCCGCGCCGTGCTGCAAGACCTGACCTGCGACTCGGACGGCAAGATCAAGCAGTACGTCGACGAGCAGAGCATCGAGACCAGCCTGCCGGTTCACGCTCTCAAGCCGGATGAAGACTATCTGCTGGGCATCTTCCTGGTGGGTGCCTACCAGGAAATCCTTGGTGACATGCACAACCTGTTCGGTGACACCGACTCGGTGAACATCTACCAGAACGCCGATGGCAGCGTGTACCACGCCGGTATCGAAACCCACGACACCATCGAGGACATGCTGCGCTACGTGCACCTGTCGCCGGAGGAGTTGATGACTCACTACCGCGACAAGTGCGCCAGCGCCCGTATCAGCGCCGCCGAACGTACCCAGTTCCTCGATGCCTTGCGCCTGGGGCTGACGCGTTCCTCCTACCTGTCGTCTTGATCGACTGATGCCGGTTCCGTGCCGGCGGACCTGTGGCGAGGGAGCTTGCTCCCGCTTGAGTGCGAAGCGCTCACAAAAGGGGGCTGCTACGCAGCCCAGCGGGAGCAAGCTCCCTCGCCACAGGGGCGCGTCTGTTCCACCGATTAACACCGCCCTCCAGGGCTGTCAGAAAAATACACCGCATGCTGCGGGTTTTTTCGGACAGTCCTGAAGGGCATTTTTATGTGTGCCGCCGCTGTTTCCGCACATCGGTGCGTTTAACCGGCGATGTCCTTATTTCGTGTAGTCCCTTTCCTAACTTGTACTTGGCCCCTCTACTCGGCCATGGCTCTCGGCGAGAATCCCCGACCGCCCCTCCTGTAGAGAAACGCCGATGTCCGATCCAGCCAGCGAGCCAGCCTTTCGTCTGGAGATAGCCGGTCTGCCCGAGCCTGTTGACGTCGTGGCCTTCACGGGTAGCGAAGCGATCAGCGAACCCTTCGTCTATGAAGCGCAGCTGTCGTTGCGCGACGCGAACCTGGACCTGGCGGGCCTGTTGTACCGCAGCGTCTGGTTGAGTTTCGGGGCCCCGGGCCGAGGTGTTCATGGGCAGCTTCATGAGTTGGTCCAACACAGTCATGGCGCCGGCTGCCAGGTGCGTATCGGGCCGAAGCTGGCCTGTCTGGCGCAGCGATTCAGCCAGCGGGTTTTCAGCGCCCGCTCGGTGCCGCAGATCATTCGCCAGGTGCTCAAGGCCCATGACATCATTGGCCGCAGCCTGTGCCTGGATTTGAGTGGCGATTATCCACCGCAGGATTTCTGTACCCAGTATCGAGAGTCGGACCTGCAGTTCCTGCAGCGCGTATGCGCCCAGGCGGGTATCCACTTTCATTTCGAACACACCCGGGACGGGCATTGCCTGGTGTTCGCTGATAATCCACACAGTTTTCCCCCTGCCGGTAAGGCGGTCTACGCGGACGACGACCCGATTGCCGCGGTGCGCTCGTTCAGCGTGCAAACCGATGTGTCGGAGGAGCAGGTCGCCCAGGGGCGCAGCGACTTGATGAGCCTGCACGGCGGTCAGGTGCTGAAGCTGACGGGCCATCCGTTTGCCGACTGGAACCGGCGCTGGCTGCTGACGAAGGTCGAGCACCGCGCACAGGCGGGGGTGTACGGCAATCATTTCAGGGCCATTCCCCGGGGCGTGCTGTTCGTGCCGGAGGAGGTCCCGGTAAAACCGCGCATGGTGAGCCGGCAACGTGGCTGGGTCGTGGCGGTGGACGAGCCGTCGGAGCTGGGAGCGGGGCGCGTGGCGGTGCAGTTTGACTGGCTCTACCAGGGCGAAGGCGCGAGCCCCAGTCATTGCTGGCTGCCTTTGGCGCCCGAACTGGTCCCGGGCGTGGCGGGCGCCTTGAGTGACGGCACCGAGGTGCTGGTGAGCTTTATCGAAGGCGATCCGGATCGGCCAATGATCAGTGCATTTCTGGATGCGCCTGCCTCAGTAGAGATTGTGGATGAGTCATCCACAGGCGAAACGCGTGGGCCATCGGTTGCCGATCCGTTTCTGTTGTCTGCAATCCGGGATGCCGAGCCGCTGGTCTTGTTGTGCTTGTTGCCCGAAGGCGGGCCTTTCAGCCCCTGCTCCCAGCCACTGTGCACCTGCCGTATGCTCATGCGGCGTGGCGCGAGTGTCGCTCGATGAACGCCGCGCCCCTGTCTGGATCACCGCCGCAATGGCTGCTGCTCGACGTACCGAGTGCGCCTGGCGCTGCGCGGCTGGTGCGCGCGCAGTTCGCCAAGGCCCGGTGCTTTGCCTTGTTTGAAAACACCGAGCTGCATGGGCTGCGAGAGCACGGTCCGCTGTTGGTGGATCTGCGCCATTCGCCTGCGCTGGCCAGCCTTTGTCACCTGGACCCAGGTTCCTGGCCGGGGCTGTTGTTGGTCAGCCCATCGCCTGCTGCGCAATTGCTGGCGCATCTGCGGCGCATGCTGACGGTGACCCTGGGTCTGCACCACAAAGCTTTGTTGAGCTATTACAATCCGTACATCGCCAGCTATTTCTTCGACGGTTGCGACCCTCAAGAACTCAGTTGCTGGCTGGGCCCGATCAGTTTGTTGCGCTGGTTTGGTGGCACCTGGGCCGACCGGGCGATCGGCAGCCAGGGTTGGCAACAACTGTCCAACCCTGGGCTGCCGGTGGCGGCGCTGGAGAAAGAGCATGGGCTCAGCGACCGGCAGCAGGACCAGTTGCAACGGTGCCTGCTGGAGCGTCACGCCTGGCAATGGTGCCGCTCCACCGGATGTAATTACCAGCGGCTCTGGGGGGATTTGCAGCAGGGCCTGACGCTGGGGTTTACCGAGCGGGCGGTGCTCGATGACTGGCTGTGGCTACGCCTGCAATACCCCGATGCCCGGCCAGTGCCTGGCCTGGTGGGTGGTTCGCAGCGCGAGCGGTTCGAGCATCTGCGCCGGCGCTGGCAGGGCAGCCAGGATTGAGCGTTAGTGGGCTGATGCGCCGAGCCAGCGATCGTGCCGCTGCAAGTGCCAGGCGAAAGCGCCGAGGGTCAGGCTGCGCAGGGCCATGAACAGCAGGAAGGTTATCCATAGCCCATGGTTGCCCAGCCCTTGCAGCGCCCAGGCGATGGGCAGCACCAGCAGCAGGGTCAGCAGCATGCCGTTGCGCATTTCCCGGGCACGGGTGGCGCCAATGAACAGCCCGTCGAGCAAGTAACTCCAGACCGCAATCAGCGGCAAGGCGGCCAGGTAGGGCAGGTAGTGATAAGCGGTGGCGCGCACGTCAGGAATATCGGTCTGCATGTCGATGAACAGGTGGCCGGCGAGCAGGAACAGCAGTGCAAAGCCCAGGCTTGCGATCAACGACCAGCCGCACGCCACCACCAGCGAGCGACGCAGCGCCAGGCGGTCGCGGGCGCCAATGGCATGGCCGCACAGCGCTTCGACGGCATGGGCCAGGCCGTCCAGGGCATGGGCTGTCAGCAACAGACCGTTGAGCAGCAAGGCATTGGCCGCCACGGTCGCATCCCCCAGGCGTGCGCCTTGCACGGTGATCAGGAAAAACACCGCTTGCAGCACCAGGCTGCGGATGAAAATGTCCCGGTTCACCGCCAGTAGCGGACGCCAGCTCTGCCACACCCCCAGGGCGCCCCAGACAATCTGTCCAGGCCAGGCGCGGAGTGTGTGACGAGCCAGGGCCAGGCCGACCAGCGCACCGGTCCACTCGGCGATCACCGACGCCCGGGCCGAACCGGTCACGCCCCAGTCCAGGCCGATCACGAACCACAGGTTCAGGGCGATGTTGATCAGGTTGGTTACCAACAGGATCGCCAGCGGGGCCCGGGCATTCTGGGCACCGAGGAACCAGCCCACCAGCGCATAACTGGCCAGCGCCGCCGGCAGGCCGAACAGCCGGGTGTGAAAGAAATCCTGGGTCAACTGGTTGAGCTCGGCGGACGGCTGCATGAAGTGCAACGCTACGTCGCTCAATGGCACGCCGACGGCAGCGAGCAGTACCGCCAACCCTATCGCCAACAGCAGCCCTTGCAGCAGCACTTGTCGCAACGCCGCCCCATCACCGCGCCCGGCAGCCTGGGCGGCGAACCCGGTGGTGCCCATGCGCAGGAAACCCATGGCCCACGCCAACACCGTATACAAACTCGCCCCGACCGCCACCGCGCCCAACTGATGGGCATGGGGCAAATGGCCGATGACGGTACTGTCCACCAAGGCCACCAGCGGTACGGAAATGTTCGAGAGAATCATTGGCGCAGCCAGCGCCCAGACCCGGCGATGGGTAAGGCGGTCGCGCCAGTCGGTGGTCAGGTTGGACATGCGGGCTCCTTGATGGAGCGCGATTGTAGCGGGTTCCTGAATTGATCGTGCCCGGTGCGGAGGGGAACACGCAATTCTCCAAAGTGACTTCGGACTCATTGTGGCGAGGGAGCTTTCTCCCGCTCGGCTGCGAAGCAGTCGTAAAGCCGGCTGGCGCGATGTGTCTGGAAGATTGCGTCAGCCCATTTGGGGCGGCTTCACCACCCAGCGGGAGCAAGCTCCCTCGCCACAGGTGCTGTGTCCGGCGCGGGCTCTGTGGTGGGGAGCGATCCGAGTGCTAGTGGATAATCCAGCTCAACAACCACAACCCCAGCACCAGCCAGATGATGCCCATGACGATCGAGGCCCGCATGAACGCGCGGATCGCCGAGTAAAGCAACATCAGCCCGAGGATCAGCGCGATGATGCTGATGATCGAGGTGTCCATGCCCAGGGTACGTGACAGCCCATCGACAAAATTGCCGCCGGCATTGGCCAGGGTGTTGAAGAGACCGCTGAGCAGGTCGACGATGAAACGGATCACCGAACCGAGCGCCTGGCCGAGCCATTCGAAAAAGCTTTCTGCCTGCATGTGTGCATCCTGATGGGAGGGGATCTGAGCTGAGCCGTTGGCTCCTGATTGTAGGAGCTGTAGCGGCCGAGTTGGTTCGATTATGGGGCAAACTGTCGCTTCGTACCGAGACTCTTGCCTTCCCAGGTCATCCCCCTGAAGCTATGCGCATTCAGGAGAAACCGATGAACCTTGTTGAACTGACCGAACGCCTGCATGCCATTCGTGACCGTAACGACTGGCGGCAATTCCACAGCCCGAAAAACCTCGCCATGGCCGCCAGTGTGGAAATGGCCGAACTGGTGGAGATTTTCCAGTGGCTGACCGAGGACCAGTCGCGCCAGTTGCCGGCGGACAAACTGGCCCACGCCGGGCAGGAGGTCGGTGACATCGTGTTGTACCTGTTGCTGCTTTGCAGCGAACTGGGCCTGGACATGGACGCCGTGGTGCGCAGCAAACTGGCTGACAGCGAACGGCGGTTCGGCCAATGAGCGACCGTCATTTCGATCAGCTCGCCACGCGTTTTGCCGAAAAAATCTACGGTGGGGCCAAGGGCGCGATCCGCCTGGCGGTGCTTCAGGCCGATCTGCTGGAAGCCTTGCCACAGCGTCCATTGCGCGTGCTGGACATCGGCGCCGGCCTGGGCCACATGTCGTTGTGGCTGGCCGAACGCGGTCACCAGGTGACCCTGGCTGAGCCGGCCGAGCCCATGCTCGAAGGCGCCCGCCAGCGCTTTGCCGAGGCGGGCCAGAGCGCCACGTTCATCCAGGCGCCGTGGCAGGACCTGCTCGGCCAGCTCACTGAACCTTACGACCTGGTGTTGTGTCACGCGGTGCTGGAATGGCTGGCCGAACCTCACGCGATCCTGCCAGTGCTGCATCAACTCACGGTCCCTGGCGGCTGGCTGTCCCTGGCATTCTACAACCGCGACGCGCTGGTCTATCGCAACCTGCTCAAGGGGCATTTTCGCAAGTTGCGCAAAAATGACATGGCCGGCGAAAAACAGAGCCTGACGCCGCAACAACCTCTTGATCCACGAGAGTTGGCGGCGCAACTTGAAGGCCTGTGGCAGGTCGAAAACCAGAGTGGCGTGCGGGTTTTCCATGACTATATGCCGGTGGAGTTCCAGGGCCGCGTGGAGCTTGCGCAGTTGCTGGAAATGGAACTGGCCCACCGTCGCCATCCGGCGTTTGCCGGGTTGGGACGTTATCTGCACTGGATCTGCCGTCCAGTGTGACCGGAGAGCGAAATGAAAGGTCGTTCAGGGTTGTTGATGCTGTGCCTGGGACTGGCGGCCTGCCAGGGCAGCAACCCCTATGTCGCCACGTCCAATCCACTGCCGCCGGCGCCGGCCGGGGCCGCCACGGTGTTCGACCGCAGCGCTTACCCTGCGCCGCCCCGTGACTATGGGCGCTATCGCAGTTGGGCCTGGCGCGACGGGCGCCTGCCGTCGGGTTCCGCCTGGGCGGATTCGGCCCAAGTGGCCGAAGCGGTGAGCAATGCCCTGGACCAGCGTGGCCTGCGCCCGCTGCATGACAACCGGCCCGCCGACCTGTTCGTCAGCGCCGACCTGCGTCTGGAAACCCGCGTGCGCCAGGTCCGCGACGACTACGATGCCGGTTACTACGGCGGCTATAACCGTTATGACCGCTATGGCCCGGGTTATGGGATGTACCATCCGGTGCCGATGGTGCGCACGTATCAGGAGCAGGTCGTGGTGGTGCGGGTGGATCTGTTCGATGCCCGCACGGGGCAACCGGTATGGAGCGCCAGCGCCGAGACCGGCCAGCGGGGCAGTCAAAGCGAGCGCACCGATGCCATTCGTGCCGCAGTGGAAAAAGCCATGTCGGCGTATCCTCCAAGTTGATTACGCAACGGAGAAAAACCATGTTTCGCCGTCTTGCTCTACTGGCCTTCACCCTATTGTTGGGCGCTTGTGCCTCTAATCAGGTCAACCATGATTTCGACACCAGCCGCGATTTCGCGGCGTATCGCAGTTGGAGCTGGAAAGACCCGGCGCTGCAATATCGCCCCGATGACCCTCGCATCAAGAGCGACCTGACCGAACAGCGGATCCGCCAGGCGGTTGCCGATCAACTCGACCAGCGCGGCTTGCGTCCGGCGGCTGGCGGGCATGGCGATGTGCTGGTCCAGGCCTATTTGATCGTCGAGGACCGCCAGCAGCAGGTCACCACCCACTACGGCGGCGGCTGGGGCGGCCCTTGGAATGGCTATTGGGGCGGGCCGATGTACAACGAAACCCGCAACATCAGCTACAAGGTCGCCACCGTGCAGATCGACCTGCTCGATGGCAAGGACGGCAAGCTGGTGTGGCGTGGCAGTGACGAACAACTGCTCAGCAATTCCCCCAACCCGGCTGACCGCAACACGGCCGTGCGCGAGACGGTTGGGCGAATCCTGTCCAACTACCCGCCGCGCTGAGCACGGCGAATTCAAGATGGGGGAGGCTGAGCCACTGCCATCGCGAGCAAGCTCGCTCCCACATTAGGGAAGGCTGCTCAGGTCACCGGCCGCCACTCTCCCACCATATGCTCCAGCGCTCCGGTCCCCACCAGTTGCAGCTGTCCACTGGAGCCCGCCGCACTCGCCAGCAGCGTCACCTCGCTGGGCAGGCGCACCGGTTTCTTGAAGGTCACTTCGATCTCGATGTTGGCCTCGGGCAAGTGATCGTCCAGTGCCGCGAGGGTCCTGGCCTTGTTCCACAGGCCATGGGCGATGGCGGTGGGGAAGCCGAACAACCGGGCGCTGATGCCGCTCAGGTGAATGGGGTTGTAGTCGCCAGACACTTTGGCATATTGCCGCCCGATGTCTGCCGGTGCGGTCCAGTGCGCGACTTCAATCAAGGGCCGGCTGGCCTGCGGTGAGTCCTCCACAAGTGCCCCGTCGAGCTGGACGCCTTTGCAAAGCATCTGGCTCTGGGCCTCCCATAGCGGCCCCAACTGATCATCGAGGCGGGTCACCAGGTCGAATACCGCGCCCTTGGGGTGGGCTTGAAGATTCTCGACATTGACGCTGGCACGCACTTGGCCAACCCCGCCCATGGGCCGCAATACACGAATGCGGTTGCTCAAGTGGATCAGCCCCAGCAGTGGGAATGGAAAGTTCCGCGCGGTGAGCAATTGCATTTGCAGGGCAAACGCCAAGACGTGGGGATAGGTCGGCGGCAGCAGTCCGTTATCGACGAACCCGCAGACTTTGCGATAGGCCGCCAGGCGTTGCGGGTCGACCTGAAGCACTTGACGCAGCCCTTCCTCGGGCAGGGTCGTTCCGGTGACCTTGCGCCGTGTCGCCGCTTTCGAATAAAGCCCGGACATGGAGGGCGGGCTGCTGACTTCATGCCATTGGATCGTCATGGTCACGCTCCCAGAAGGCTTTGCCCGCATACCCGCAGGGCCTGGCCGGTCACGGCACCCGTGCCCGGTTGCGCGAGCCAGGCCACGGCTTCGGCGACATCTTGAGGCAGGCCGCCCTGGCCGAGGGAGCTCATGCGTCGCCCGGCCTCGCGCAAAGCGAAGGGGATCTCGGCGGTCATGCGGGTTTCAATGAAGCCCGGTGCCACAGCGTTGATGCTGATGCCCCGGGGTTGCAGCAGTGGCGCCCAGGCCTGGGCCAGGCCGATCAGCCCGGCCTTGCTCGCCGCATAGTTGGTTTGCCCACGGTTGCCGGCAATGCCGCTGATGGAGGCCAGTAGCACGACCCGGCCATTGTCGCGCAGGGTGCCGCTGTCGAGCAGGGCCTTGGTCAGCACTTGCGGGGCGTTGAGGTTGACGGCCAACACGGCGTCCCAGAATTCCGGGGTCATGTTGGCGAGGGTCTTGTCCCGGGTGATGCCGGCGTTGTGCACCAGGATGTCGACGCCGTCGGGCAGGTGCTCGATCAACTGGGCGGCGGCATCTTCGGCGCAGATATCCAGTGTGACGCTGCGCCCGCTCAAGCGCGCCGCCAGGGCGTCGAGGTCGGTCTTGGCCTGCGGCACGTCCAGCAGGATCACGTCGGCGCCATCACGGGCCAGGGTTTCGGCGATGGAAGCGCCGATCCCACGGGCTGCACCGGTGACCAGTGCCTTGAGCCCAGTCAGTGGTCGGGTCCAGTCCTGGACCTGGGTGTCACAGGCGTTGAGGCGAATGACCTGCCCGGAGATGAAGGCGCTCTTGGGCGACAGGAAAAACCGCAGTGCGCCTTCCAACTGGGCTTCGGCGCCGTCGCCGACGTACAGCAGTTGCAGCGTCCCACCGTGGCGCAGCTCTTTGGCCAGGGAACGGCTGAAACCCTCCAACGCCCGCTGGGCACTGGCGGCGAATGGGTCGGCAAGACTTTCTGGCGCGCGACCGAGGATGACGACATGGGCGCTGTGGTCGAGGTTTTTCATCAGCGGCTGGAAAAATTCCCGCAACTGCTTGAGCTGGTCGACCTGCAGCAAATGGCTGGCGTCGTACACCACCGCCTTGATTTTCGGGCCATGGCCGGGGATCCACTCGGTGGCCAGGGTCGGCTCGCCGCCGTAGATGAAAATGCTGTCGGTCAGGCGCTTGGCAAACGTGCCGATCTGTTCGGTCAACGGCCCGCCGCCCAGTAGCAATGCGCCTTCGATCGGCCGCAGGCGCCCGGCCTGCCAGCGTTCCAGGCGCACCGGCGATGGCAGGCCGAGGGACCCGACCATGCGCCGGCCAATGGGCGAATTGGCGAAGTCGATATAACGGTCAGACATGGAACACACTCCGGCTGATGAGGTTCCAAGTGTGGACCATGATTGGCAATCAGTCGTTCGATTGGCGAGATAAAGCCTAAGCTTGAGCGGGAGCGCTTTTTCCAGGGCACCGAATTCCTGTGGGAGCAAAGTTTGCTCCCACAGCGTTCGGTTGAGTCTTCATAGGGCACTAGACCTACACAGGGGAGTTCTTCATGACACAACTACGCCGCGTCGCGATCATCGGTGGTAACCGCATTCCGTTCGCCCGCTCCAACGGGGCCTATGCCACCGCCAGCAACCAGGCGATGTTGACGGCTGCCCTCGAGGGGCTGATCGAACGCTACAACCTGCATGGCTTGCACATCGGCGAAGTGGCTGCCGGTGCGGTGCTCAAGCACTCCCGGGATATGAACATGACCCGCGAATGCGTGCTCGGCTCGCGGCTGTCACCGATGACGCCGGCCTATGACGTACAACAGGCCTGTGGCACCGGGCTGGAAACGGTGCTGCTGGTGGCCAACAAGATCGCCCTGGGGCAGATCGACAGCGGCATAGCCGGTGGCGTCGACACCACCTCGGATGCGCCGATCGCGGTCAATGAAGGCCTGCGCAGGATCCTGCTGCAAGCCAATCGCGCCAAGACCACCGCCGACAAGATCAAGACCTTCCTGCAACTGCGTCCCCAGCACCTCGTCCCCGACCTGCCGCGCATCAACGAACCGCGCACCGGCCTGAACATGGGGGAGCATTGCGAATTGATGGCCCAGACCTGGCAGATCCCCCGGGAGGCGCAAGACCAGTTGGCCCTGGAAAGCCATCAGAAAATGGCCGCGTCCTATGCCGAAGGTTGGCAGAACGACTTGATGACACCGTTTCTTGGCCTGACCCGGGACAACAACCTGCGCCCGGACCTGACCCTGGAAAAACTCGCTGCCCTCAAGCCGGCCTTCGAAAAAAGCGCCAAGGGCACAATGACGGCGGGCAACTCCACGCCACTGACCGATGGCGCTTCGTTGGTGCTGCTGGGCAGCGAAGAGTGGGCCAAGGCCCGAGGCCTGCCGATCCTGGCGTACCTGCGCGACGGCGAAACGGCGGCGGTGGATTTCGTCAATGGCGCCGAAGGACTGTTGATGGCCCCGGTCTACGCCGTGCCGCGGTTGCTGGCGCGCAACGGCTTGACCTTGCAGGACTTTGACTACTACGAGATCCATGAAGCGTTCGCCGCCCAAGTGTTATGCACGCTGAAGGCCTGGGAAGACCCGGACTACTGCAAGACGCGCCTGGGCCTCGACGCGCCACTCGGGTCCATCGACCGCAGCCGGTTGAACGTCAAGGGCAGTTCCCTGGCCGCCGGGCACCCGTTTGCCGCCACGGGCGGGCGCATTGTCGCCAACCTCGCCAAGTTGCTTGATGCCGCCGGGCGAGGTCGCGGCTTGATCTCCATCTGCGCCGCCGCAGGCCAGGGGGTGACGGCGATTATCGAGCGTTGAGGACCGCGCCGTCCTGGCGGGACGCCAGTTCCCGGTGATGGCTGGCGTAGCGCTCGGCGAGGATCGAGCAGACGATCAACTGCAGCGGGTGATAGATCATGATCGGCAGCAGGATCAGCCCCAGGCCGGGATGGTTGCCGAAAATCAACGCCGCCATGGGCACTCCGGCGGCGAGGGATTTCTTGCTGGCACAGAACACCGCGGCAACCTCATCGGCGCTGCTGAAGTGCAGGGCGCGGGCGGTGCGGGTGGTCGCCCACAAGATGATCGCCAACAGTACGGCACTGCCAAGCACAGCGCTCAAGAGCACACCGTGGCCTTGCTGTTGCCAGATGCCGGATACCATCGAGTTGCAGAACGCCGCGTAGACCAGCAGCAGGATCACCAGCTTGTCGATGATGCTGGTGTAGCGTTTATACCGACCGAAAAAGCCGGCCAGCCAACGCCGCAGGAACTGCCCCAGCACCAGTGGCAGCAGCAACATCAGGCACAGGTCGAGCAAGGTTGACCCCAGGTCGATACCTCCGGCGCCGCTGCCGACCACGAAACTGACCAGCAGCGGTGTCAGGAAAATCCCCAGTACGCTGGACAGGCTCGCGTTGAGAATCGCCGCCGGCACGTTACCTTTTGCACTGCCAGTCAGGGCCACCGAGGAAGAAATCGTCGAGGGCAGGGCGCACAGGTAGAAGAACCCCAGCATCAACAGCGCAGGCACATGGCTGCCGACTAGCCAGTGGCTGATCAGCCAGATCAATGGAAACACGCCAAAGGTGAAACCCTGCACCATCACATGCAGGCGGATGTTCTTCAAACCGTGGCGGATCTGTTCGCCGGACAGGTTGACCCCGTGCAGGAAGAACACCACGAAGATGCCGATGTTGACCACCCATTCGGCATGCATGGCACCGCCCGTGGCGCCAAAGGTGGGAAAGAAGTACGCCAGCAGCGTGGCGAGCACCATGCCGCACAGGAACCAGTCGGTCACCATGCGTTTGAGGTGTCTGAGGATATGCATAGGGCACCGCAAGTTGTAAGAAAAGTCGACTTAGCCTAACGTCGTCCTCACTAGTCGTCTTGCGACATAAGGCCAATCAATGCCGCCTAACGGACACCAGCAGCTGGAACGACGTATCCCCGACCTGGCGCAATTGCCGAGGCCGCTGTATGCCCGCGTCGAAAGCTTGAGCGCCGGTTCCTGGACGCAAGCCCATCGTCATGACTGGGTGCAATTTTCCTACGCCATCAGCGGCGTTCTCGGCGTACACACCGCCGCGGGTAGCTTCTTTGCCCCGCCACAACGG
Source organism: Pseudomonas sp. 3JA (assembly GCF_036961705.1). Classification (NCBI taxonomy): domain Bacteria; kingdom Pseudomonadati; phylum Pseudomonadota; class Gammaproteobacteria; order Pseudomonadales; family Pseudomonadaceae; genus Pseudomonas; species Pseudomonas sp. 3JA. The sequence continues at coordinate 76,435 of NZ_JBAMDJ010000023.1, forward strand.
GGCATCTGGATCCCGGCCGACCTTGAACACCATGTGGTGACCTCCACTCGAGCGGAAATGCGCAGCTTGTATGTCCATCGTCACGCCTGCCCCTGGGCCGATGAACGCTGTCGGGTGCTGGAAGTCACGCCACTGGCCCGTGAGTTGATCAAGGTGTTCTGTCAGCTTCCGGTCGATTACCCGCAAGGCGATACCCAGGAACAACGGTTGGTGCAGGTGTTGCTGGACCAGCTGGCGGCCCTGCCGGAAGTGGGATTCTCCCTGCCGCTGCCGCGACATGCCCGTCTGCTGGGGCTGTGTAACGAGTTGATCGAACAGCCTGAGCAGAACGTCACCTTGCACGCCTGGGCTGAGCGTCTGGGTACGTCGGAAAAAACCCTGATGCGCCTGTTTCAGCGCGAGACCGGCCTGAGCTTTCGCGCCTGGCGCCAGCGCATGCGCCTGTTGTCGTCCCTGGGGTCGCTGGAGCAGGGCGACAGCGTCACCAGCGCTGCGTTGTCCTGTGGCTATGATTCAACGTCCGCGTTCATTGCCGCGTTCAAGGGGATGTTCGGCTTTACGCCGGGGGAACTGTTCAAGCATTGAGTCGTCGCATCGCTTACAACCGACGGTAGGCACGGCTGTCAGCTCTTGTCGCAAATGCCTTCGCATTCAGTTGCCAACGCCAAGTCCGGTCTCGGCTATGATTCGGCTCGGTCGATTAATCAGGCACATTGTGTGCATCGCAAGTTCATAGGTCGGCAACCCCTCCCCGTGGAGGAAGGATTGCCGTATAACGACTGTCATTCGCGTGTTTGGTAATAAAGGACCCACAATAAAAGCTGATGAAGACTCCAAAACGCATTGAACCCCTGATCGAGGACGGTCTGGTCGACGAGGTGCTGCGCCCACTCATGAGTGGTAAAGAAGCAGCTGTTTATGTGGTGCGCTGCGGCAACGAGCTACGTTGCGCGAAGGTCTACAAGGAGGCGAACAAGCGAAGTTTTCGTCAGGCGGCCGAATACCAGGAGGGCCGCAAGGTCCGCAACAGCCGTCAGGCCCGGGCCATGGCCAAGGGCTCGAAGTTCGGGCGCAAGGAAACCGAGGACGCCTGGCAGAATGCCGAAGTGGCGGCACTGTTCCGCCTGGCCAGCGCGGGTGTGCGCGTGCCCAAGCCGTACGACTTCCTTGAAGGCGTGCTGCTGATGGAACTGGTGGCCGACGAGTACGGCGATGCGGCGCCGCGTCTGAACGACGTGGTGCTGGAGCCGGACCAGGCCCGTGAATATCACGCCTATCTGATTTCCCAGATCGTGCTGATGTTGTGTACCGGTCTGGTGCACGGCGACCTGTCGGAGTTCAACGTCCTGCTCACGCCAACCGGGCCGGTGATCATCGACCTGCCTCAGGCCGTGGATGCGGCGGGTAACAACCATGCTTTCAGCATGTTGGAGCGGGACGTGGGCAACATGGCGTCCTACTTCGGCCGGTTCGCTCCGGAGCTCAAACGCACCAAGTACGCCAAGGAGATGTGGGCGTTGTACGAAGCCGGTACCCTACACCCGGCCAGCCTGCTGACCGGCGAGTTCGACGAGCCGGAAGAGCTGGCGGATGTCGGCGGGATCATGCGCGAGATCGAGGCCGCGCGCCTGGACGAGGAACGTCGCCAGGCCGTCCGCGCCGCCGATGATGCCCCGCCCGGCAAGACCGAAGAACCACCGCCGCCGTGGATGCAATGATCGGCTGAATGGAAACCCGGCCATGGCCGTAATGCTGTTCACTTAAGGCCATCGACAAAACCCGTGGCGAGGGAGCTTGCTCCCGCTGGGCCGCGAAGCGGCCCCTAAACCTGCCAAATGCGCAGCGTCAGACACACCGCTCCCGCCGGTTTACGACTGCTTCGCAGCCGAGCGGGAGCAAGCTCCCTCGCCACAGGTCCATCATTTTTCTTGAATGAATAGCATTAGGCCAAGGCCGGGTTTTTTGTAGGCACTGCAAAATCCTAGACCCACCGCGCTCCCACTGGGAATGTCAGAGGGGTGCGTTTTCCTGGCAACACCCCGACGCCAGTTCCTTGAGGATCGGGCAATCCGGACGGTGGTCGCCGTGACAGTGTTCCACCAGGTCCTGGAGGGTGTCGCGCAGTTCGGCCAGTTCGCGGATTTTCTGGTTCAGCTCATCGATGTGTTGCCGGGCCAGGGCCTTGACGTCGGCGCTGGCGCGCTGGCGGTCTTGCCAGAGGGTCAGCAATTTGCCGACCTCTTCCAGGGAAAACCCCAAGTCGCGGGAGCGCTTGATGAACGCCAGGGTGTGCAGGTCATCGGCGCCGTAGATCCGGTAGCCGCTGTCGGTGCGATGGGCGGCCTTGAGCAGGCCGATGGACTCGTAGTAACGGATCATCTTCGCGCTCAGGCCACTCTGGCGGGCCGCTTGGCCGATGTTCATCGCTTGTCCTCCAACTGCTTGGGTGTCCAGAACTTCAACAGTAACGCATTGCTGACCACGCTGACGCTCGACAACGCCATGGCCGCGCCGGCCAGCACCGGGTTGAGAAAACCGAACGCCGCCAGGGGGATGCCGATCAAGTTATAGACGAACGCCCAGAACAGGTTCTGGCGGATCTTGGCGTAGGTCTTGCGGCTGATATCCAGCGCCGCCGGCACCAGTCGCGGATCGCCGCGCATGAGGGTGATGCCCGCGGCATGCATCGCCACGTCGGTGCCGCCGCCCATGGCAATGCCGATATCGGCGGCGGCCAGGGCCGGGGCGTCGTTGATGCCGTCGCCGACCATCGCCACTACCGAGTGTGTTTTCAACTGCTGGACGATGGCGGACTTATCCGCCGGCAGCACTTCGGCATGGACCTGGGTGATCCCCAGCGCCTCGGCCACCACCCGGGCGCTACCCCGGTTATCGCCCGTGAGCAAGTGACTGGCGATGTGGCGCTCATTGAGGGCCTGTACGGCAGCGAGGGCGCCGGGCTTGAGCGTGTCACCGAAGGCGAACAGGCCCAGCACCCGAGGCGTCGCGCCTTGTTCGATCAGCCAGGACAACGTGCGGCCTTCGGTCTCCCAGGCCTGTGCCGACTCGGCCAGCGAGCCGGGGGCCAGGCCCAGTTCGTCCAGCAGGCGTCGATTGCCCAGGGCCAGGCAGCGTCCGTCGAGGCTGCCGGCGATACCGCGTCCAGCCAGGGACTGGCTGTCGCTGACATCCGGCACATCCAGGTCGCGCTCGGCGCAGGCATCCAGTACGGCTTTGGCGAGCGGGTGTTCGCTGCCGCGTTGCAGGGCGCCGGCCATTTTCAGCAGCGCGTCTTCATCACCTTCCAGGGCCGTCAAGTGGGCGATGCGCGGTGTGCCGGAGGTCAGGGTGCCGGTCTTGTCGAACACCACGGTGTTGACTTCATGGGCACGCTCCAGCGCCTCGGCGTCCTTGATCAGAATCCCGTGACGCGCGGCCACGCCGGTGCCGGCCATGATCGCCGTGGGCGTTGCCAGGCCCAAGGCGCAGGGGCAGGCGATCACTAGCACGGCGACGGCGTTGATCAGCGCGGTTTCCAGTGGCGCACCGTACAGCCACCAACCGATGAGCGTCGCCAGGGCCAGCACCAGCACCACCGGTACGAACACCTGGCTGACTTTATCCACCAGTTTCTGGATCGGGGCCTTGGCGGCCTGGGCGTCTTCTACCAGGCGGATGATGCGCGCCAGGACGGTTTCGGTACCCAGGGCCAGCGTGCGTACCAGCAGCCGACCTTCGCCGTTGATGGCGCCGCCGGTGACTTTGTCGCCGGGCTGCTTGGGCACCGGCAGGCTTTCACCGCTGATCAGCGCTTCGTCGGCGTGGCTCTGGCCTTCCAGTACTTCGCCGTCCACCGGGAAGCGTTCGCCGGGCTTGACCAGCACCAGGTCATTCAAGCGCAGGGCACTGATGGCAACATCCCGCTCCTGGCCATCGATCACCTGGATCGCCCGTTCCGGACGCAAGGCTTCGAGGGCGCGGATGGCGCTGGCGGTTTGTCGCTTGGCGCGGCTTTCCAGATATTTGCCGAGCAGTACCAGGGCGATCACTACGGCCGAGGCTTCGAAGTACAGGTGCGGCATGTCGCCAGGGCGGGCGATCACCCATTCATAAAGGCTCAAGCCGTAGCCGGCGCTGGTGCCCAGGGCCACCAGCAGGTCCATGTTCCCGGCACCGGCACGCACGGCCTTGAAGGCGGCGACGTAGAAACGCGCACCGAAGATGAATTGCACCGGCGTCGCCAGGGCGAACTGCACCCAGGCCGGGAGCATCCAGTGCACGCCGAACGGCTGCAGCAGCATGGGCAATACCAACGGCACCGACAGCGCAATCGCCAGCACCAATATCAGGCGCTCGCGGTTCAGACGGTTGGCCTGCGTGTCAGCGGGCTGTTCGGCCTGCCAGACAGTGGCGTCATAGCCGGCGCGCTTGACCGCATCGATCAGGTTTTGTGGATCCACCTGGCCGAGCAGTTCGAGGTGGGCCCGCTCATTGGCCAGGTTGACGCTGACCCTGTTCACACCGTCGACTTTGCCCAAGGCGCGTTCGACCCGGCCGACACAGGAAGCGCAGGTCATGCCTTCGATGTTCAGTTCCAAGGTGTGCACCGGAACGCTATAGCCTGCCTGTTCGACGGCCTGCTTCAAGGCCGGCAGGCTACCTTCGGGGGCCTGGACGCGCGCCAGTTCCGTCGCCAGGTTGACGCTGACGGCGCTGGCACCGGTGACTTTGCTCAAGGCCCGCTCGACCCGTCCGGCGCAGCTGGCGCAGGTCATGCCGGCAATGGGTAGATCGAATGTGGTGGATTCGGACATCGGTCACGCTCCCTGTAGTGAATGACTACAGGATCAACCTTGCCATGTTGGCAAGGTCAAGCGCCAATCCTCTGTGGGAGCGAGCCACAAGTTCAAGTGGCGTGTCAGTAACCGAGCCCCGCCTGCTTGAGGAACATGCCTTGTTCATTCATGGCGATGCGGAACTTCAGAATGTCACCGGCCTTGAGGGTGATGTTCTGCGACCCTGGCGCGAGCATGCCCGGGTTGCACCCCGGTGCCTGGCCTGGCAGCAACTTCAGGCGCAAGGAGAACTGGCCCGGCGGCAGGTTGAACGAGGTGCTTTGCTCCTGGAACAGCCTGGCCGAGAGCTGATCCTGGATGTAGATGCCGATTTCGCAACTGGTCGCCACTTCCAGGCGCTCGCGAGAAATGATCAACACGCCGTAGTCTTCGCCGGCGGCCGATGCCTGGGGCGTCACCGCTGAAAAACCGAGCATGCAAAACAGGCTGAACGCTGACCAGCGCATGGCTGAACCTCCGGTGTTAAATCCTTGATGTGTGCAGCTTGGCTGAGCGCGATGCCGATTGCCAGCCCGGCAGTTTTTGTCAGAACTTGACCTTGCCATGATGGCAAGCTTGAGACTGCTGGCAACCTCAATCCCAAGGAGTTATCTCATGCAAACTTTCAATGTCCAGGGCATGTCCTGCGGTCACTGTGTCAAGGCCATCACCCAGGCGCTCAAGTCCAAGGACCCGGCGGCCGATGTGCAAATCGACCTGGGCGCCAAGACTGTCCAGGTCCAGAGTTCGTTGCCGGCCGATGTCGTGCTCGCGGCCATCAAGGAGGAGGGCTATGAGGCCAGCCCTGCTTGAAGTTTTTTAATCGTTAGCGACCTATCGGAATGTTCAAGAGCGTCCGGCACGGCTAGACTGTCGGGCTGTCGAACGACGCCTGAGCTGGACGCCCGATGAACCTCCGTACCATTCTGATTCTTGGCGCCTTGAGCGCTTTCGGTCCCTTGGCGATCGACTTCTACCTGCCTGCCTTTCCGGCGATGGCCACGGCCTTTGGTACCGATGAAAAACACATCCAGTTGACCCTGGCGGCCTATTTCCTCGGCTTGTCCATCGGGCAACTGGCCTATGGGCCGGTGGCGGACCGGTTCGGGCGGCGCATTCCGCTGCTGACTGGCGTCGGCCTGTTCACTCTGGCCTCCCTGGCCTGCGCCTATGCGCCGAGCCTGGAATGGCTGATCGGCGCCCGTTTCGTCCAGGCCCTGGGTGGATGCGCCGGGATGGTGATCTCGCGGGCGGTGGTCAGCGACAAATGCGATGCGGTGGGTTCGGCCAAGGTGTTTTCGCAGTTGATGCTGGTGATGGGCCTGGCGCCGATTCTCGCGCCGATGCTGGGCGGGTTGCTGGTGAACCTGCATGGCTGGCAGTCGATTTTCATTGCCCTGACCCTGTTCAGTGCATTGGCGTCGACGGCGGTGGCCTTGTGGCTGCCGGAAAGTTTGCCGGACTATGTGCCTCGGCAACCGTTGTCGGGGGCGTTGCGCCAATATGGCCGGTTATTGACCGACGCTGTCTTCCTCGGCCATGCGCTGACGGGGGGGATCGCTATCGCTGGGATGTTTGCCTACATCGCCGGTTCGCCTTTCGTCTTTATCAAGCTCTACGGTGTACCGGCCGAACATTTCGGTTGGCTGTTCGGCACCAACGCGGCGGGCTTCATCCTGGTTGCGCAGGTCAACGCCCGGCTGCTGTCCAAGCGCGGCCCGGCGTTCCTGCTGAGCCGCGCGGTATGGGTCTACCTGGGCGCGGGGCTGAGCCTGCTGGCCGTCAGTTCATTGCAACCTGCGCAGTTGTGGCCGCTGCTGGTTCCACTGTTTATCTGCATCGCGAGCTTGGGTTGCATCCTTCCCAATGCCTCGGCCTGCGCCATGAACGGGCAGGGCGCCCGGGCCGGCAGTGCTTCGGCGATGCTGGGATGCCTGCAGTTTTCCGTCGCCGCCGGGGCAGCCGCGTTGGTGGCGGCGCTGCATAACGGCACCGCCGTGCCAATGGCTCTGGTCATCAGCCTTTGCGGGCTGTTGGTGGTGGGCGCAGCGATGCTGACTCGTCGCCTGCAAAATGCCCGGGCATTGGCCCAGGCCAGTCGCGAGGGCTGACTCAGCCGACCGCGCGCTGCTGTTGTTCGGGGAAATGATGGGGCGCGAGGATCCGCGCTTGCAGGGTGCTGGCGAAGGCCTGGGCTTCGGCCTCGGTACGGAAGGTGACGACGTGCTGGTCAAGGCGCACTTGCCACTGGGATTTTGCCACTTCTTTTATCAGGATCTTCATTGCTGACCTCCTCACGAAAAGATTGCGTTGCAAAGGCCTCGAGTGTAGACCCGAATGCGATCGCAATTGTGACAAGGATCAATTCTCGGACTGACGGTGCGGTCCCAAGTTAATGCAACACCTGTGGAGAGGGAGCAAGCTCCCTCTCCACAGGTGAAGTGTTTCGACCTGCCGTCAGAAGCCCTCGAGCACAATCTTGCCCTTGGACTTGCCGCTTTCCAGCAAGGCATGCGCCCGGCGCAGGTTCTCGGCGTTGATGGTGCCGAAATGTTCGCCAACCGTAGTCTTCAGTGTGCCTGCGTCGATCAGGGCGGCCACGCGGTTGAGCAGTTTGTGCTGTTCAAGCATGTCGGCCGTTTCGAACAGCGAGCGGGTGTACATGAATTCCCAATGCAACGACAGGCTCTTGCGCTTGAGCTTGGTTACGTCCAGCGCCTTGGGATCGTCGATCAGCGCCAGTTTGCCCTGGGGCGCGAGGGCTTCAACCAACTGGTCCAGATGCTGGTCGGTCTGGGTCAGGCTGGCGACGTGAGTCACCTGGGGCTGGCCCGCTTCTTTCAACACTTCGCTCAATGGCTGGCTGTGGTCGATCACCAGGTCGGCCCCCAGGCTGTGTACCCAATCCTGGGTCTGCACACGGGACGCGGTGCCAATCACCTTCAGCCCGGTGAGTTGGCTGGCCAGTTGCGTCAGGATCGAACCCACGCCTCCCGCCGCGCCGACGATCAACAGGCTCTGGCCCAGGTCGCTTTGGCCTTCCTGGATTTGCAGGCGCTCGAACAACAACTCCCAGGCGGTAATGGCCGTCAGCGGCAGCGCCGCCGCTTCGGCGAAACCGAGGGTCTTGGGCATGTGGCCGACGATGCGCTCATCCACCACGTGCAACTCGCTGTTGCCGCCGGCCCGGGCGATGGAGCCGGCATAGAACACCTGGTCCCCGGCCTTGAACAGCGTAACCTCGCTGCCCACCGCCTTGACCACTCCGGCCACGTCCCAGCCCAGCACCTTGGCTGCTCCGTCTTCGGGCTGGACGTTCTGGCGGACTTTGGTGTCCACCGGGTTGACCGAAATAGCCTTGACCTCCACCAGCAGGTCCCTGGGACCGGCGACCGGTTCTGGCAGCTCGATGTCCTGGAGCGATTGCGGGTCAGTGATAGGCAACGAGTGGTAGTAGGCGATGGCTTTCATGAAGCGGCTCCGTGAGATGAATTCGATGGAAGCCATGTTTAGCTATTTATCGTCGAGATAAAACCGGCTAAAAGAACAGGCTCTTTCAATGATTTTTTGATAATGGAGTCGTCATGCTTCGCTTCGATGACTTGCAGTTGTTTGTCCGGGCGGCGGACCTGGGCAGTCTTTCGGCTGCGGCCAGGGTCATGGACCTGTCGGCGGCGGTGGCCAGTGCCGCGTTGAAACGGATCGAGCAGCACCTCGGCGCGCGGCTGTTGGCCCGTTCCACCCGTAGCCTGCGCCTGACGGCCGAAGGCGAGGGCTTTCTCGAATATGCCCGGGCCGCATTGAGCAGCCTTGACGAGGGCCGGCGGTTGTTGACCAGTGGCCAGGACCAGGTCAGTGGGGTGTTGCAGTTGTCCGCACCGTCGGACCTGGGACGCAACCTGCTGCTGCCCTGGCTGGATGCGTTCCAGCGCGAGTACCCCGGGCTGACGGTGCGGCTGTTGCTGGGCGATCGCATAGCCGATCTGTTCAAGCAGCCGGTGGACATCGCCTTGCGTTATGGCGATCCGGAAGATTCGAGCCTGGTCGCCCTGCCCATTGCCCCGGATAACCGCCGGGTGCTGTGCGCATCGCCGGACTATCTGGCTCGCCACGGTGCACCCCATCAGTTGGAACAACTGGCCCAGCACAACTGCCTGTTGTACATGCTGGGCAGTCGGGTCCATGACCGGTGGGGTTTTCATGACGGCAAACGGGAAGTGAGCCTCACCGTCAGTGGCGACCGTTTCAGTGACGACGCCGATGTGGTGCGACGCTGGGCGGTGGCGGGTGCCGGGATTGCCTATAAATCGTGGCTGGATGTGTCCACGGACGTGCTGGCCGGACGCTTGAAAATCCTATTGCCGCACCTGCAATGCGAACGCGCGCCCCTCAATCTGCTGTGTGCCCACCGGGCGCAATTAAGCAAGCCCATCAACCTTTTGCGGGACATGCTCCAGGCCCGCTGCGGTGAGTTGACGGCTCGTTTTCCAGTCTTGACGGGGGCCGGCCATTAGTCGCGGGCAAATAGAGAATTTTCCCTCAGGAACAATCGCCTCCAAAGGTTTCCGGAGGACAGGAAAGCTCGACCGCCCCGCTTATACTATCGGCCGCCTGCGCCAGAGCAGTAGACGAATGATTCAACAGGGAGTGAATACATGGAACATGCACCTTGCATCAGCCAGATCGCCACGCTGCTGGCTGACCCCAAGCGCAGCGCAATGATGTGGGCCTTGATGGACGGCACGGCCCGCCAGGCCGAGGAGTTGGCATTGCTCGCCGGGTTGTCGCCGTCCTCGGCCAGCGCGCATCTGGGACGCCTGTCCGCTGGAGGCCTGTTGAAAGTCGAAGCCCGGGGCCGCAAGCGGTTTTTCCGCCTGGCAGCCCCTGAAATCGGTGCTGCCGTCGAAGCGCTGGCCAGCGCGACGCTGGTCAGTACGCCGCGCCAGATCCCGGACATCTTCAAGCGCCGGGTCATGCCGAGCAAAGCGCCGTCGGCTCCCACGTCGTTGATGCGGGCCAGACTTTGCGACGATCACCTGGGGGGCACCCTGGCGGCGGACCTGTATCAGCAGCTGCTGGATGCCGGGTGGATCGAGCAGTTCGAGCAGCGGGTGATCGTCACCCACAAAGGCGCCAATCAGTTGGCCGAACGTGGCCTGTTCATCCAGGCCCTGGCCCATCGCAACGCCCGCATTGCTTGTGCCTGCCCGGACTGGAGCGAGCGTCGTCCACACCTGGGGGGCGCGCTGGGGGCGGCCCTGCTGCAACTGTTCATGCAGTCGGGTTGGCTGAGCTTGCCGAACGATTCGCGAGCCCTGCAGGTGACGACGCTCGGCCAGCAGGAAATCCAGCGGTTCGCCCGGCAGGACACGGTGGAGATGGCAATCTAGAGAACGCTCGATGCGTCGCTCAGGGCTGTCGGCAGGTCGTATTCAGCAATAGCCACCTGCGAGGTTCGCGCACACTCGGTCCGGGGAATTATCGGATTGGGGGAGGCAGCATGGACACTCACGGCTACAGTGCGGCGGAACGATTGGAACGGTTACCCATCAGCGGTTACCACCGGGTCATCTTCATCATCATCGCCCTGGCGTTTTTCTTTGACTCCATGGACCTGGCGATGATGACGTTCCTGTTGGGATCGATCAAAGCCGAGTTCGGCCTGAGTACCGCCCAGGCCGGTTTGCTCGCCAGCTCCAGCTTCTTCGGCATGGTGGTGGGGGCGTCGCTGTCGGGCATGCTGGCCGATCGTTTCGGGCGCAAGCCGGTGTTCCAGTGGAGCATCGTGCTGTGGGGCATTGCCAGTTACTTGTGCTCCACGGCCCAGGACATCGAGACCTTGACGCTGTTTCGCATCCTGCTGGGTATCGGCATGGGCATGGAATTTCCGATTGCCCAGTCGATGCTTTCGGAGCTGATCCCGGCCAAGCGTCGGGGCCGCTACATCGCCTTGATGGACGGCTTCTGGCCGCTGGGTTTCGTGGCGGCGGGGGTGCTGTCGTATTTCCTGCTGCCGGTGGTCGGCTGGCGCGACATCTTTCTGGTGCTGGCGGTGCCGGCGGTGTTTGTCCTGGCGATTCGTTTCTTCATTCCCGAGTCGCCACGCTGGCTGGAGCAAGCCGGTCGGGGCGATGAAGCGGACGCGGTGCTCAAGCGAATCGAAGATAAGGTCCGGACCTCGCTGGGGCATCAGACCCTGCCGGAGCCGATCCGTTTGCCAAGGGTTGAGAGCACGCCAGGCAATTTCTTTTCGGCCCTGGCGCAGATCTGGTCGCCGCTGTATCGCCAGCGCACGATGATGATCTGGAGCGTCTGGTTCTTTGCCTTGCTCGGTTTCTACGGCCTGACGTCCTGGCTCAGCGCGTTGTTGCAGCAGTCGGGGTTCGCGGTGACCCAGTCGGTGTATTACACGGTGCTGATTTCCCTGGGCGGGATTCCCGGTTTCTTGATGGCGGCCTGGCTGGTGGAGCGCTGGGGGCGCAAACCGGTGTGCGTCATCACGCTGTTGGGCGGTGGGGCGATGGCGTTTCTGTATGGGCAGAGCGCGGTGTTTGGCGGCAACGTTGGCCTGTTGATCGGCACCGGGTTGCTGATGCAGTTTTTCCTGTTCGGCATGTGGGCGGTGCTCTACACCTACACGCCGGAGCTATACCCCACCTCGGCCCGGGCCACGGGCTCAGGCTTTGCTTCGGCGGTGGGACGCATCGGTTCGCTGCTCGGTCCGCTGGTGACCGGCCTGGTCTTTCCCATCACCGGCCAGGGTGGCGTGTTCGCCCTGGGCGCGTTGTGCTTCGCCGTGGCGGCGGGGGTGGTCTGGTTGTTCGGGATGGAGACCCGGGGCAAGACGTTGGAGGAGTTGAGCGAGGCGATAAGGTGATAGGCATTCCCGTGGCGAGGGAGCTTGCTCCCGCTGGGCTGCGTAGCAGTCCTCTCGTCACATGAACGAAACCCATCGGTTGCGACCGCTTCGCGCTCGAGCGGGAGCAAGCTCCCTCGCCACAGGTTGTTCTTTGTTCCCTGTGGTAAGGGCAGCTCATTTCCACAACGCTAAGGTTTTACCAGCCGTGCATCCAGGCTGTTCTGCGCCAGGCGCTTGGCCTGGTCCTGGGTCATGCCCAGATGGGTATACAGCGCGTGGAAGTTTTCGGTGACGTAGCCGCCGAAGTACGCCGGGTCATCGGAGTTCACCGTCACCTTCACACCGCGTTCGAGCATGTCGAGGATGTTGTGCTGCGACATGTCGTCGAACACGCACAGCTTGGTGTTGGACAGCGGGCACACGGTCAGCGGAATCTGCTCGTCGATGATCCGCTGCATCAGTCGCTCGTCTTCAATGGCTCGCACGCCATGGTCGATGCGCTGGATCTTCAGCAGGTCCAGGGCTTCCCAGATGTACTCGGGCGGACCTTCTTCGCCGGCGTGGGCGACAGTCAGGAAGCCTTCGTTGCGTGCGCGGTCGAAGACGCGCTGGAACTTGCTCGGCGGATGGCCCATTTCCGAGCTGTCCAGGCCCACGGCCACGAAGGCCTCGCGGAACGGCAGCGCCTGGTCGAGGGTCTTCTCGGCTTGTTCTTCGCTCAGGTGGCGCAGGAAACTCAGGATCAGGCCGCTGGTGATGCCCAGTTGCTGCTCACCGTCCTTGAGGGCGGCGGCGATGCCGTTGAGCACCACTTCGAACGGGATACCACGGTCGGTGTGGGTCTGCGGGTCGAAGAACGGTTCGGTGTGGATCACGTTCTGCGCCTTGCAACGCAACAGGTAGGCCCAGGTCAGGTCATAGAAGTCCTGGGAGGTGCGCAGCACATCGGCGCCCTGGTAATACAGGTCGAGGAATTCCTGCAGGTTGTTGAAGGCATAGGCCTTGCGCAGGGTATCGACGTCGCTCCACGGCAGGGCGATCTTGTTGCGTTCGGCCAGGGCGAACAGCAGTTCGGGCTCCAGCGAGCCTTCCAGGTGCAGGTGCAGTTCAGCCTTGGGCAGGGCGTTCAGCCAGTCGTACATGGTCTTTTCTCATCAGCGAATCGATGGCGGGCATTCTACAGGCGCTGGCCGCCCTGTCGGGTAAAACCTGACCGGCTGATCCACTACACGGCGAGCGACTCACGCCGATAAGCATAGGTGTCGGCGAAGCGCGACAGCAGGAATTCGGCGCAGGTCGTCGTTGGGTACTTTGGCGGGTGGGCGTCATCCTGGCAACCGGGCAGGCATTGGATCAGCGTGTCGGGGTGCGGCTCGGCAAAGAACGGCATCGAGTACCGGTCCATCCCCAGCGGGCTGATCACTCGATGCGGCGTCGACAGGTAACGGTCGTTGCTCCAGCGCGCCATCATGTCGCCGAGGTTGACCACGAAGGTGCCGTCGATGGGCGGCGCGTCGATCCATTGGCCGTCGACGTTGCGCACTTGCAGGCCGCCGGCGGCGTCCTGATAGAGCAAGGTGATGCAGCCATAATCGGTATGGGCGCCGGCTCCTTGCTGTTCGGCGCTACTGGCAGTGCGGCGGGGCGGGTAGTGGATCAGGCGCAGTACACTGACCGGCTCGTTGAAGCGCGTGTCGAAAAAGTCCCGTTCGATACCCAGGGCCAGGGTCATGGCCCGCAGCAGTGTTTGTGCAAGTGCCTGCATGTCGCGGTAATGCTGCTCCATCAAGCTTTCCCAGCCAATCAGGTCCGGGTGGCGGTTGGGGCCGCGCAGGGGTTTTTCCGCGAGGACTTCGGGATGATCGACCGGCAAGTGCAGGCCCATGTCGAAGGTTTCCTTCAGGTCGCTGGGCTTGGTCGGGTCCAGTTGTTCGGTGGCGACGGCGCCGTAGCCGCGGTGGTGGCGGGTCTGGGTGATGTCGATCTTGAGTTTTTCTTCGACGGGCAGGGCGAAGAAGCGTTGGGCACTGCCCAGCACCTCGGCGATACGCGCCGGGCTGATGGGATGACCCTTGATGTAGAAAAAGCCCCATTGGCGGCAGGCGTGGTCGATCTGCTCGGCGACGGTTTGCCAGGCGCTGGGCTCATCGCCGTAGAGCGGGCTGATGTCGATGATGGGCAGGCTGTTCATGCGGCTTTCCTGGCTTGGAATAGGAGCCCCATGTGGGAGCGAGCAAGCTCTCTCCCACAATAGGTTTTGGGTTGGTTTTGGGGACTATTTGGGAATCTCAGCCTTCATGCCTTCGACGTAATAATTCATCGACGCCAGTTCCGCGTTGGTGGCGCTCACGCCCGCCGGAATTTTCTCGACGCCGGCCTGGTCCTTGATCGGGCCGGTGAACGGATGGAAGGTCCCGCTCTCGATGTCAGCGATGATCTGTTCGGCTTCGCCCTTGACCGCTGCTGGCACCAGGTCGCTGATCGGCAGTTTCACCGTGCCTTCTTTCAGGCCACCCCAGTAGTCCTGGGATTTCCAGTTGTGGTCGAGCACGCTTTGGGTTGCCTGGATGTAATGCGGGCCCCAGTCATTGACGATGGACGTCAGCACCGCCTTGGGACCGAAGTGAGCCATGTCCGAAGCGTAGCCGACCGCATAGACGCCGCGTCGCTCGGCAGCCTGGATCGGCGCCGGGCTGTCGGTGTGCTGGAACACCACGTCCACGCCCTGGTCGATCAGCGCGTTGGCGGCGTCGGCTTCCTTGCCCGGGTCGAACCAGGAGTTGACCCACACCACTTTGATCTCGCTGCCGGGGTTGTACTTGTTCAGGGCCAGTTGGATGGCGTTGATGTCGCGGATGACTTCCGGGATCGGGAAGGAGGCGACGTAGCCGATCTTCTTGGTCTTGGTCATCTTGGCCGCGAGAAAACCACCGACGTAGCGGCCCTCATAGGTGCGAGCCAGGTACGTGCCCAGGTTCTTGTCCTGCTTGTAGCCGGTGGCGTGTTCGAAGATCACCTTGGGAAACTGCTTGGCGACTTTCAGTGTCGGGTTCATGTAGCCGAAGGAGGTGGTGAAGATCAGGTCGTATTTGTCCTTGGCCATGTTGCGGATCACCCGCTCGGCATCGGCACCCTCTGGCACGTTTTCCACGTAGTTGGTGGTGATCTGCTCGCCGAATTTCGCCGCCAGCTCCTTGCGCCCTTGTTCATGCTGATAGGTCCAGCCGTGATCGCCGATCGGACCGATGTAGACGAAGCCGACCTTCAGCGGGTCGGCGGCACTGGCATTCAGGCCGGCGCCCAGGCCGACGGCGGCGACGACGGCGCAAAGCAACTTCTTCAAGGGGCGTTTGTGCATGAACTCGAACTCCATTTTGTTGTGAGGTTGGCTGTACGGCACCAATGCAAAATGCTGACCAACAAGACAACTAATCGACACGGTCCAATTGTGGCGAGGGCGCTTGCTCCCGCTCGGTCGCGCAGCGGCTGTAAAAGCCGGGGGCCGCTGCGCGCCCCAGCGGGAGCAAGCTCCCTCGCCACAGTACGATCGTCCGGGCGATAAAGGTGCGCGCCGCCCGCCACTCGCCACCCCCTGGTGCATCACACCGAACGAAACGTTCACCGCCTCCTATAGTCAGTAATTCATGACCCGCCCACGCTGACAGGCCTGCGATGCTCACTTTGCTCAAGCAAGAAAAACTGCTGTTGCTGGCGCTGATCGCCGCGTGTATCGCCTATCCGCTGGAACATTGGCTATTGGGCAACGGGCAACTGGTCGCGTTGATCAGCGGCCTGGTGCTGATCGGCTTCATCGTCGCCGCCTCGATGCGCGTGGCTCATCACGCCGAACTGCTGGCGGAAAAGGTCGGTGATCCCTACGGCACGATGATCCTGACGCTGTCGGCGGTGCTGGTGGAGGTGGTGATCCTGGCGATCATGATGAGCAACGAAGCGTCATCGACACTGGTGCGGGACACGATCTACTCGGCGGTGATGCTCGACATCAACGGCATCCTCGGGCTCGCGGCGCTGATGGGCGGGATCAAGCATGGCGAGCAGGCCTACAACGACGATTCGGCGCGCACCTACAGCGTGATGATTCTCACCGCCATGGGGGTATCGATGGTGGTGCCGGAGTTCATTCCTCGCGAGAGCTGGAAAATGTATTCGGCCTTTACCATCGGCGCGATGATCGTGCTGTACACCTTGTTCCTGCGCATGCAGGTCGGGCCTCACAGTTACTTCTTCAGCTACAGCTACCCGGAAAAACGCCGCAAGAAAGAGCCGGTGGAAAACGAACCGGAACCCATCAGCCTGGCGCTTTCCATCGGTGCGCTGGTGTTTGGCGTGGTGGTGATCGGTGCCCTGGCCGAGGTCATGTCCAAGGCTATCGATCTCGGGCTGGAAGGCTCGGGCGCGCCGCCGGTGGTCACGGCGATCCTGGTGGCCGCCATCTCCGCCGCACCGGAAATCCTCACCGCCCTGCGCGCGGCCCTGGCGAACCGCATGCAGTCGGTGGTGAACATTGCATTGGGCGCTTCGCTGTCCACGGTGATTCTCACCGTGCCCGTGATGGAGGCCATGGCCCTTTATACCGGCCAGCCTTTCCAAATGGCCATGACGCCGGTGCAGACCGTGATGATCTTCATCACCCTGATCGTCAGCGCCATCAACCTCAACGATGGCGAAACCAATGCCATTGAAGGCATGACCCACTTTGTGTTGTTCGCGACGTTTATCATGTTGTCGTTGCTGGGACTCTAGGCTCTGCACAAAGCCAAACTGTGGGAGCGGGCTTGCTGTTCACTTAGGGCAATAGACAAACCCGTGGCGAGGGAGCTTGCTCCCGCTGGGCCGCGGAGCGGCCCCAAAACCTGCCAAATGCGGAGCATCGGACACACCGGTTTACGACTGCTTCGCAGCCGAGCGGGAGCAAGCTCCCTCGCCACAGGTCCATCATTTTTCTTAAATGAACCGCATTGGCTCCCACCGGGGATTTTGGCTGGATCAGGCTCCGGCGATCAGTTCCCGCGCCGCCTGGCTGTGATCGGCAATCAGGCCCTTCAAGTCCAACCCTTCGACCTCTCCATCGATCACCCGCCAGTGCCCGCCGATCATCACCCGATCCGCCCGATCCGCACCGCACAGCAGCAGCGCCGAGACCGGGTCGTGGCTGCCGGAAAAGCGCAGATCATCAAGCTTGAACAGCGCCAGGTCGGCTTGCTTGCCCACCTCCAATTCACCGATATCGCCGCGCCCGAGCAGTTGCGCCGAGCCCCGGGTTGCCCAGCCCAGTACGCGTTCCGGCGTGATCGCTTGCGCGCCATAGCGCAGGCGCTGGATGTACAGCGCCTGGCGGGTTTCGAGGATCATGTTCGAGGCATCGTTGGATGCCGAACCGTCTACCCCCAGGCCCACGGGAGCGCCGGCGGCGGTCAGGTCCAGGGTCGGGCAAATGCCCGAGGCCAGGCGCATGTTCGAACTGGGGCAGTGACAGATGCCGGTGCCAGCGGCGCCGAGACGAGCGATTTCATCCGGGTTGAAATGAATGCCGTGGGCCAGCCAGGTACGGGGGCCAAGCCAGCCGACGCTGTCCAGGTAATCCACGGTGCGCAGGCCGAAGCGTTGCAGGCAAAAGTCCTCTTCATCGAGGGTCTCGGCCAGATGCGTGTGCAGGCGTACGTCGAGTTTTTCCGCCAGCTCGGCGCTGGCTTGCATGATCTCGGGCGTGACCGAAAACGGTGAGCAGGGCGCCAGGGCAATCTGGATCCGGGCGCCGTCACCGCGCTCGTGGTACTGGCTGATCAAGCGCTGGCTGTCGTCGAGAATCACCTGGCCCTGCTGCACGGTCTGCTGCGGCGGCAAGCCACCGTCGGCCTCGCCCAGGCTCATGGAACCGCGGGTCAGCATCGCGCGCATGCCCAGTTCACGAACACTCTGCACCTGCACATCGATGGCATTTTCCAGGCCGTCGGGGAACAGGTAGTGGTGGTCGGCCGCCGTGGTGCAGCCTGACAGCAGCAACTCGGCCAAGGCCACTTTGCTGGCCAGGGCAAGTTTTTCCGGGGTCAGCCGCGCCCACACCGGGTAGAGGGTCTTCAACCAGGGAAACAACGGCTGGTTCACCACCGGCGCCCAGGCGCGGGTCAGGGTTTGGTAGAAGTGATGGTGGGTGTTGATCAACCCCGGCAGGATCACATGCTCGCGTGCATCGAAGATGTCGTCACAGGGCTGGGTGGGTTGTTGGCCGGCGCTCAGCAGTTCGACGATCACACCGTCCTGCAGGACGAGGCCGCCACGGGCATCGAGGTCGTTGGCGGTGAAAATGGCGAGGGGATTTTTTAACCAGGTACGGGTCGCAGGCATGGTGGCCGGCTCCTCTGAAAGTGGGTTCAGGTTAGCCAGCTCAGTGATGCCCTGTCTGCTGATCCAGGGTCGCCCGTTGGACAGGGCGAGGTGCGGAGTTTACTCAGGTTGCCGGGCGCAGATCCAGTGTCAGGTCGAGACCCCTGTGGGAGCGAGCTTGCTCGCGATATCGGTAGATCAGCGACATCAATCTTGGATGTAAGGCCGCCATCGCGAGCAAGCTCGCTCCCACCGAGAAAAGATGGGGTTACCAGGGAATCGTTTCGCCCCTGTAGTTGACGAAGTGATGCCCGCCCTTGCCGACGAAGGCATTCACTTGGTCGATCAACCCGCGGGTGCTGGTCTCGACATCGATGTCCGCGCCTTCACCGCCCATGTCGGTCTTGACCCAGCCCGGGTGCAGCGACAGCACGGTCAATGCCTGCTCGCCCAGTTGGCTGACAAAACTGTTGGTCATCGAATTGAGCGCCGCCTTGCTGGCCTTGTACAGCGCCAGTTCCGGGGCGTCGGGCATGGTCACGCTGCCCAGCACCGAGCTCATGAACGCCAGCACGCCGCTGCCGTCGCGGATCTGGCCGACAAAGCGCTGGGCCAGGTTGATCGGGGCCACGGCGTTGGTGAAGAACAACTGGCCGACTTCGGCCAGCGTCGCGCCGCCTGGGCTCTGGTTGTCCGGACCCTTGACGCCGGCGTTGACGAACAGCAGGTCGAAGGTTTCGCCCTTGAGTTGTTGACTCAGGGCGATGACCGCTTGCTGGTCGTCCATGTCGAGTCTTTCGATCCGCACCGGGCCCAGCGCCCTCAAAGCCTCTGCGTTCTGCGGGTTGCGCACGGTGGCGGTCACGTTCCAGCCATCGCTGAGCAGGGTCTTCACCAGACCAAGGCCCAGGCCCCGGGAGGCGCCGATGATCAATGCGTTTCTTGCCGAATTCATGAGAGGCATCCTTGAAAGAAAAAGGTCATGGATTTAATGGACAGCGTTGCCCGAGCCGTTGTTTCAGCTCGTGACGCAACGCGTCGAGTTCGGTCATACGGGTTTCGATCAGGTTCAGTTTGTCTTGCAGCAATTGCGTCACGGCGCAGTCCGGGTCGGGGGCGTTCCACAGGGCGGCGACGCTGGCGCCGATCTCGCCCAGGGTAAAGCCCAGGCGCTGGGCGGTCTTGATATAGAGCACCAGTTGGACCACGTCGGCGGGGTAGTCGCGATAGCCGTTAGCGCTGCGCGTCGCTGCGATCAGGCCCCGCTGCTCGTAGAAGCGCAGCGTGTCTCGACTGACGGCGCAGGCCTGGGCTAATTCACCGATGCGCATTGTGGAACTCCAGAGGACTTGACCTTGGAGCATACCCCAGGCTTTAGCCTTTTCGCTCCCCAATTATCTGGAGCAAAGTGTATGTGGACTTCGATGCAGTATCGCCGGGTGGTGCTCGGCAGTGCCTGGTACGACCTGATCGTGTCGGCCGCGCTGGTCACGCCGTGGAGCTTTGCGGCGCTGCATGGTGTGTTGATGAGCTTGGCTCAGCTATTCGACCTGCCTGGAGAACTGCCGCCGTTTGCGCCGGCGCATGTGCTGATGGTGAATCTGCTGGGCTCGATTGTCTGCGTGTGGGCGGTGCTGCGGATTCGGGATCCGCAGCCGCTGTATGGGCGTTATGACGCGACGGGGCGGTTTCTGTTTGCCGCCTGGATGCTGTATGCGCTGCTTCATGGGGCCAGCGCGGTGTTGTGGGTTTTCCTGTTTTTCGAGGTGGTGTGGGGCGTCGTGCAGACACTGCCCGTCCGTGGCGAGGGAGCTTGCTCCCGTTCGACTGCGCAGCAGTCGCCTTCCTAAGAGGGACGCTGCGCGCCCCAGCGGGAGCAAGCTCCCTCGCCACAGGTGTACTTCAATGCCCCGACTGCCAAGGTTGCCCCAAGGACACCGGCGCATACAGTCGGGTGCGCACGGCGTCCCGGGACAGCAGCACCAGCACCACAATGGTCGCGGCATACGGCAACATCGCCAGCAAGCTCGATGGAATCGCCAGCCCCAAGCCCTGGGCCACCAGGTGCAGGATGCTGGCGAGGCCGAACAGGTAGGCACCCAGCAGCAGGCGCCACACCCGCCAACTGGCGAACACCACCAGCGCCAGGGCGATCCAGCCGCGCCCGGCGCTCATGTTCTCGGCCCACATCGGCGTGTAGGCCAACGACAGATAGGCGCCGGCCAACCCGGCCATGGCGCCGCCGAACAGCACCGCCAGGGTCCGCACCCTTAACACCGGCAGGCCCATGGCGCTGGCGGCATCGGGGTTTTCCCCGACGGCCTGGATGATCAACCCGACGCGACTTTTCACAATCATCCACGCCACCAGGGCAAACAGCGCGAAGGACAGGTAAACCAGCAGATCCTGGGCAAACAGCATCCGCCCGATCAACGGAATGTCACTCAGGTAAGGAATGGCCAGCGGCTCGAACCCCGCCAGTGGTTTGCCGACCCAGGCCGCGCCGACAAAACTCGACAGGCCCACGCCGAAAATCGTCAACGCCAGCCCGGTGGCCACCTGATTGGCGTTGAATACCAGCGCCACCAACGCGAACAGCGCCGACAACAGCATGCCGGCAGCCATCGCTAGCAGCACGCCGAGCCAGAGGTTGCCGCTGTTGAAGGCGACGATAAAACCGATCACCGCACCGAACAGCATCATGCCTTCCTGGCCCAGGTTGAGGACGCCGCTTTTTTCGCAGACCAATTCACCCAAGGCCACCAGCAGTAACGGCGTACCGCAGCGGACCATGGCGTAGAAAATATTGCTCAACAGGTCGATATCCATCACAGCGCTCCTGCCTGTACGGCGGTGGTTCGGGTGCGCCGGGCCCAGCGTAGGTTGAGGCGTGGCCGGTAGAGGATTAGCACGTCGCAGGCCAACAGGAAAAACAGCATCATTCCCTGGAACAACTGGGTGATTGCCTGGGGAAGGTTCAGCGACATCTGCGCGCTCTCGCCGCCGATATACAGCAACGCCATCAACAGGCTGGAAAACAGAATGCCGATGGGATTGAGCCGTCCCAGGAACGCCACGGTAATTGCCGCATAGCCGTAGCCCGGCGACACCTGCGGCACCAGTTGGCCGATCGGCCCGGTCACTTCGCAGACGCCGGCCAGCCCGGCCAGCGCCCCGCTGATCAACAGCGCCAGCCACACCAGCGGCTTCTGGCGAAAACCGGCGAAACCAGCGGCGCGGGCATCGAGGCCCAGCACCTTGATTTGAAAGCCGACGAAGCTTTTCTGCAGCAACACCCACACCGCCACCAGCGCCAGCAGGGCGAAATATAGCCCGGCATGGACCCGACCATCTTCCAGCAACAACGGCAGGCGACTGGCCTCGCCGAACATCGCCGACTCCGGGAAATTGAAACCCGCTGGGTCTTTCAACGGTCCGTGAACGCAAAACAACAGCAGGTTCAGGGCGATGTAATTGAGCATGATGCTGGTGAGGATTTCGTTGGCATTGAAGCGCGTGCGCAGCCACGCTGTGAGCCCGGCCCAGGCCGCACCGGCCAGGGTGCCGGTCAGCAGGATCAGCACCAGTGCCCAGCGGCTTTGCACGTCGATGATGTTCACCGCCAAGGCACTGCCGGCCAAGGCGCCCAGCAACAGCTGGCCTTCAGCGCCGATGTTCCAGATTCGCGCCTGATAGGCCACTGCCAGGCCGAGGGCGCACAGCAGGATCGGCAAGGTCTTGACCAGCCACTCGGACACGCCGTACAGATCGCTGATCGGGGCGATCAACAGGGTGTACAGCGTTTGCAGCGGGTCATGCCCCAGGGCGATAAACAGCAGCGAGCCACAGGCCAGGGTCAACACGGCGGCCAGTAGCGGCGAGCACCAGAGCATCAGGCGCGATTGTTGGCCGCGAGGTTCGAGAGAAAGCAGCATGTAGAACTCCGTTTAAACCGGTGCGGGGGCAGGGGATCGAGGGGCGTCGAACTGGCCGGCCATCCAGCCGCCGACGTCACTGAGACGGGTTTCGACGGTGGGTCTCAAGGCCGACAGACGCCCGCCGCACAAGGCGCCGAGGCGATCGCTGATCTGGAACAGTTCGTCGAGGTCTTCGGAGATCACCAGAATCGCCGCGCCCGCATCGCGCAGGGCGATCAGGGCGCGATGGATGGTCGCGGCCGCGCCGACGTCCACGCCCCAGGTCGGGTGAGCGGCCACCAGCAGCTTCGGCTGTTGCAGGATTTCCCGGCCAAGAATGAATTTCTGCAGGTTGCCCCCCGAAAGGCTGCGCGCCGGGGTTTTGGTATCGCGTGTCTTCACGCCAAAGCGACGGATGATCTCCTCGGCCAGGTGTTCGACCTTGCTGCGGCGAATCAGTCCGTGGCTGACCAGGCCCTGTTGGAAAGCGCTGAGCAAGGCGTTATCCGCCAGGCTCAATTGCGGCACGGCGCCATGGCCCAGGCGCTCGGCGGGGACAAATGCCAGCCCGAGCCGGCGACGGGCGTCGGGGCGTAGATGAGCCACGGGTTGCCCGTCGAATCGGATCGTTTCGCCTTGCGGGCGGGCAAGCGGAGTCTCTCCGCTGAGCAACGCCAGCCATTCGTCCTGACCATTGCCCGCCACCCCGGCGATGCCGACGATTTCGCCGCTGCGCACCTCCAGGTCGATCTCCCGCAACGAGCAGCCGAACGGGTCCGGGTTGTGCCAGGACAGCTTGTCGATCTGCAGGAAGGCTTTGTCGGCGCTGACCTTGGGATAATCCGTGATCAGCCCGGCCGCTTCGCCGACCATCAGTTGCGCCAACTCCCGGTCCGAGCAATGCGCCGGGGTGCAATGCCCCGACACCCGTCCTGCGCGCAGCACCGTGGCGCTGTGGCACAACGCTCGCACTTCCCCAAGCTTGTGGCTGATAAACAAGATGCTGCAGCCCTCGCTCGCCAGACGGCGCAGGGTCACGAACAGCTCTTCGGCTTCAACGGGCGTGAGCACCGAGGTTGGTTCGTCGAGAATCAGCAGGCGAATGTCCTGCATCAGGCAGCGAATGATTTCCACCCGTTGCCGCTCGCCAATCGACAGGCTGTGGACCAGCCGCTGCGGCTCCAGCGCCATGCCGTAGCGCCGGGAAACCTCGCGGATCCGGGGTTCCAGCTGCGCCGGCGTACCGGCTGCCGCGCCCATTGCCAGGGCAATGTTTTGCGCAACGGTGAGCGTTTCGAACAACGAGAAATGCTGGAACACCATGCCGATTCCCAGGCTGCGGGCCTGGGCCGGGTTGCGCAGGTTGACGCGCTGGCCTTGCCAGATCACCTCGCCCGAATCGGCAGGGGTGACGCCGTAGATAATCTTCATCAGGGTGCTTTTACCCGCACCATTTTCCCCGAGCAGGGCGTGGATCTCGCCGGGTTGGATGCTCAGGTCGATGGCGTCGTTGGCCAGGCAACCGGGGTAGCGTTTGCTGATGTTGCGCAATTGCAGGCGCGCGATGGAGTCGGGGTTGGACATGACAGGCTCGGGCCGATGGACAGGAATGCCTGTGGATAAAGCAATTTCCTGGCCATCAGGTCAGGAAATCGCCTCGGCCCGCACCGCCAAGGCTCTTTGCAGGTAGCCTGGGCATCTGCCATAGGAAAATTCTGCACCGGTTTGGAGCGCGCAAGTTTTGCGCAGGCATCGGTTTGCCCTGAAATGGGTGGTTAAAAATTGAGCAAGCGGCTGCGAGCCATGCCCTCCTTGGGGTAGCAGGAGCCATGAACGGGTTATCCACAGGTTGCTCCACAGTTATTGTGTGCAAGCCGGAAACTCGGGCATAAGCACTGCGGGGCTTTCTTCTAAAGGTGATAAACCGCCGCAAGCGTTTGTTTTATGGATGGATTTGTCGATTCGACGGGACTTTGGCTGAAAAATGAGCAACTCTCTGAAACCCGCATGACAGAAGGGTTACAGAGGGATTTGCTCAGGTTATCCACAGTCGGGCCCACAGTGGATGTGGGCAAGTTGAACGATTGCGGGCGCCCTGAAAGGTCGCAGGATGATCTCAACGTGCCAGCATAATCCGGCCACGACTCAGGTCGGCCAGGTGCGTCTGCAATGTTTCGATCTGCGCTTCACCCACGGCCAGTTGAAGGTCGACGCCATTGGCCGTAAAGCGTTCTTCATTGACCAACCCGTCGCATTCGGCGACGCGCAGTTTCACCAGGGCCAGTTCGGCGAATTCGCAGGAACAGCGCAACGCCACGCGACTGATCAATTCGATTTTCTCGGCGTTTTGCAGGCATTTGTTCGCGCCGCCGCCATAAGCCCGGGCCAGCCCGCCCGTGCCCAGTTGAATCCCGCCGTACCAGCGGATCACCAGCACCGCGACCTGGTCGCAGGCTTGTGCTTCGATCGCGGCCAGGATCGGCCGCCCGGCGGTGCCTCCCGGCTCGCCATCGTCGTTGCTGCGGTATTGGTCGCCGAGTTTCCAGGCCCAGCAATTGTGCGAGGCATTCAGGTCGCTGTGCTGGTCGATAAAGGCCTGGGCGTCGGCGGGGCTGCTGATGGGCGCGGCGAACGTGATGAAGCGGCTTTTGCGAATTTCTTCGCGGTATTCGCAAAAGCCGGCAAGGGTAAAGGGCATGGCGATCTTAGAGGGCAGGTGTCAGGCCGCAGCCCTTGAGAATGATGCGGATCAGGTTATCGCCAGCCTCGACCATGTCCTGCTTGGTCAACTTGCTGCGACCGGTCACGCGACAGATCTGGGTGGCGAAGTCGGCGTAATGCTGGGTACTGCCCCACAACAGGAAAATGAGGTGAACCGGGTCGATCGGGTCCATCTTGCCGGCATCGATCCAGGCTTGGAATACGGCCGCCCGACCATTGAACCAGGTGCGATAATCCTGGTTGAAATACTCGCTCAGGCATTCGCCACCGCTGATCACTTCCATGGCAAACAACCGCGACGCCTGGGGTTGGCGACGAGAGAACTCCATCTTGGCGCGGATATAGCGGGTCAAGGCTTCGGCCGGATCATCCTCGGCGGTGAGGGTGTTGAAGGTGCTGTCCCACAATTCGATGATGTTGCTCAGCACCGCCACGTACAAGCCGAGTTTATTGGTGAAGT
The DNA here is from genome assembly GCF_036961705.1 of Pseudomonas sp. 3JA. Taxonomy (NCBI): domain Bacteria; kingdom Pseudomonadati; phylum Pseudomonadota; class Gammaproteobacteria; order Pseudomonadales; family Pseudomonadaceae; genus Pseudomonas; species Pseudomonas sp. 3JA. The sequence goes on from NZ_JBAMDJ010000023.1 coordinate 101,572, forward strand.
AATAATGCAGGTTCGCCTTGGGCAGCCCGGCCTTAAGGGCGATGGCATTCATGCTGGTGCCTTTGAACCCGTGACGGGCGAATTCATCTTCGGCAGCCTTGAGGATCGTCTCTTCGTTCTTTTGACGAATGCGACTGGTGGGCTTGCCACCGTGGGCAGGGACTTCAAAGGTCATGAGCGTTTCCGAGCAGGGTCTGTGGGCAAGCAAATGCGTTGATAGCGCACCGGCATCAATCCGACAAGTGCCATCACACTAAAAGCCCGACTAAACACCTGTGGGAGCTTGCTCGCGATAGCAGTGGATCCGTCACATCTTTATTGACTGAATAACCGCTATCGCGAGCAAGCTCGCTCCCACAAAGAGCAAAAGGGTTAACGGGTGGCCGCCAGGCTTTCGAGAAAACTCTCCAGCACCAGATGAGGCCGACGCCCCTTGCGGGTGACCGACGCCAGGCTCAGGTCATAGAAACGTGCCGAGGGCTTCAAGGCCCGCAGCCGACCTTGCTGGACCCAGAGGCTGGCGTAGTGATCGGGCAAGTAACCGATGTAGCGTCCGGTGAGGATCAGGAACGCCATGCCTTCGCGGTCCGATGCGCTCGCGGTGCAATTGAGCGCCTGGTAATGGGCCTGTATGTCGGCTGGCAGGCGGAAGGTCGGCGCGATGGCGTCCTGGCTGTTGAGGCGAGCGTCCTCAAGTTGCTGGTCATCGACATAAAACAGCGGATGCCCGACCGCGCAGTACAGCAGCGATCGTTCACTGTACAGCGGTTGATATTCCAGCCCGGACAGGGCACTGGCCTGGGGAACCACGCCGACGTGCAAACGCCCGTCGAGCACGCCTTGCTCGACTTCGTTGGGGGCGATCATGCGAATCTGGATCTGCACGTCGGGCCCGCGTTCCTTCAATTGCGCCAAAGCGTGGGTGATGCGCATGTGGGGCAGGGTGACCAGGTTGTCGGTCAGGCCGATGGTCAGTTCGCCGCGCAGATGCTGGTGCAAGCCGTTAACCTCGGTGCGAAAGCTTTCCAGTGCGCTCAAGAGCTGCAACGCCGATTGATACACCTCGCGACCTTCCTCGGTCAGGGAAAAGCCCGCGCGCCCGCGCTGGCACAGGCGCAGGCCGAGACGTTGTTCGAGGTCGCTCATCTGCTGGCTGATGGCCGACCGGCCGATGCCAAGCACGGTTTCCGCTGCGGAGAAACCACCACATTCCACCACGCTGCGGAAAATGCGCAGCAGGCGAATATCAAAGTCGCTGACCTGGGCCAGTGGATCGGGACGACGAGCGCTCATAGTTTAGTGATCCGCCGACTGAAGGTTACAAAAGTTGGATTTCACCGACTTTATCGTCGTGGCAACTTAGCTGCAAGAACGCTTTCGATCCCCTGTCGCTTATGACCTGCGAGGTTTTGTCGATGAACATGCCCGAACACGCTGCCGGTTCCCTGGCCAGCCAGCTCAAGCTGGATGCCCACTGGATGCCTTACACCGCCAACCGCAATTTCCAGCGCGATCCGCGCCTGATCGTCGCTGCCGAAGGCAGTTGGCTAGTGGATGACAAGGGGCGCAAGGTGTACGACTCGTTGTCGGGCCTGTGGACATGCGGCGCCGGGCACACCCGCAAGGAAATCCAGGAAGCGGTCGCCAAGCAGCTGGGCACCCTCGATTACTCGCCGGGGTTCCAGTATGGCCATCCGCTGTCGTTCCAACTGGCGGAAAAAATCACCAGCCTGACCCCGGGCAATCTCAATCATGTGTTCTTTACCGACTCCGGCTCCGAGTGCGCGGATACGGCGGTGAAGATGGTCCGCGCCTACTGGCGTCTCAAGGGGCAGGCGACCAAGACCAAGATGATTGGTCGTGCTCGTGGCTATCACGGCGTGAACATCGCGGGCACCAGCCTCGGCGGTGTCAACGGCAACCGCAAACTGTTCGGCCAGGCCATGATGGACGTCGACCACTTGCCGCACACCTTGCTGGCCAGCAATGCCTATTCCCGTGGCATGCCAAAAGAGGGTGGCATCGCCTTGGCCGATGAGCTGTTGAAGCTGATCGAGCTGCACGATGCTTCCAACATCGCGGCGGTGTTCGTCGAACCGATGGCCGGCTCGGCTGGCGTGCTGGTTCCGCCAGAGGGTTATCTCAAGCGTCTGCGGGAAATCTGCGACCAGCACAGCATCCTGCTGGTGTTCGACGAAGTGATCACCGGTTTCGGCCGCACCGGTTCGATGTTCGGTGCCGACAGCTTTGGTGTGACCCCCGACCTGATGTGCATCGCCAAGCAAGTCACCAATGGCGCGATCCCCATGGGCGCAGTGATTGCCAGCTCCGAGATCTACCAGACGTTCATGAACCAGCCGACACCTGAGTACGCGGTGGAGTTTCCCCACGGCTACACCTACTCGGCTCACCCGGTGGCCTGCGCGGCGGGCCTGGCGGCGCTGGACCTGCTGCAGAAGGAAAACCTGGTACAGAGCGTGGCCGAAATTGCCCCGCATTTCGAGAACGCGTTGCACGGTTTGAAGGGCGCGAAGAACGTCATCGACATTCGTAACTATGGCCTGGCCGGCGCGATCCAGATCGCCGGGCGCGACGGCGATGCCATCGTGCGTCCATTCGAGGCCGGCATGGCGTTGTGGAAAGCCGGGTTCTATGTGCGGTTCGGCGGCGACACCCTGCAGTTCGGGCCGACGTTCAACAGCAAGCCGCAGGACCTGGATCGCCTGTTCGACGCGGTCGGTGAAGTGCTGAACAAGCTCGACTGATCCGTTCTTCCATATAGCTTTCAATAACAGGCGTCCGTTCACGGGCGCCTGTGGATAATTCTGGAGTCCCCATGAGCCTCATCCCGCATTTGATCAATGGCGAACTGCTGAGCGACAGCGCTCGCACCGCCGATGTGTTCAACCCTTCCACTGGCCAGGCCATCCATAAAGTACCGTTGGCTGATCGCGCGACCATCCAGCAGGCCATCGACGCCGCGAAGGCGGCTTTCCCGGCTTGGCGCAATACACCTGCGGCCAAGCGTGCGCAGGTGATGTTTCGTTTCAAGCAATTGCTGGAGCAAAACGAGTCGCGTATCGCCCAGTTGATCAGTGAAGAACACGGCAAGACACTGGAAGACGCGGCCGGTGAGCTCAAGCGTGGCATCGAGAACGTCGAATTCGCCTGCGCAGCGCCGGAAATCCTGAAGGGCGAATACAGCCGTAACGTAGGACCGAACATCGACGCCTGGTCAGACTTTCAGCCTCTGGGCGTGGTGGCGGGCATCACGCCGTTCAACTTTCCGGCGATGGTGCCGCTGTGGATGTATCCGCTGGCGATCGTTTGCGGCAACTGCTTCATCCTCAAACCATCCGAGCGCGACCCAAGTTCGACATTGCTGATCGCCCAGTTGCTGTTGGAAGCCGGTTTGCCCAAAGGTGTGTTGAGCGTTGTGCATGGCGACAAGGTCGCCGTGGACGCACTGATCGAAGCGCCGGAAGTGAAGGCATTGAGTTTTGTCGGTTCGACGCCGATTGCCGAATACATCTATGCCGAGGGCACTCGACGTGGCAAACGCGTCCAGGCACTGGGCGGGGCGAAGAACCATGCGGTGCTGATGCCGGATGCCGATCTGGACAATGCCGTCAGCGCACTGATGGGCGCGGCCTACGGTTCGTGCGGCGAACGTTGCATGGCGATTTCGGTGGCGGTGTGTGTCGGCGACCAGGTGGCGGATGCGCTGGTGTCCAAGCTGGTGCCGCAGATCAAGGCGCTGAAGATTGGCGCCGGTACATCCTGTGGGCTGGACATGGGGCCGTTGGTGACGGGGCAGCACCGGGACAAGGTCAGTGGCTATATAGAAGAGGGTGTGGCGGCGGGTGCCTCGCTGATTGTCGATGGTCGCGGCTTGAGTGTGACGGGTCATGAGGAGGGCTTCTTCCTCGGTGGCTGCCTGTTCGATCGTGTGACCCCCGAGATGCGCATCTACAAGGAAGAGATCTTTGGGCCGGTGCTGTGCATCGTCCGGGTCAACAGCCTGGAAGAGGCGATGCAGTTGATCAACGATCATGAGTATGGCAACGGCACCTGCATCTTTACCCGCGATGGCGAGGCGGCGCGGTTGTTCTGCGATGAGATTGAAGTCGGCATGGTGGGCGTCAACGTTCCATTACCGGTGCCGGTTGCCTATCACAGCTTTGGCGGCTGGAAGCGCTCACTGTTCGGCGACCTGCACGCCTACGGCCCGGACGGCGTGCGTTTCTATACCCGTCGCAAAGCGATTACCCAGCGTTGGCCGCAGCGTGCCAGCCATGAGGCTTCGCAGTTTGCGTTCCCCAGCTTGTAACCGGTAAGTGAAGAGGCCGGCGCCCTTGGGCGCCGGCCTCTGTGTTTGCGGGGCTTTTTGACTGATGTGACAGAATTG
>NZ_JBAMDJ010000024.1:0-102610 GCF_036961705.1 Pseudomonas sp. 3JA
GAGTGTGTTAGCCGGAAATCAATGGGCCGTCAACTCAATCACGCAGCATTGACCGTGAGTGGAGACATCCACCAACCCGGTGTTACCGCTCAGTTGCAAACAGTCGTAGAGACCCAAGTCCACAGCGGACTCACCAATCTTGATAGCCAGTCCCGGGGCGGCACTGAACACCAGCAGCGTTTCCGCGTCACTGAAAAACCGCTGCTGGCCGCCCAACCACTGCAACCGCGCCCGGTAACGTTGCGGCGCGTAGATCAGGTTGAAGTCACGAATCGGTCCACCCAGCAGCGTGCAAAACACATGGCTCTCGCCGCTGAATGCAAAAGGGTCCAGCGGATGCAGAGGTCGCGTGGCCTGGCCATCGACGTTCAGCGTCATGCCGCTCCCCTGCAAGACACTGATGACCCGCTCGTAACCGGCGAAGGTGGAGAAACCACCCGACTCACCGATGTCGGCAATCGACAGCCGCCAGCCGAAACCTTCCAGGCCGGTGCCGGCATCGCGAGTGATTTCTTCGGTGCTGCCGCCACCGTTTTTCCACGGCATGCGTGGGTAGTCTGTCGCGCGTAAAACCTTCAAATGGCTCATTTATGAAAGCGCCCTTCCAGACTGTGACGGGAACCCGGATGGATCAGGCGCGCAGCGGTCACCGGCTGGCGCCCGGACCAGGTACGGCGGCGGATCAATAGACACGGCTCGCCCCTTTCGATCTGCAACAGCTTGCATTCACTCGGCTCGGCCAGGATCGCCTCGACCACATGCTCGCCCTCGGTCAGCGGCGCGACCTGGTTCAGATAGGCGTAGGGCGTTTGCACGGTGAAGTCCTGCTTGAGGTAGTCAGGCGCCACCAGCGCGTTGACGAAACGGTCCTCGATTTGCACGGGGATGTCGTTCTCGAAATGCACGATCAGCGAATGGAACACTTTCTGGCCTTCGCGCATATCCAGGGCCAGTGCCCGCTCGGAACCGGCCGCCTCTTCTTCCAGGGTGATGACCTTGCACGTGTGGCGATGACCGCGGGAGGCGATTTCGTCGGCGATGTTATGCACTTCGAACAACGCGGACTGGCTCTTGGGCTCGGCCACGAAGGTGCCGACACCCTGCATGCGCACCAACAGGCCGTCGGCGGTCATTTCCCGCAGCGCACGGTTGATGGTCATGCGACTGAAGCCCAGTTGGCTGACCAGTTCGCTTTCCGACGGCACGCGGTAATGCGGCGGCCAGTTTCCACTGTCGATCTGCTGGGTGATCATCTGTTTGACGCGGGCGTACAGGGGTGCCGGACTGTCACCCATGTTTGCGGCCAGCGGCGGTTTGGCAGGCGGAGTCGACACGGCGGTTCCTTGTTCTGCGGATAAGAATGCTAGCTTGCCGGAGTTTACCGGCCAGGCAAACGTCTGTATATGTATATACAAATTACGCACGATGAGGTTGAACCATGTCCGCCTTCTTTGCCGAACGCGCGCTGCTGCCTAGTGGATGGGCCCATGATGTACGTCTTGAGGTCGATGCCGAAGGCGTCCTGACCCATATCCAGGCCGGTTCCCACGCAGACGGCGCCGAACGGCTGGGCGGCCCGCTGTTGCCGGGTATGCCGAACCTGCACTCCCATGCCTTCCAACGGGCCATGGCCGGGCTGGCGGAAGTGGCGGGCAATCCCAACGACAGTTTCTGGACATGGCGCGACTTGATGTACCGCCTCGTCGGAAAAATCAGTCCCGACCAACTCGGCATCATTGCCCGCCAGCTGTACATCGAAATGCTCAAAGCCGGCTACACCTCGGTCGCCGAATTCCACTATGTGCACCACGACACCGATGGCGCGCCCTACGCCGACCCGGCGGAGCTGGCCCTGCGCATCAGCCACGCCGCCAGCGCTGCTGGCATCGGCCTGACGCTGCTGCCGGTGCTTTACAGCCACTCGGGGTTTGGTGGCCAGGCGCCCAATGACGGGCAACGCCGGTTCATCAACAGCACCGAAAACTACTTGAAGCTTCAGTCGCGCTTGCAGCCGACCCTGGCCGGGCAGCCGTCCCAGGCGCTGGGTCTGTGCTTCCACTCGCTGCGTGCCGTGACGCCCGGGCAGATCCAGGATGTGCTGGCCGCCAGTGACCGCGAGTGCCCGGTGCACATTCACATTGCCGAGCAGCAGAAGGAAGTCGACGACTGTCTGAGCTGGAGCGGCGCCCGTCCGCTGCAATGGCTGTACGAAAACACCGAAGTCGACCAGCGCTGGTGCCTGGTCCACGCTACCCACGCCAACGCCCAGGAAGTCAGCCTCATGGCCAGGAGCCGGGCGATTGCCGGCCTGTGCCTGACCACCGAAGCCAACCTGGGGGACGGGATTTTCCCCGCCGTGGATTTCCTCGCCCAGGGCGGGCGCCTGGGAATCGGCTCTGACAGCCATGCCTCGCTGAGCGTGGTCGAAGAATTGCGCTGGCTGGAATATGGCCAGCGCCTGCGGGATCAACGGCGCAACCGCTTGTATCGGGCGGATCAGCCTATGGTCGGTCGCACCTTGTTCGATGCGGCGCTGGAAGGCGGCGCCCAGGCCCTGGGGCAACCGATCGGCGCCCTCGACATCGGCAAGCGCGCCGACTGGCTGGTTCTCGATGGCAGCGATCCATATTTGGCCACGGCCCAGGGCGACGCAATCCTCAATCGCTGGCTGTTTGCCGGTGGCGATCGCCAGGTACGCGATGTGATGGTCGGCGGCCGGTGGGTGGTGCGCGATGGGCGGCATGCCGGCGAAGAGCAAAGCGCCCGCGCGTTTACCCAGGTCTTGCGCGAGCTCTTAGGCTGACGCAGATAAAAAGTGTGGGAGCGGGCTTGCTCGCGAAGGCGGTTTGTCAGCTAACGATTATGTCGGCTGATACACCGAATTCGCGAGCAAGCCCGCTCCCACATTGAATACTTGCAGGCAGTCAGTCCGAAGTCTTGGCCATCTGCCGATCCGACGCGCGCCAGATCAGTCGTGTCGTGTCATAGCCCTGCTGGCGTGCCATGCTCAGCAGTTCCTCGCGCACGACGCTATTGACGGTCGGCGTACGGGACAGCAGCCACATGTAACGACGGCTTGGGTCGCCGACGATGGCGGTCTTGTAGTCATCGCTGACGTACAACACCCAGTATTGCCCTTTCGCCACGCCCGGCACGATCCGCGAAAACCAGTTGTCGAACTCGACCCAGAGCTTGTCGGTCTTGCCCGGCACCTGCGGCGTGGCGGTGCCCCTGGCTTCTTCCCACTGCCAGTCCGAGGTCAGGCAGCGATTGAGCACGCCCACGTTGCCGTCTGGCTTGAGGGTGTAGTGAGCTTCCGATTGCGCGCAATTGCGCTGGAAATACATGGGCAGGCGGGCCAACTCATACCAGGTGCCTTGGTAGCGTTTGAGATTGACGCTGTTGACCGTCTTGGGTGCCAGCGGATCTTCGCCAGAAGTGGCACAGCCAGCCAAAATCAGGCCAGCCAAAAGCACAAAAACTAACCGCATCATTATTTTTCTCCCGCGGGCACTGTGGCCAGCATGGTTAGTTCGTCAGTTCTACTTCTGGCGCCGAAGTAGAACTGACGAACTAACCATACTGGCCACCATCCCCGGTTTACTTCAGGCCTTGGCCGGAAAACATCAACACTTTGTCACCGGCGTACTGCACGCTGATAAAGCTTTTCTGGTCGCCCCAGGTGCAACTGGACATGCCGAGCGCGCCCGAGCAATCGGTCGGTTTCCCCAGTAACGTTTCGACTTCGGACTTGGGCATGCCAGCCGACAGCTTCGAATAGTTTTCCTGGTTGACCTTGCTGCATGCAGTCAATACGACACACACAAACAACAAGGCGATAGATCGCAGCGACATGGTGTACTCCTGGAACGGAAGGGGGGTGGCAGGTGCCAACCAGAAGCTTAGAAGAGAAAACCCCTATCTGGTTCCCCGACACCCCCGGTATTTATTGGGTCTGGCCTGGTGTTTCAGCGGTGAAACACTCACTTTGTGACAGCGTCGTGCATTTCGTCGGAATTGAACCGCTACCGGCTGATGGGGCGCTCTGGCACGCCGATAAAAAGAAACAGCGCAAAGGAACGCGTTATGGCAAATTGACAGCCCGTCCTGACCCGTCCCTCCGCGGTAGTGTTATTAATGACCAGAAACATGAAATTCAGCCATAAAATCCTGTTGGCTGCCGCCCTCGTGGTGGCCGTTGCATTCGCCTGTTTCATCCTGTTCAACGACTATCGTCAACGCCAGAGCTTGAACGCCAGCACCGAAACCTCCATGCAGGAACTCGGCAGCCTGACCAGTCGCAACATCCAGTCGTGGGTCGACGGTCGCATCCAGTTGCTGCAATCGCTGGCCCAGCAGATTGCCGTGGACGGCAGCAGTGCCGACAGCCTCAAGCGCGCCGTGGGCTTGCCGGCCTACACCAGCAATTTCCAGCTCAGTTATTTTGGTGGCACCGACGGCGTGATGTTTTCGGTACCGGCCGGCAATCGCGCTGCCGATTACGACCCGCGCGCCCGTGGCTGGTACAAGGCCGCCAACAGCGCACAGCAAACCATCGTCACCGAACCCTACATCGCCGCCTCGTCGGGCAAGCTGGTGATCACCGTCGCCACCCCGGTGCAGCACCAGAACCAGATGATCGGCGTGGCCGGTGCGGACATCGACCTGTCCAGCGTCAGCGCCATCATCAATTCGCTGAACTTCGGCGGCCACGGCCACGCGTTCATCGTCAGTGCCGACGGCAAGATCCTGATCCACCCCGACAGCAAGCGCGTGCTCAAGACCCTGGCCGAGGCCTACCCTAACGGCGCGCCTCAAATCAGCCCGGGCGTGAAAGAAGTCGACCTCGACGGCAAAACCCAATTCATCTCCTTCACCCACGTCAACGGCGTGCCGGGAGCCGACTGGTACGTGGCGCTGGTGCTCGACAAGGACACCGCGCTGGCGATGCTCAGTGAGTTCCGTACTTCGGCGCTGATCGCCATGGTCATCGCCGTGGTGTTCATCATCGCCCTGCTCGGCATGTTGATCCGCGTGCTGATGCAACCGCTGCTGACCATGGGCCGCGCCATGCACGACATCGCCGAAGGCGAAGGCGACCTGACCCGGCGCCTGGTCATCCACGGCCACGATGAATTCGGTGCGCTGGGGACTTCATTCAACCGCTTTGTCGAACGCATTCATACCTCGATCCGTGAAGTGGCCTCGGCCACCGGCCAGGTCAACGAAGTCGCCCTGCGCGTGGTCAGCGCGTCCAACTCGTCGATGTTCAACTCCGACCAGCAGGCTTCACGCACCAGCAGCGTAGCCGCGGCCATCAACCAGCTCGGTGCCGCCGCCCAGGAAATCGCCCAGAACGCCGCCCTCGCCTCGCAGCATTCCAGCGATGCACGCAGCCTGGCTGAAGATGGCCAGCACGTGGTGGATAAAACCATCGCGGCCATGCAGCAGTTGTCGGCCAAGATCAGCGATTCGTGCGGCAACATCGAAGTCCTGAACAGCAACACGGTGAACATCGGCCAGATTCTTGAGGTGATCACCAGTATTTCCCAGCAGACCAACCTGCTCGCCCTCAACGCCGCCATCGAAGCGGCCCGTGCCGGTGAAGCCGGGCGCGGCTTCGCGGTGGTCGCCGATGAAGTGCGCAACCTGGCCCACCGCACCCAGGATTCGGCGCAGCAAGTGCAGAAGATGATCGAAGAACTGCAAGTTGGCGCCCGGGAAGCGGTGCTGACCATGACCGACAGCCAGCGCCAGAGCGAAAGCAGCGTCGGCATCGCCAACCAGGCCGGCGAACGCCTGGGCAGCGTGACCCAGCGTATTGGTGAAATCGACGGCATGAACCAGTCCGTGGCCACCGCCACCGAAGAACAAACCGCCGTGGTGGAGTCGATCAACGTCGACATCACCGAGATCAACACCCTGAACCAGGAAGGCGTGGAAAACCTGCAAGCCACCTTGCGCGCCTGTGCCGATCTTGAGCAGCAGGCGGCGCGGTTGAAGCAGTTGGTGGGTAGTTTCCGGATCTAGTGCCTGGACTGCCCCCGTCGCGAGCAAGCTCGCTCCCACATTAATGATTGCGAACGGGGTCAAATGTGGGAGCGAGCTTGCTCGCGATAGCGGCGTCAGCTACACCGAAAGAATCAGAACCTGGACCCAGGCCTGTTCAAAAATTCCATTTCCTCAGCCGTGGACTCGCGCCCCAACACCGCATTGCGATGGGGAAACCGTCCAAACCGCGCAATGATCTTCTGGTGCCGCTCGGCATAATCCAGGTTGTCTTCAAACACCGCCCGCTGCGCCTCCGGTTGCTCTCGAACCAGGTCGATGAAGCGCGACACGGCCTCGTTCTGTACCGCGAGGTTTTCGCAGTGTTCGAGCACGAGGTAGATGAATACGCGCTGGATCGGTTTGAGTTGCCGGTCGAAACCCGCTGCCATGCCCTGGGCTACCAGCGCTTGGGCGCGCAGGTCACCGGAGAAGGCTTTGGGGGTGTCGCGAAAGATCATTCGCGGGAGTTGGTCGAGGAGCAGCACCAGGGCCAGCCAACCTTCCGGGCGTTGCGCCCAGTCGGACAATTCGCCAGCCAGCGCCAGCTCGACCTGATCGCCGAAGCGCTCGTTGGCCTGGCGATCATGGCGTTTTCCGAACCACAGCTTGCCTCTGTCAGCCGATATTTCGTCCGGTGTCTTGGCTGAACCAAACCACCAATCGAGCAACGGCTGCCAGGGCTCGGCCATGATTTATTCCTTGTGGTAGGCCGTAACGCGCGCCACTTCTTCCTTCGAGCCGAGGAACACGGCCACGCGCTGGTGCAGGCCGTCGGGCTTGATATCAAGGATGCGCTGGTGGCCGTCGGTGGAAGCGCCGCCCGCCTGTTCCACCAGGAACGACATCGGGTTGGCTTCGTACATCAGGCGCAGTTTGCCCGGCTTGGACGGCTCGCGGCTGTCGCGCGGGTACATGAACAGACCGCCACGGGTCAGGATACGGTGCACATCGGCCACCATCGCGGCGACCCAGCGCATGTTGTAGTTCTTCTTCAGCGGGCCTTCTTCGCCGGCCAGCAATTCTTCGACGTAGCGTTTTACCGGAGCTTCCCAGTGACGCTGGTTGGACATGTTGATGGCGAATTCCTGGGTGGTTTCAGGAATGGTGATGTCTTCGTGGGTCAATACGAAGCTGCCCATCTCGCGGTCCAGGGTGAAGCCTTTGACGCCGTCGCCCAGGGTCAGCACCAGCATGGTCTGAGGGCCATAGATGGCATAACCGGCGGCAACCTGTTCGGTGCCTGGCTGCAGGAAGGCCTTTTCATTCAAGGCTTCGTTCTGGCTCAGGTATTCGTTGGGGCAACGCAGTACCGAGAAGATGGTGCCGACCGGCGCGTTGATGTCGATGTTCGACGAACCGTCCAGTGGGTCGAACACCAGCAGGTAGGCACCCTTGGGGTATTTGCCCGGGATCTGGTAGGCATTGTCCATTTCCTCGGACGCCATGCCGGCCAGGTGACCACCCCATTCGTTGGCTTCGAGCAGGATTTCGTTGGACAGCACGTCGAGCTTCTTCTGCACTTCGCCCTGCACGTTTTCGGTGCCCATGCTGCCCAGGACACCACCCAGCGCGCCTTTGGAGACGGCGTGGCTGATTTCCTTGCACGCACGCGCCACCACTTCGATCAAAAAGCGCAGATCGGCAGGGGTGTTGTTGCTGCGGGTCTGCTCAATCAAATAGCGACTCAAGGTAACGCGGGACATGGACGGCTCCGAAGAATAGGGGACGGAAAAACCAGCGCAGTTTAGCGCGAGTCGGGACTTAATTCCTCCTATGAGACGGGGAATGGCGGATTGAGTTCACGGGGTGGCGGCTCGCTTGTGGATTTTGGGTCGCTGGGAGACCGAATCGCGAGCAAGCTCGCTCCCGCAGTTGACCGAGTTGTTTCGACGAACGCGGCCTACTGTGGGAGCGAGCTTGCTCGCGATGAATTCACCTCAACCCTTGACCGGTGGCTTGCGCAGCAAGCTGAACGCCATCGCCGCGAGGAACAGTACGCTGAGCAGCAGCACCGCCCACAAGCCGATTTTCTTCCAGTTGGTCCCGACCGTCGCAGGCGTGGCTGCCGTGGCCGCAACCGGAGTTGACGTGGCCGCGCCGTTCACGGTCGCCGTACCCAGCGTCGCCAGGCGCGACGGTTTGTAATCGGGCACCAGCGTGGTCAAGGGCAAGCTGGCCGCTTTCACTGTCGCGCTGCCCAGGGCCAGACGGTAAGGCCCTTCGCCGCGCGCCAGGAACACCACCTGCGTCGGACGCACGGCAAAGCGCAGGGCCGGGGCTTCGCTACCCAGGCCACCGCCACGCTCGTCCACGGTCAATTTCAATTGCTGCACGGTCTGGCCGGACAGTTGCAATTGGTTTTGCAGCACATCCTGACCGTTCTGGGTCAGGCGATAGAGCAAGCCACTGCCCAGCGGTTGCCACGGATGGCTGCTTTCACGGCGACCGGCCAGGGTCACCGGCGCCAGGCTGTTGGCCTGGCCCAGCTCGACCTGCACCTGCTCGATGTTCAGCCCCATGGGCAACTGCCAGGTGTATTCACCGGCCTTCGTGGTGCTGCCGGCCAACGGCTGCGACCAGGCCAGCGGCAACGGCAGGCTTTCGCGGCTGGCGCTTTGCAACTGGGCCGCGGTCAGGATCGGCGCGGAGGATGGCGAATCCCACAACAATCGCAGGTAACGCGCCGATTGCCCCGGCAAGCTCACTTCATGCTGCTCGACTCGCTCATCGGCAAAGGTCAAGCGCGCCACCTGGCCTTCACCCCACGACTGCCAGTGTTGCAAGTCATCACTGGCTTCGATGGTGAACCGCTGGAAGCCGTCGCGCTCACTGGTCCAGTCGAGGACCAACTGCTGCAACGGCGCCTTGATCGCACTGGCATCCAACAACCAGCCACGCAGCTCCTCCTCCCCAGCTTCGAGCCGGCTGGAGGGTTGGACTTCCACCAAGGTGCCGTTGGCGTTCGATTGCACCCGCACACTGGGCGCGCGCTCATTGTCATCGGCAGCGTTGTACAGCGGGAACCACTTCACGTCGGTGAGAGTGCGGTTTTCCCGGCTCTGGGCCGACTCACGGACCAGGGCGTAGGCCTGGGCCTGGCCGGCCGCGTTGAAGACCCGCAGATCGCTCAGGTCGGTCTGCCGCGCCTGCAACTGCACGTCCAGCGGCAACGGGAGGCGATACCACGGCCCTTCGCCGCTCAGGGCCAACGGCACTTGATGGGCGAAATCCGCCGGTTGCTCCTGGGCCGTAGCCGACAACGCCACCCACAATCCGACCACACCCAGCCCGATCCGATTCAACTTGCGACTCAAGATGACACTCCCTCACTGACAGGCATAGGCGGCTCATCCTGGGCGACCGTCTCTGGACGCTTGGGTGGCAGCGGCGCGAAGTAGCCCACCACCAATAGCAATACCCCCACGCCGATAAACGACACGATCCGCGCCAGACCGCCACGGTTACTCAATTCGACAAAGAACAGCTTGGCCACGACCACGGCGATCAATGCCGCGCCGATCAGCCACACTTCACGGCGATGGCGTAAATGCCCACCGATCATCAGCCCCAGGGCGATCAAGGTCCAGACAATGGACAACCCGGCCTGCACGAACATCGACTCGAGCAGCGCGTCCAGCGCGTAGGGCACCCCCATCCACTGGTGGGCCGTGCGCATCACCAGGGCGGTGAAGAACGCGAACAGCGACACACCGGCGATCAACTGGGCGATGTGCCCGACGCGATTCCAGCCATTCGTCGATTGCTCCACGGCGTTGCGAGCCCACACATAGATACCGAACAAGGCGAACAGCAGGCCCAGCTCCAAGGGGTTGAGCAACGGCACATAAGGCAGCGGCTCTGAGTTGCCATCGCTGAAGGTGTTGGTCAGCCAGAACCAACCGAGCATCAACAGCGCCATGGGCGCCGCCGCATAGACACGGTACTCGCGCGGTTGGGCCGATACCGGCCACGGCAATGCACGCGGCGTGGCCATCAGCACCAGGTAAAGGCCTGGCAGGATCGCCCAGGCCAGCCAGCGCCAAGCGTTGTACTGCTCGGACAGCAATAGCAGACCGTAACGCAACTCCAGCATCAACACCGCCATCAGCAACCAGCAACCGAGCACATGGGCCGTACTGCGCGCCGGGGCCGGCAGCATCGGTGCCAGGCGCTTGAGCGAGAGGAAGTGCACGGCAAATACCGCCAGCCAGGCCAGCCAGCCGAAATTCGCGGCCGGATGATAGTGGCTGTGCCACGTCGCCACCAGCACGCAACCCGCCGCCGGAATCAGCAAGGTGCACAGCAGCCCCAGCGCCGGCCATTTCAACCGCAGCGACAAAAGGCTCCACACCGCCACGCTGATGGCCGCGACCAACAACAGCAAGCTGCCTTGCAGGTTCTCCGGGGTAAAACGCAGCACTTCGCTGACCCACGCCAGCGCCCACCAACCCGCGCCCCAGATCAGCAATAGCTCGGACAGGCGCTGCAAGCTCAAGGCGTCCAGCTCCTGCGCCGCGTGCGCCCGTTGCAGGCGCCATGCGCCCACCAGCGCTGCCAGCCCCAGCACCAGCGGCGTCCAGAACCCGCTATGGGCCAGCGGTCGCAGTCCCTCGGCGTTGAGCGGCCCCAACAGTGCTGGCCCCGCCATCAGGAACGACGCGCCGCCGAGCAGTTGCAGCAGCAGGCCGAAGACAAAGCTCACGCGCTGCTTCAGGTACAGGCTCAGCCAGATGATCAACAGCCCGCTGGCCGCCCACACACCACTCGCGGTTTGCCAGGGCAGGACGAACAGCACCGCGAGGTTGATCAGCACCAGCCCCGCCAGCAGCACCACCGACAAGCCGCGCAGCAACCGGACATCGTTGCGCACCATATCGTCGCGCGCCGCCAGCAACATGCCGCCGATCAACGCCAGACCGATCAGAGAAGCACTGAGCAAACCGCTCCAGCCCGCGCTGAACACCGCCGCCGAATCGCCCTCGGCACCTTTCAAGCGCAACAGGAACAGGGCTCCGCCGAGCAATTGCACCGCGAACGCCGTGAACAGGAAACTGCGCGATTGCAGGCGCAGGCCGACAAACAACGTCGCCAATCCGGCCAAGGCCCAGGCGATGGCCGTGCCGTGAGTGAAGAAGAACAACGGTGCCAGCAGATAGAGGAAACTCAAACCCAGCACTGCCAGCACCGGCAGGCCTTGGCGCTCCCAAGCCGCCGTGTGTTCAGGGGCTGCCTTGCGCAGTTGGTAGAACGTGAACAACAAAGCGCCGCCGAGCATCAACGCCCCCAACGGTGAGCCGTCGAGCAGGCTGCTTTCGCCAGATCGCAATTCGCTGAGGAAGGCCAGCGCCGAACCCAATTGCAGCAACAAAGCAAAGGCTCGTGCGAAAGGTCGTTGCTGACGCAGGCCCAACCAGAAAATCCCCGCGCCCTCCACGGCCCAGGCCGCGGCGGTCCAACGGGCGTCGAGCCCCAAGGGAATCGCCAGGCTGGAAAAAATCACCCCCAGGGCCAGGCAGGTTTCCGCCAGCAACAAGGCGCGGCCGCCCATCAATAGCCGTGCCAGGCCCATGTAGATCATGCCCAGGGCCAGGGCGCTGAAGGCAGCGGCGAACTCCAGGTGCTGCACCAACGCGAACTGCAAGCCGAAGCCCACCAGCGGCGGGGCGAACAGCATCGTGCCGTCGACGTAATCGCCTTTGCGCGCCGACCAGCGCAACAACGCGTCGCGGCTGCCCTCTTCGGGGGCGTCGGTCATTTCCAGCAGCTTGCGCCGGGTGAACAGCAAGCCAATCACCAGGTAGATAAGGAAGAACAGAATCAGGAACGGCTCGGTACTCCAAAGCAGCTCCGGTGTGTAGGAACGCATGCCCCAGGCGAAACCAATACCGAAGGTGCCGACAAAGCCGATCAGGTTGAGCAGGCGCCAGGCCTTGAACCAGGCAATCGCGAGGATGCCGGCATTGAGCAGGATGAAATAGCTGAACAGGGCGACGTGGTTGCCGCTGCCAGTGGAAGTCAGGATCGGCGCGGCAAACCCGCCCAGCGCCGCAGCCGCGGCCAGGCCCAGGGCGTTCTGGGTAATCGCCAGGATTGCCGAGAACACTGTCACCGCCACCAGCAAGCCCAGGGCCGCCTTGGAGTCGAGCAACGGATGCAGGCGCATGGCCGCGAACACCGTCAGGTACAGCACCGCGATGCCAGTCCCCTGGAGCATAAGCGCATAGTTACTGTTGCGTTGGCGCAACCACCAGCCCAGGCCCAACAGGCCCAACGCACTGGCCGCGACGCCGGCGTAACGCAACTCGATCGGCACCACCATGCCTTCGGTGGCATAGCGCAGCAAAAACGCCAGGCCGAGGAACAACAGCACCACGCCGACCCGCAGTACCGTGTTGCCGCCGAACAGCCAGTTGCGCGCGCCGATGATGGCGCGGTCGAACAGATTCGGACCACGCGGGACCGCCGGCTCCGCAATCACTGGTTCCAGAGGCAAAGGGGCAAAATCACGCTCGGCACGTCGACTGGACGTCTCTGGTGCGGGCTTCCAAATGTCATCGGGCAACGGCTGGCTGGCCTGGGTGGCCATAGCGGGTGCGGGTTCGAGGTCTGACGGTAGTTCCCAGACGAGCTCCGGTTCGGTGCGCGTCGCGGGCTTCGCGGCCTGAGGCGCGACAACCTCGGGCACCGGGGCCGGATCACTCGGTTCGGCCACCTTGCCGCGTTCGAGTACCGCCAGGCGGCCCTCCAACGTGAGCAAGCTCTGCTGGGCCTCTTGCAACAAGATCTGTTGCTTGGCCGCCTGGACACCCAGGCGCCCCAATCGAAACGCCTGGGCGATGCCAAGCCCCACCAAAGCGCCTATCAGCGCATCGGCGAACGACTCGTCCACCACCCAGCCGAGTGCCAGGCCCAACAGCGTCAAGATCCATTGCATGGTCGATATCCCTAAGCGGCCCGTTGCGGGCGTAACCGGGGTGATGCGGTGCCTGGATCAGTCTAGTGGAACCCCCAAACCCTGTGGGAGCGAGCTTGCTCGCGATAGCGGCATGACAGACACCTAAAGCTATCGCGAGCAAGCTCGCTCCCACATTGGATTGTTGGCACTTCCAGTGCTGAGCCCGGCTACACAGCCCGGCGAAACTGGCGCCTAGTATATCGACGAAGCCCAACCGCCGTTGGGCTTCGCTCACATTTCTTACAGTAAATGCTACTCCAGGGCTTTCCAGATATCGGTGGCGTACTCACGAATGGTCCGGTCCGAGGAGAACCAGCCCATGCGCGCGGTGTTGAGCACCGCCGAACGCCACCATTGCTTGGAGTCGTGCCAACGCTCTTCGACCTTGGCCTGGGCGTTCCAGTACGAGTCGAAGTCGGCGCAGACCAGGAAGCGGTCGTAATCGACCAACGAGTCCACGAGCCCGGCGTAGCGCATCGGATCATCCGGCGAAAACACTCCGCCGCGAATCGCCTGCAGCACGTCGTTGAGCCGATGGGACGCGGCGATGTCCGGCGCGGCGCTGAACTCACCGTTTTGCTTGCGGGCCTCCACCTGCTCGGCGGTCAGACCGAAGATGAACATGTGCTCACCGCCGACGCGCTCATGCATCTCCACGTTGGCGCCGTCCATGGTACCGATGGTCAGTGCGCCGTTGAGGCCGAACTTCATGTTGCTGGTGCCCGACGCTTCGAAACCGGCCGTGGAGATCTGCTCCGACAGGTCCGCCGCCGGAATGATGCTTTCGGCCAGGCTGACATTGTAGTTGGGCAGGAACACCACTTTGAGCAAGCCGCGCACGGTCGGGTCGTTGTTCACCACCCGGGCGATGTCGTTGGTCAGCTTGATGATCAGCTTGGCCTGGTGGTAACTGGCAGCGGCCTTGCCGGCGAAGATCTTCACCCGCGGCACCCAGTCCACCTCCGGCTCGGCGCGAATCGCCTGGTACAGCGCCACAGTGTGCATCAAGTTGAGCAACTGGCGCTTGTACTCGTGGATCCGCTTGACCTGCACGTCGAACATCGCCGCCGGGTTCACAGCGATGCCCAGGCGCTCGTGGATCAGATAAGCCAGGGCCTTCTTGCTGTGCAGGCGCTGCTCGGCGAACAGCTTGCGAAACGCTGGCTTGTCGGCAAACGGCTCCAGCTCGATCAAGCGCTCCTCGGGGTTGTCGAGCACGCTCGGGCCGAGGGCATCGACCATCATCGAGGTCAATTCGGCGTTGGCCTGGAACAGCCAGCGGCGGAAAGTGATGCCGTTGGTCTTGTTGTTGATCCGCTCCGGATAGAGTTTGTGCAGCTCGGAAAACACCGTGCTGCGCATCAACTGGGTATGCAACCCGGACACGCCGTTGACGCTGTGGGAACCGAGGAACGCCAGGTTGCCCATGCGCACCCGGCGACCATTGTCCTCTTCGATCAGCGAAACCGAACGCAGCACATCGAAATCGTGCACACCCTTGGCCCGCAGTGAATCGATGTGCTGGGCGTTGATCAGGTAGATGATCTGCATGTGCCGGGGCAACATGCGCTCCATCAGCCCCACCGGCCAGGTTTCCAGGGCTTCGGGCAGCAACGTGTGGTTGGTGTAGGACAGCGTGTCCTGGGTGATCTGCCAGGCCGCGTCCCACGCCACGTCGTAGACGTCCACCAGTTGCCGCATCAGTTCGGCCACGGCAATGGATGGGTGAGTGTCGTTGAGCTGGATCGCCGCGTGATCGCCCAGGGTCAGCACCGAGGTGTGCATGTTGCGATGGCGACGCAGCAGGTCCTGCAGCGAGGCGGCCACGAAGAAGTACTCCTGGCGCAGACGCAGTTCCTGGCCAGCCTCGGTGCTGTCGGCCGGGTACAGCACGCGGGAAATACTTTCGGCCCGGGCCACTTCGGCTACCGCGCCCAAGTGGTCGCCGGCGTTGAAGCGCTCCAGGTGCAAATCTTCCACAGCGCGGGCGCGCCACAGGCGCAGGGTATTGACGCTGGCACCGCGCCAGCCCACCACCGGCGTGTCGTAGGCAATGGCCCGCACGGTTTCGGCCGGGGACCAGACTTGCCGGGTCTTACCCGCCTCATCGGTCACGGTTTCGACGCTGCCGCCAAAGCCGATCGGGTAGACCACCTCCGGGCGCTCGAACTCCCAAGGGTTGCCGAAATCCAGCCAATGCTCGGTCTGCTCCTGCTGCCAGCCGTCGACGATGGCCTGGCGGAACAGGCCGTGTTCATAACGAATGCCGTAGCCATGGCCGGCGATGCCCAGGGTCGACATGCTTTCCATGAAGCACGCGGCCAAACGGCCAAGACCGCCGTTGCCCAATGCTGCATCCGGCTCGAGCAGACGAATGCGCTCCAGGTCCACGCCCAGCTCGGTCAGGGCTTCGCGCGCCGTGTCCAGCAGGCCGAGGTTGCTCAGGCTGTCGTAGAGCAAGCGGCCGATGAGGAATTCCAGGGAGAGGTAATAGACGCGCTTCTGGCCCTTGCGGTAGATCTGTCGCGTGTGGTCCATCCAGTGATCGACCATGTGGTCGCGGGCGGCGAGGGCGATGGCTTCGAACCAATCGTGATCAAACGCATGATCCGGGTCCTTGCCAACGGCATAAGTGAGTTTGGTCAACACGGCGTCGCGAAATGCGGCAACTTCAGCTTCGCGAACAAGTGGTTCTTGAGTCATTGATAAGACCTCGAACGAGCATGGAATTGTCTGAGCCTAGACGGTCTGACAGACGGTACAGGCTCTTGGTTCGGTGGATTTCCCCGAGTGTCGGAGAATCGCCGCCATGGAATTGCCGGATGGTCGAATGAATGCAGGGGCCGTGCCGATCCGGACGGGTTTGGCCGGGATGAAAAAAAACTGGCGGATGGTCGTTCAAAATTTCACCAGTCCCGGTATGATCGCGCGCCCTGATGCATGCTGGTAAACCGTGATGATGAAGCCCAACCTGATCGCCGCCGCGGAGATCGACCGACTCGATACCTGGGCCAAGTACTCCGCCCCGATGTGCGGTTCCTGCGTGTCGAGCTGCTGCACGCTACCGGTGGAGGTCAAGATCAAGGACCTGATCCGCATCGGCATCGTCGACGAGTTCGAACTGGGCGACCCGCCGAAGAACATCGCCAAGCGCCTGCAAAAGGAAGGGATCGTCGAGCGCTACAACCAGAAGTCGGAAATCTTCACGCTCCAGCGCATGAGCAACAACGATTGCCTTTATCTGGACCGCAAGAGCCGGTTGTGCACCATTTACGAGAAACGCCCGGACACCTGCCGCAACCATCCGCGGGTCGGGCCACGGCCGGGGTACTGTGCCTACAAGCCCAAGGAAGTGGAGCGCGAGCGCAATCCGCGAACGCTGGATAAGTTCTGATCTCTTGATAATTCAGCGGTGCCTGAGCCGACGCCATCGCGAGCTTGCTCGCGATAGGGCCCTGACAGCCGCCACATAACTTCCAGGCATAAAAAAACGCCCCCGATCTAACGACCGGGGGCGTTTTTTTAGCTGCTAACTAAGTCGAAACTCAGTTGCCGCTTTTCTTGGCAGCGCGGGTACGCTCGCTTTCGCCCAGGATCTTCTTGCGAAGACGGATGGACTTCGGCGTCACTTCGCACAGTTCGTCTTCCTGCACGAACTCCAGCGCTTGCTCCAGGGTGAACTTGACCGGCGGAACCAGGGCGATGGTTTCGTCTTTGCCCGAAGCACGCATGTTGTCGAGCTTCTTGCCTTTGGTTGGGTTCACGCCCAGGTCGTTGTCGCGGCTGTTCAGGCCGACGATTTGACCTTCGTAGATATCCTGGCCGTGCTCGACAAACAGCTTGCCGCGCGCTTGCAGGGTTTCCAGCGAGTAGGTCAATGCCTTGCCGGTCGCAACCGATACCAGCACGCCGTTCTGACGGCCGGACATGTCGCCGGACTTCATCACGTCGTAACGATCGAAGATCGAGGTCAGGATGCCGCCACCGGAGGTCAGGGTCAGGAACTCGTTACGGAAACCGATCAGGCCACGAGCCGGGATGTTGTACTCAAGGCGCACACGGCCCTTGCCATCCGGAACCATGTTGGTCAGGTCGCCTTTACGCAGGCCCATTTGCTCCATGATCGCGCCCTGGGATTCTTCCGGCAGGTCGATGGTCACGTTTTCGTACGGTTCGTGCTTGACGCCATCAACCATGCGGATGATCACTTCAGGACGGCCCACGCCCATTTCGAAGCCTTCGCGACGCATGGTTTCGATCAGTACCGAGAGGTGCAGCTCACCACGGCCGGAGACCTTGAACTTGTCAGCCGAGTCGCCTTCTTCAACGCGCAGCGCAACGTTGTAGAGCAGCTCTTTGTCCAGGCGTTCCTTGATGTTACGGCTGGTCACGAACTTGCCTTCTTTACCGCAGAATGGCGAGTCGTTGACCTGGAAGGTCATGGAAACGGTTGGCTCGTCGACGGTCAACGGCTTCATCGCTTCGACGTTCAGTGGGTCGCACAGGGTGTCGGAGATGAACAGTTGCTCGAAGCCGCTGATGCAGACGATGTCACCGGCCGCAGCTTCTTCAACGTCGATGCGGTGCAGGCCGTGGTGACCCATCAGCTTGAGGATACGACCGTTGCGCTTCTTGCCGTCGGCGTCGATGGCAACCACCGGGGTGTTCGGCTTGATGCGACCACGGGCGATACGGCCAACACCGATCACACCCAGGAAGCTGTTGTAGTCCAGTGCCGAGATCTGCATCTGGAACGGACCGTCACGGTCGACTTTCGGCGCTGGTACGTCGTCGACGATCGACTGGTACAGCGGGGTCATGTCTTCAGCCATGTTGGTGTGGTCCAGACCGGCAATACCGTTCAGGGCCGAGGCGTAGACGACTTTGAAGTCCAGCTGTTCTTCGGTGGCACCCAGGTTGTCGAACAGGTCGAAGATCTGGTCCAGGACCCAGTCCGGACGCGCGCCTGGACGGTCAACCTTGTTGATCACCACGATCGGACGTAGGCCGGCTTCGAAAGCCTTCTTGGTCACGAAACGGGTTTGCGGCATAGGGCCGTCCTGGGCGTCAACCAGCAGCAGCACGGAGTCGACCATCGACATCACGCGCTCTACCTCACCACCGAAGTCGGCGTGGCCCGGGGTGTCCACGATGTTGATGTGGTAGCCATTCCAGTTGATGGCGGTGTTTTTCGCCAGGATGGTAATACCGCGCTCTTTTTCCTGGTCGTTGGAGTCCATCACGCGCTCGTCGTTGAGCTCGTTGCGCTCCAGGGTGCCGGATTGACGCAAGAGTTTGTCTACCAGGGTGGTCTTACCATGGTCAACGTGAGCAATGATGGCGATGTTGCGTAGATTTTCGATCACTTGTGTATCTCGATCAGAGGATTCGGTGTGCTGACAGGTCGTGGCAGCGATTTACGTTGAGTCCGACAAGGCCGTTACAGCCTGTCGGCGGCGTCGGGGGGCCGGTGACGCAGGCCACAGGCAAACAGCCCCGGGCACTTAGCTCGGTCGATAAACGCGCACATTGGCATGCCCCTCACTGAGCAAATGGTGGGCATGCAGGCGACTCATCACGCCTTTGTCGCAATACAGCAGGTACTGGCGAGTAGGGTCCAGTTCCTTGAAACGCGCGTTCACGGCATAGAACGGCATCGTTTTTACCTCGATGCCGGCGATCTCCAGCGGGTCGTCTTCAGCGTCGTCCGGGTGACGGATGTCGATGATGATCTGACCGGCCAGCGCTTCGCCGACTTCTTCAATCTGAATGTCCTGGCCCAACTCATCGATGACTCGATCGATCGGCACCAGCCTGGCGTTTTCGAGCGCACGCTCGAGCACCGCCATGTCGAATTCTTTCTCTTCGTGCTCCACCCGCCCGCGCTTGGCCGCCGTCTTCGGATTGACCGAGATGACGCCGCAGTACTCCGGCATGTGCCGGGCAAACTCGGCGGTGCCGATTTCATTGGCCTGGTCGATGATGTCCTGCTTGTGGCTGGCGATCAGTGGACGCAAGACCAGTTTCTCGGTCACGCAGTCGATCACCGACAGGTTCGGCAACGTCTGGCTCGACACCTGGGAAATCGCCTCGCCGGTCACCAGCGCATCGATCTGCAGGCGATCGGCAATTCGAGAAGCGGCGCGCAACATCATACGCTTCAAAATGACGCCCATATGACTGTTATCGACTTTGCCGAGAATCTCGCCCAGGACTTCTTCGAATGGCACGCTCACAAATAACACGCGTTGGGAGCTGCCGTACTTCTTCCAGATGAAGTGCGCCACTTCCATCACGCCCAGTTCGTGGGCACGTCCGCCGAGGTTGAAGAAGCAGAAATGGCTCATCAACCCGCGACGCATGATCTGGTAGGCGGCCACCGTGGAGTCGAAACCGCCGGACATCAGCACCAGGGTCTGCTCCAGCGAACCCAGCGGATAACCGCCGATGCTGTTGTGCTGGCTGTGGATCACGAACAGCCGTTGGTCGCGAATTTCGATGCGCACCTCGATCTGCGGATCTTTCAGCGAAATACCGGCCGCGCCGCACTGTCGGCGCAACTGGCTGCCGACGTACTTCTCCACATCCATCGAACTGAACGGGTGCTTGCCGGCACGCTTGCAGCGCACCGAAAAAATCTTGCCGGCCAGGGCATCACCATAATGGAGCATGCACTTGGCAAGGATGTCGTCGAAATCCCCCAGCGGGTATTCATCGACTTGCAGGAAATGCGCGATGCCCGGCATGCAGCTCAGGCGCTCGGTCATTTCCTTCAGGACCTTGGGTTCACTGACACGGGTTTCCAGCTCGAGGTTGTCCCACACGCCATTCACCACCACGGCCGGGTCCAGGTCTCGGAGCACGGCACGGATGTTCTTGGCCAACTGGCGGATGAAACGCATCCGTACCGGGCGGCTCTTGATGGTGATCTCGGGGAAGACTTTTACGATTAGTTTCATGAAAACAGCGCGCGAACGGCCAGCCGAAAAAGGGGGGCGCGGATTATAGCGGAAATTGCTCAAGGTTTAACCAGTTTATGTGCAGATGGTTTTGCATGCACCAAAACAGGTCATTATCGATTGACGACGCCACATTGCAGTGCGTTATTGTCTGACAATCTTTGATTTACGCCCTTAAAAGCGTGGATTTGGTGCAAAAAACCCATGCTGGGGCACTGGCATGCAATTTGCTCCCTTGTGAGGCAGGTTGCCTTGGCAGAGTATTCGCGCCGGCATCACCCATATCTAAGGGCACTCCACTACCCGCCCGAAGCCACCCGGAGGACATATGTCGAAGTCGGTTCAACTCATCAAAGATCATGACGTCAAGTGGATTGATCTGCGCTTCACTGACACCAAAGGTACTCAACATCACGTGACCATGCCGGCCCGTGATGCGCTGGACGACGAATTCTTTGAAATCGGGAAAATGTTCGACGGCTCCTCCATCTCCGGCTGGAAAGGCATCGAAGCCTCCGACATGATCCTGATGCCGGACGACGAAACCGCCGTCCTGGACCCGTTCACCGAAGAGCCGACCCTGATCCTGGTCTGCGACATCATCGAACCTTCGACCATGCAAGGCTATGACCGCGACCCACGCGCCATCGCCCACCGCGCCGAGGAATACCTGAAGTCCACCGGTATCGGCGACACCGCTTTCTTCGGTCCTGAGCCTGAGTTCTTCATCTTCGACTCGGTCAAGTTCAAGTCCGATATCTCCGGCTCCATGTTCAAGATCTTCTCCGAACAAGGTTCGTGGATGTCCGACCAGGACGTGGAAGGCGGCAACAAAGGCCACCGTCCAGGCATCAAAGGCGGCTACTTCCCGGTTCCACCGTTCGACCACGACCACGAAATCCGTACCTCCATGTGCAACGCACTGGAAGAGATGGGCCAGACCGTCGAAGTTCACCACCACGAAGTGGCAACTGCCGGCCAGAACGAAATCGGCGTGAAATTCAACACGCTGGTCAAGAAGGCTGACGAAGTCCAGACCCTGAAGTACTGCGTACACAACGTTGCCGATGCATACGGTCGTACCGCGACCTTCATGCCTAAGCCACTGTACGGCGACAACGGTTCGGGCATGCACGTTCACATGTCGATCTCCAAAGACGGCAAGAACACCTTCGCAGGTGAAGGCTATGCCGGCCTGTCGGACACAGCCCTGTACTTCATCGGCGGTATCATCAAGCACGGTAAGGCGTTGAACGGCTTCACCAACCCGTCGACCAACTCCTACAAGCGTCTGGTACCCGGCTTCGAAGCACCGGTCATGCTGGCCTACTCGGCTCGCAACCGTTCCGCCTCGATCCGTATTCCTTACGTGAACAGCCCTAAAGCTCGCCGTATCGAAGCGCGCTTCCCGGATCCGGCTGCCAACCCGTACCTGGCCTTCGCCGCACTGATGATGGCCGGTCTGGACGGTATCCAGAACAAGATCCACCCTGGCGATGCCGCTGACAAAAACCTGTATGACCTGCCGCCTGAAGAGGCCAAGGAAATCCCACAGGTTTGCGGCAGCCTGAAAGAAGCCCTGGAAGAGCTGGACAAGGGCCGTGCTTTCCTGACCAAGGGCGGCGTATTCAGCGATGACTTCATCGACGCTTACATCGCACTGAAAAGCGAAGAAGAAATCAAGGTTCGCACCTTCGTACACCCACTGGAATACGAGCTGTACTACAGCTGCTGATCCAGTAAACGCCGCCACGCACGGCGTGAATAAAGAGAGGCCTCCTTCGGGAGGCCTTTTTTATGGGCGCAGGTTACGTGCATGATGCCTCGTCGCTCCCCCATATAAGACGAGACTGCCCATGACTTTGCGCCTCAAGCTCTGCCTTGCCCTGTCTGCCGCACTGCTGGCCTCCACCGCCGAAGCCGCCTCGGCTCGCGCCCCTGAGGCCCTTACCCCGTTGCTTAACGCCATTGGCGAACGCCTGGCCCTTGGCGATCAAGTGGCGTTGAGCAAATGGGACAGCCATAAACCGGTAGAAGACCGTCAGCGCGAGCGTGAAGTCATTGCCGCCGCCGTTGCCCAGGCACCGGCCTACAAGCTGAGTGGCGAAACCGTGGAAGCGTTTTTCGCCGCCCAGATAGAAGCCAACAAAATGGTGCAGTACATCAACCTGTCCGACTGGGCCCTGGAAGGCAAGGCCCCGGACCTCCCACGCCCGGACCTGGTGGGAGAGATCCGCCCACAACTCGATCGCCTGCAAAAACGCCTGCTGCAACAACTGGCCGACTTCGCCCCCTACCGCACAGACCCGCAGTGCCCGCAATGGCTGGCCCGGGCCACCCACCACAACAAGCAGCACCCGGTGCACCGCCTCGCCCTGATCCGAGCGACCGGTGAGCTGTGCATCTCCCCAAAAGCCTGAGGCAAACGACACCGCTCCCACAGACGTTACGTGCAACAACTTGGGCCAATGCCCCTCCCTGACCTATGCTGCAACTCAACACTTTCAGTTTTCGGTCGATTTTATGGGGCGCGTTTTTTCAATCATCCTGTTGTTGCTGTTGGCGCTGGCCGCCGCCGCGCAGATCTACAAGTACACCGACGCCGACGGCAACACCGCCTACAGCAACCAGCCGCCCCAAGGCGTGCCGGCCCAGGCGGTGGAGTTGCCGCCGCTCAACAGCATCGAACGCCAATCCCCGGCCAGCCCGAAAACACCGCCAGCCCCCGCCAACAGCGACGAGCCGCGCAATGCCTACGAGATACTGGAACTGACGGACATCCCCACCGACGAGGCCCTGCGCGCCAACAATGGCACCTTCACCGTTGGCGTCCGGGCGCAACCACGCCTGCAGAGCCCGCATCTGTTCCGGCTGTTGCTGGACGGCCAACCCTACGGCCAGGCGTCCAACGTGCCGCGCCTGCAATTGGTGAATATCGATCGGGGCGAGCACAGCCTGGCGGTTCAAGTCATCGACGGGGACAATCTCGTGCAACAGAGTGAAACCGTGACGTTCACCGTGCAGCGGGTACACCAGCCGTGATCCGCTGGCTGATCGCCCTAGGCCTTTCGCTGGCCGCGCTGCCGGGCATGGCACAGGTCTATACCTACATCGACGCCCAGGGTAATCGCGTCTTCACCGATCAACCGCGTCCCGGCAATGCGAAGAAGGTACAGCTGCCCCCCGCCAACCGTCTGCCAACGCCGCCCGCCAGCACAAACCCTCCGCCCGCGGCAGAAGCCCCGCCCAAGCCCCTGTTCCATTACGAAATGCTCCGGCTGCTGATCCCGGAGCCGGACGCGACGATACGCAGCACCGCAGGCGAACTGATCGTCAGCGTCACCAGCGAACCCGGCCTGAAAAAAGGCCACCGCTATCGCTTGTTGCTCGACGGCCAGCCAACAGGCACGCCGGGGCCAAGCCCGGTGTTTGCCTTGAGCAACATCGATCGAGGCACCCATCAACTGGCGGTAGAAATCCTCGATGAGCAGGACCGCATCGTCGAACGTACCGCCAACCAGCCCTTCCATATGCAACGCATGTCCCTGGCGCAAAAGCGCCGCATCAAACCCTGCGCCACGGCCGATTACGGTCAACGCCCCGAGTGCCCCCTCGCCGAAAAGCCTGAAGAAGAAAAAAGCAGCATCTTGCCGTTCTTCTGATGCCGTTCAGGCTGGCGCACTATATTGGTGCAAACACTTGCACGCTACTCAGTTTCCAAACCCATTTTGGTTCGAAAGTACCCGAAAAAGCTGGCAGAACGCCACGCAACTGGGCGAAAAACACCCTTTTGAGGCTCTAAACGCTTCTTTTCGGAGCCTTGGTTTGGTTTTTGCATTTTCCTTTGTAACAGCGCATTAATCGCGCGCGCAATTTGGGACCGGTCCCGAGTTGCTACGCTCCAAAAGAGGTCCTGATGACCATTAGCGACGCACTACACCGCTTGCTGCTCGACAACCTCACCACCGCGACCATCCTGCTCGACGCCGAACTGCGCCTCGAGTACATGAACCCGGCGGCCGAGATGCTCCTGGCCGTCAGTGGCCAGCGCAGCCACGGGCAGTTCATCAGCGAGTTGTTCACCGAGTCCGCCGAAGCGCTCAATTCCTTGCGCCAGGCGGTGGAACAGGCCCATCCGTTCACCAAGCGCGAAGCGATGCTCACCGCGCTGACCGGCCAGACCCTGACCGTGGACTACGCGGTGACGCCGATCCTGAACAACGGCGCCACCCTGCTGTTGCTGGAAGTCCACCCGCGTGATCGCTTGCTGCGTATCACCAAGGAAGAGGCCCAGCTGTCCAAGCAGGAAACCAGCAAGATGCTGGTGCGCGGCCTGGCCCATGAGATCAAGAACCCCCTCGGCGGGATTCGTGGCGCGGCGCAGTTGCTCGCCCGCGAACTGCCGGAAGAAAGCCTCAAGGACTACACCAACGTCATCATCGAAGAAGCCGACCGCCTGCGGAACCTGGTGGACCGCATGCTCGGCTCGAACAAGCTGCCATCGCTGGCGATGTGCAACGTCCATGAGGTGCTGGAGCGGGTCAGCAGCCTGGTGGAAGCCGAAAGCCAGGGCTGCATCACCTTGGTGCGCGACTATGACCCGAGCATTCCCGACGTTTTGATCGACCGCGAGCAAATGATCCAGGCAGTGCTGAACATCGTGCGCAATGCGATGCAGGCCATCAGCAGCCAGAACGAGCTGCGCCTGGGCCGCATCAGCCTGCGCACCCGGGCCATGCGCCAGTTCACCATCGGCCATGTGCGCCATCGCCTGGTGACCAAGATCGAGATCATCGACAACGGCCCGGGCATCCCTGCCGAGCTGCAGGAAACCATCTTTTTTCCCATGGTCAGCGGCCGTCCGGACGGTACCGGGCTGGGCCTGGCCATTACCCAGAACATCATCAGTCAGCATCAGGGCTTGATCGAGTGTGAAAGCCACCCCGGCCACACCACCTTCTCGATCTTCCTGCCACTGGAACAAGGAGCCACATCGACATGAGCCGTAGTGAAACCGTGTGGATCGTCGATGACGACCGTTCTATCCGTTGGGTCCTGGAAAAAGCCTTGCAACAGGAAGGCATGACCACCCAGAGCTTCGACAGCGCCGACGGGGTGATGAGTCGCCTGGCGCGTCAGCAACCGGACGTCATCATCTCCGACATCCGCATGCCTGGCGCCAGCGGCCTGGACCTGCTGGCGCGGATCCGCGAACAGCATCCGCGGCTGCCGGTGATCATCATGACCGCCCATTCCGACCTGGACAGCGCCGTGGCGTCCTACCAGGGCGGCGCTTTCGAATACCTGCCCAAGCCATTCGACGTCGATGAAGCCGTGTCGCTGGTCAAACGCGCCAATCAACATGCCCAGGAACAACAGGGCATGGAAGAGGTGCCGGCCCTGGCCCGCACGCCGGAAATCATCGGTGAAGCGCCGGCGATGCAGGAAGTGTTTCGCGCCATCGGGCGCCTGAGCCACTCCAACATCACCGTGCTGATCAACGGCGAGTCGGGCACCGGTAAAGAACTGGTGGCCCACGCCTTGCACCGTCACAGTCCACGAGCGGCATCGCCGTTCATCGCGCTGAACATGGCGGCGATTCCCAAGGACCTGATGGAGTCCGAGCTGTTCGGCCACGAAAAAGGTGCGTTCACCGGCGCGGCCAACCTGCGGCGCGGGCGCTTCGAGCAAGCTGACGGCGGCACGTTGTTCCTCGATGAAATCGGCGACATGCCGGCGGACACCCAGACCCGCTTGCTGCGCGTACTGGCCGATGGCGAGTTCTATCGGGTGGGCGGGCATACGCCGGTCAAGGTGGACGTGCGCATCATCGCCGCGACCCACCAGAACCTGGAAACCCTGGTTCATGCCGGCAAATTCCGTGAGGACTTGTTCCACCGCCTGAACGTGATCCGCATTCATATCCCGCGCCTGGCGGATCGTCGCGAAGACATCCCGACCCTGGCCAGGCACTTCCTCAGCCGCGCGGCCCAGGAATTGGCGGTCGAGCCAAAGCTGCTCAAGAGCGAAACCGAGGAATACCTCAAGAACTTGCCGTGGCCGGGCAACGTGCGTCAGTTGGAGAACACCTGCCGCTGGATCACGGTGATGGCTT
Source organism: Pseudomonas sp. 3JA (assembly GCF_036961705.1). Lineage (NCBI taxonomy): Bacteria > Pseudomonadati > Pseudomonadota > Gammaproteobacteria > Pseudomonadales > Pseudomonadaceae > Pseudomonas > Pseudomonas sp. 3JA. The sequence goes on from NZ_JBAMDJ010000024.1 coordinate 26,081, forward strand.
CGGGTCGCGAAGTGCACATCAGCGACCTGCCGCCAGAGCTGTTGAGCCTGCCGCAGGATTCGGCTCCAGTGACCAACTGGGAGCAAGCCCTGCGCCAGTGGGCCGACCAGGCCCTGTCCCGTGGCCAGTCGAGCCTGCTGGACAGCGCGGTGCCGAGTTTCGAGCGGATCATGATCGAGACCGCCCTCAAGCACACCGCTGGCCGCCGCCGCGACGCCGCGGTGCTGCTGGGTTGGGGCCGCAATACCTTGACCCGCAAGATCAAGGAATTGGGGATGAAGGTCGATGGCGGGGATGATGATGACGGGGATGAGGGCTGAAAGGCCTTAGTTCTTCGCTGATCAGTAGGGCCAATCGCGAGCAAGCTCGCTCCCACAGGGGAAACAATTCCTGTGGGAGCGAGCTTGCTCGCGATGCTTTTAAAGGCTTCATGCACCGCATCAATGCACTGCGAACCGCAATGGCACATGCACCACCGGCCAAAACCAATCGGCCCAGCTCGAAAAAAACCGCACAAACAAGACAAAAGCCCCGGAATACGGGGCTTCTCGACTCAGCAGCAGTTTTTTTGTGACAAGCCATTTAAAACTGGCACGCCCCCTGCAATAGCTCAATCACTACCCAGTTTCGGGGACCTTGGTACAGGCAGGCCGGGGATTCCCCATTTTATACCGGGCTCATCGAGCCCACTGTTTTGGGGGCCTTGATACAGGCAGGTCAAGGTTTCCCTTCTTTACACCAGGGCTGGACCTTCGCGGTAAGCCCTCCCGTTTTGGGGACCTTGGTACAGGCAGGCCGGGGATTCCCTCTTTTATTGCTCCTGGAGACGGACCTCCAGCCGCCAGCGGTCATCGACCTCGCTGCCGGTCCACGCCCCGCGCAATGGACGCGCCGCCACCAACGTCAGCAACAACCCCTTGTCACTCAACCGCACCCGCCAGTTCACGTCCTTGCCGTTGAGCTTTAACTGGCCGTTCTGCGATCGCCCTTGCGCTTCGAACAACAGCGCCACCGAGCCGTCGATGACTTCCCCGTGCAGCTTGGGTTCAGTGTTGAACCAAGCCACCACCCCACCGTCTATCACCTCGACCTGCTGCAGCACGCTCGGTTCAGGCGTGGTCAGGCGTCCGATCATCAATCCGACCATCATGCCGAAGATCGCCAACGAACCCATCACCCGAGGCATTAGCTTCGAACGTCGGTCGGTTTGCAGCGTAGAATGCCGCTCATCTTCATCTGCGGAGCCGTGCATGTTTCACGTCATCCTTTTTCAACCGGAAATTCCGCCGAATACCGGCAATGTCATCAGGCTGTGCGCCAACAGCGGCTGCCACCTGCATTTGATCGAACCGCTGGGCTTCGAGATGGACGACAAGCGCCTGCGCCGTGCCGGCCTCGACTACCACGAGTATGCCACCTTGCAGCGCCATGCAGACCTCGCCAGTTGTCTGGAAAGCCTCGGGCATCCGCGCCTGTTCGCCTTTACCACCAAGGGCTCGCGGCCGTTCCATGACGCCCGCTTCGTCGCTGGCGATGCGTTCCTGTTCGGCCCGGAAAGCCGTGGCCTGCCGGCCGAGGTGCTGGACGCCTTGCCCGCCGACCAGCGCTTGCGCCTGCCAATGCGCGAAGGCTGTCGCAGCCTGAACCTGTCCAATACCGTGGCAGTGGCGGTTTATGAGGCGTGGCGGCAGAACGACTTTCTATAACACCTGATAACAAATGTGGGAGCGGGCTTGCTCGCGAATAGGGAGTGTCAGTTGACATCAATGTCGCCTGACACACCGCTTTCGCGGGCAAGCCCGCTCCCACAGGGTTTGCGTCGAATTACTGAACGGTCGCGCCGCCTTCTTGCTGCATGCGCTGCAGTTCTTGCGCATACAGGGCATCGAAGTTCACCGGAGCCAGCATCAGGGCCGGGAACGAACCGCGGGTCACCAGGCTGTCCAGGGTTTCGCGGGCGTAGGGGAACAGGATGTTCGGGCAGAACGCACCCAGGGTGTGGCTCATCGAAGCGGCATCCAGGTTCTTGATCAGGAAGATCCCGGCCTGCTGCACTTCGGCGATGAACGCCACTTCTTCACCGTTCTTCACAGTCACCGACAGGGTCAGCACCACTTCATGGAAGTCGTCTTCCAGGGCCTTCTGGCGGGTGTTCAGGTCCAGGCCGACGCTCGGCTCCCACTGCTGGCGAAAGATCGCCGGGCTTTTCGGGGCCTCGAAGGACAGGTCACGTACATAAATGCGCTGCAAGGAGAATTGCGGTGCGGCTTCTTCTTCGCTGGCAGCTGTGTTCTGTTGGTCAGTCATCGCAGATCCTTCTTACTTTCAGGTTCTTGAGTGGGAAATTCAGGCCTTGAGCATCGCGTCGAGCTTGCCGGCGCGCTCCAGGGCGAACAGATCATCGCAGCCGCCCACGTGGGTGCTGCCGATCCAGATCTGCGGCACGGACGTGCGTCCGGCCTTTTGGGTCATTTCGGCGCGCAGTTGCGGCTTGCCGTCGACCTTGATCTCTTCGAAAGCCACGCCTTTGTTCTGGAGCAGGTACTTGGCTCGAGAGCAATAGGGGCAGTAATCGCTGGAATAGACAACAACGTGGGGCATTTTCACTTCACCAGGGGCAGATTGTCGGCTTTCCAGCTGGCAACGCCGCCGGACAGCTTGGCGGCGGTAAAACCGGACTTCATCAGCTCACGGGCGTGGGTGCCGGCGTGCTGGCCCTGGGCGTCCACCAGGATCAGCGTCTTGGCCTTGTGTTTTTCCAGTTCGCCGATACGCGCGATCAGTTTGTCCTGGGGAATGTTCACCGCCCCGACAATGTGACCGGCGGCGTAATCCTTGCTCGGGCGGATGTCCACCACCACACCGGCATCCTTGTTGACCAGCGCCGTCAGCTCGCCGGTGCTCAGGCTACGACCGCCACCCTGCATCGTATGGGCGACCAGCAACGCCAGCAGTACGACGAAGATACCGACGAGAATGTAGTGGTTAGTGGCAAATTCAATCAGGTGAGCAACCATCGAAGGAGGTTCCAGGGCGTTAAAATGTCGGCCAGTATACACAGCACGCAAGGCCGGCCAAACCCCGCCCGGCGGTGACGCCGTCGGAACTTACCTTTAAACTGCCCGTCCCTTTTCCATCGTCTTCTTTTAACCCGCCACGAGTGGATTCCATGACTACCACGCCTAAACCTTTGGTCCTGATGATTCTCGACGGCTTCGGTCACAGTGACAGCCACGAATCCAATGCCGTGTATTCGGCCAACAAGCCCGTGCTGGACCGCCTGTGGGCCACCGTGCCCAACGGCCTGATTTCCGGCAGCGGCATGGACGTCGGCCTGCCGGACGGGCAGATGGGCAACTCCGAAGTCGGCCACATGAACCTCGGCGCAGGCCGCGTGGTGTATCAGGACTTCACCCGTGTGACCAAATCGATCCGTGACGGTGAGTTCTTCGAAAACCCGACCATCTGCGCCGCCGTGGATAAAGCCGTGGCCGCCGGCAAGGCCGTGCACTTCATGGGCCTGCTGTCCGACGGTGGCGTGCACAGCCATCAGGACCACCTGATTGCCATGGCCGAACTGGCCTTCAAGCGCGGCGCCCAGCAGATCTACCTGCACGCGTTCCTCGATGGTCGCGACACCCCGCCGAAAAGCGCCACGTCGTCGATCGAACTGCTGGACGCAGCGTTCCAGGCACTCGGCAAGGGGCGCATCGCCAGCCTCATTGGCCGCTATTACGCCATGGACCGTGACAACCGTTGGGACCGTGTGTCCCAGGCCTACAACCTGATCGTCGACGGCAGCGCCGAATTCAACGCCGCCACCGCCCAGGAAGGCCTGCAGGCCGCCTACGAGCGCGGCGAAAGCGACGAGTTCGTCAAGGCCACCACCATTGGCGAACCGGTCAAGGTCGAGGACGGCGATGCCGTGGTGTTCATGAACTTCCGCGCCGACCGTGCTCGCGAACTGACCCGCGTGTTTGTCGAAGACGATTTCAAGGAATTCGAACGCGCCCGCCAGCCGAAACTGGCCGGTTTCGTCATGCTGACCCAATACGCCGCCAGCATCCCCGCACCATCGGCCTTCGCCGCCGGCAGCCTGGAAAACGTGCTGGGTGACTACCTGGCGAAAAACGGCAAGACCCAACTGCGCATCGCCGAGACCGAAAAGTACGCCCACGTGACGTTCTTTTTCTCCGGCGGCCGCGAAGAACCCTTCCCGGGCGAAGAACGCATCCTGATCCCCTCGCCGAAAGTCGCCACCTACGACCTGCAACCGGAGATGAGCGCGCCGGAAGTGACCGACCGCATCGTCGAGGCCATTGAAAACCAGCGTTACGACGTGATCGTGGTCAACTATGCCAACGGCGACATGGTCGGCCACAGCGGCGTGTTCGAGGCGGCGGTCAAGGCCGTGGAATGCCTGGACACCTGCGTTGGCCGCATCGTCGAAGCCCTGGAAAAGGTCGGCGGCGAAGCATTGATCACGGCTGACCACGGCAACGTCGAGCAGATGTCCGACGAATCCACCGGCCAGGCCCACACCGCCCACACCACCGAGCCGGTGCCGTTCATTTATGTCGGCAAGCGTGACTTCAAGGTCCGCGAGGGCGGCGTACTGGCTGATGTGGCGCCAACCATGCTGATGTTGCTGGGCATGGAAAAGCCGGCGGAGATGACCGGGACTTCGATCCTGGTCTGACCAACACGTAGTCACCGAGCATGGGCTTGTCGTGGCGAGGGAGCTTGCTCCCGCTCGGCTGCGAAGCAGTCGTGAACTGGCGGGTGCGGTGTGTCTGATGCTCCGCATCTGGCAGGTTTTAGGACCGCTTCGCGGCCCAGCGGGAGCAAGCTCCCTCGCCACGGGCTTGTCATTGCCTCAAGTGAACAGCAAGCCCGCTCCCACATGGGGTTTGCAGTGTTTTTCCGGCCAGTTATCACACAGCCCCAAATGGGCGTTTTTTTTGCAGCGTGGGGCGGGCATACTAGGCCGTCCCTTTCCCTGGTGTCGCCCGCCTCTATGCTTCGCGTCCTGATAGCCCTCGCTCTGACTTGCCTGCTCCAACCGGCCTTTGCCGACGAGCGCGCGCAAACCCAACAACAGTTGGAAGCCACGCGCCAGGACATTGCCGAGCTGAAAAAACTGCTGGGCAAGTTGCAGGAAGAGAAATCCAGCGTGCAGAAAGACCTGCGCGGCACCGAAACCGAGATGGGCAATCTGGAGAAACAGGTCGACGCGCTGCAAAAAGAGCTGAAGAAAAGCGAATCCGAGCTGCAACGACTCGATGGAGAGAAAAAAAAACTCCAGAGCGCGCGCACTGAACAGCAAAAGCTGATCGCCATCCAGGCCCGGGCCGCCTACCAGAACGGTCGCCAGGAATACCTCAAGCTGCTGCTCAACCAGCAGAATCCCGAGAAGTTCGCCCGCACCCTCACCTATTACGATTACCTGAGCCAGGCCCGCCTGGAACAACTCAAGAGCTTCAACGAAACCCTGCGCCAACTGGCCAATGTCGAAAAAGACATCGAATTGCAGCAAGCCCAGTTGTTGGTGCAGAAAAGCAGCCTCGACACCCAGCGCGAAGAACTCGAGAAAGTTCGCAAGGAACGCCAGGTGGCCCTGGCCAAGCTCAATGAAGACGTGAAAGCCCGCGACAGCAAGCTCAAGGCCCGCGAGCAGGACCAGGCCGAGCTGGCAAACGTGTTGAAAACCATCGAGCAAACCCTGGCCCGCCAGGCCCGAGAGGCAGAAGAAGCGCGCCAGAAAGCGCTGATCGCCCAGCAGGAAGCCGAAAAAAAGCGTTTGCGTGAAGCCCAGGCCGACGCAGACGCCGGCGATGCACCGCGCAAGCCGGTGAAATCCAGCCCCGGCGCCCTGGTTTCCAGTGACGGCGAAACCTTTGGCGGCGCTTTTGCTTCAGCCCGAGGCAAACTTCCATGGCCGGTCAATGGTCGATTGCTTGCGCGCTTCGGTGAAACCCGTGGCGACGACACCCGCACCAAGTGGGATGGCGTGATGATCAGCGCCTCCGCTGGCAGCCAGGTGCATGCGGTTCATGGCGGGCGCGTGGTATTCGCCGACTGGCTACGCGGCGCCGGCCTGCTGGTGATCCTGGATCACGGCAACGGTTATTTGAGCCTGTACGGCCACAACCAGACGCTGCTCAAGTCGGCGGGGGATGTGGTCAAGGCCGGTGAGTCCATCTCCACGGTCGGCAACAGTGGCGGGCAGGATACGCCAGCACTGTATTTCGCTATTCGTCAGCAGGGTCGCCCCAGTGACCCGGCCCAATGGTGTCGTGCGCAAGGATAAGCGCGCCCATCCTATTAAGGAGTTCGTTCGACATGCTGCATTTGTCCCGCCTTACCTCGCTGGCCCTGACGATCGCCCTGGTGATCGGCGCGCCCCTGGCTTTCGCCGCCGAACCGGTCCCGTCGGCACCCGCCGCCACAGCCGCGACCACCAAGGCCCCGCTGCCGCTGGACGAACTGCGCACCTTTGCCGAGGTCATGGACCGGATCAAGGCCGCCTACGTGGAACCTGTGGATGACAAGATGCTGCTGGAGAACGCCATCAAAGGCATGCTCAGCAACCTTGACCCGCACTCGGCCTACCTGGGGCCGGACGACTTTGCCGAACTGCAGGAAAGCACCAGCGGCGAATTCGGCGGCCTGGGCATCGAGGTCGGCAGCGAAGACGGTTTCGTCAAAGTGGTCTCGCCAATCGACGACACGCCAGCTTCCAAGGCCGGCATCCAGGCCGGCGACTTCATCGTCAAGATCAATGGCCAACCGACGCGCGGCCAGAGCATGACCGAAGCCGTGGACAAGATGCGCGGCAAGATCGGCCAGAAGATCACCCTGACCCTGGTGCGCGACGGCGGTACGCCATTCGACGTGACCCTGACCCGTGCGGTCATCCAGGTCAAAAGCGTGAAGAGCCAGCTGCTGGAGTCGGGCTACGGCTACATCCGCATCACCCAGTTCCAGGTCAAGACCGGCGAAGAAGTCGCCAAGGCCCTGGCCAAGATGCGCAAGGACAACGGCAAGAAGCTCAACGGCCTGGTCCTGGACCTGCGCAACAACCCCGGCGGCGTGCTGCAATCGGCGGTGGAAGTGGTGGATCACTTCATCACCAAGGGCCTGATCGTCTACACCAAGGGGCGTATCGCCAATTCCGAGCTGCGCTTCTCGGCCACCGGCAACGACCTGAGCGAAGCGGTGCCACTGGTGGTGCTGATCAATGGCGGCAGCGCCTCGGCCTCGGAAATCGTCGCCGGCGCCCTGCAGGATCAGAAGCGTGGCGTGGTCATGGGCACCACCAGTTTCGGCAAAGGCTCGGTACAGACCGTATTGCCGCTGAACAACGACCGCGCCCTGAAGATCACCACCGCGCTGTACTTCACGCCCAACGGTCGCTCGATCCAGGCCCAGGGCATCGTCCCGGACATCGAGGTGCGCAAGGCCAAGATCACCAACGAGCAGGACAGCGAATACTTCAAGGAAGCCGACCTGCAAGGTCACCTGGGCAATGGCAACGGCGGCGCCGACAAACCGACCGGTTCCGGTGGCAAGGCCAAGCCAATGCCGCAGGATGACGACTATCAGTTGGCCCAGGCCTTGAGCCTGCTCAAAGGGTTGAACATCACGTCCGGCCGCTGAGATGGGCCTGCGTTTCACCTTCGTCCTGCTGTGCCTGCTAGCGGGAGCCGTTAACGCGGCGCCCGCCACGCCCTCTTCGCCGCACAAGGCGTACCTGAGCCTGATCATCGACGACCTGGGGCAAAACCTGCCCCGGGATCGCCGGGTACTGGCCCTCCCCGGCCCGGTCACCACCGCGATCATGCCTGACACGCCCCACGCCGCCGAATTCGCCCGCGAAGCCCATCGCGCCGGCAAACTGGTCATGCTGCACATGCCCATGGACCCGGCCACCGGGCCGTTCGCCTGGCATCCGGAGCTGCCCATCGAAGAACTGGGCAAGCGCCTCGACGCCGCGTTCGCTGCCGTGCCTTATACCAGCGGGATCAACAATCACATGGGCAGCCGCATGACTGCCCAGCCCCAGGCCATGGCGTGGCTGATGGCGAACTTGCAGCAGCGACACAAGTTTTTCGTCGACAGCCGCACCAGCGCCCAGACAGTCGCCGCCGCCGAGGCCCAGAAGATCGGCCTCGCCAGTGTCTCGCGGGACGTGTTCCTGGACGACGAGCGCACCGAAGCGGCCATCGCCCACCAGCTCCAGACCGCCATCGATCTGGCCCGCCGGCAAGGCTCGGCCGTGATGATCGGCCACCCCTACCCACAGACCCTGGCAGTGCTCGAACGCGAACTACCCAAGCTCAAGGCCCAGGGCATCGAGTGGATCGACATCAAGTCGATGATCAGCCTGCGCAGCAATCGAGCGATGGTCGGGCATGGGAAGGATGGGGTTTATCGGTAGCGGCTGGGCTCTATCTCAAACCGCGTCGCCTTCATCGCGAGCAGGCTCGCGATGGCGGCAATGCGGCGGGTACAGCCCTTAGAGATACCGCGCCATGATCGCGTCCACTTCACCTTCCTTGCGCAATTCATCCAGGGCCTTTTGAAGCCGGGCAACCACATCGTCAGGCACGTCCTTGTTCAAGGCCAGGTACAGCTCGGCACTGTTGAAGCGCAGCACGGTCTTGAGATCTGTCACCCCTTCCTGACGCGCCAGATAACGCCCGGCAGGATCGCCAGTGGCCCACAGATCGATCTGGCCGTTGACCAGTTTCCTGGCGTTGTCCTGATCGCGCAACACGACCACCGGCTTCAGTCCCTGCTTGGCCAGCGTCTCGGCAATCGCGTCGCCCTTGTAGGCACCGATCTTGTACTGACGCGCCTGCTCCAGCGAGTCGAGAGCGATCTTGCTGTCGGCCTTGGCGAGCATGATCCAGTCGTCCGGACCGATGGGGCCGACCCATTTGAAAAGCTTTTCACGCTCCGGCAACCGCGCCATGACAAACACACCGTAACCCGGATTTTCCAGGGCAAGTTTGTAGATGCGCTCCCAAGGGAAACGTAGCGTCAGACTGTAGGAGATATCGGCACGTTTGAATATTTCACGGACGACGTCCACGGCAATGCCATGGATGTTCTCGTCCTGGGCGAAGTTCTTGCCGTTCTTGGCCATGTTGTACGGTGGGAAGTTTTCCGTCAGCAACACCAGCGATGTATCAGCGGCGCGGACGGTGCCTGCGAGCAGCAACGTGGCACCGGCAAAGGCAAGAACGAGGCGTTTGAGCATGTCGGGCTACCGCAATCCATGGTGTGCCCAAGAGTGCCTTGGGCCCGCCATAGTGTCCAGCGATCAGCGAATGCAGATACCACGATGCGCCATGTAGGCCTTGGCTTCCGGCACGGTGTACTCGCCAAAGTGGAAAATGCTCGCCGCCAGCACCGCGCTGGCATGGCCTTCCAGGATGCCGTCGGCCAGGTGTTGCAGGTTGCCGACACCGCCGGAAGCGATCACAGGAATACCCAGGGCATCGCTGATGGCGCGGGTGACGCCCAGGTCGAAGCCGTTTTTCATGCCGTCCTGGTCCATGCTGGTCAGCAGGATTTCACCGGCGCCCAGGCCTTCCATCTTCTTCGCCCACTCCACGGCATCGAGGCCCGTGGGCTTGCGGCCGCCGTGGGTGAAGATTTCCCAGCGCGGGGTTTCGCCCGGGCCGGAGACCTTCTTCGCGTCGATGGCAACGACGATACATTGCGAGCCGAAGTGCTGGGCCGCTTCGCCGACGAATTCCGGGTTGAACACCGCCGCGGTGTTGATCGACACCTTGTCGGCACCGGCATTGAGCAAGTTGCGGATGTCCTGCACGGTGCGCACGCCACCGCCCACGGTCAGCGGGATGAACACCTGGCTGGCCATGCGCTCGACGGTATGGAGCGTGGTATCGCGGCCATCGACGCTGGCTGTGATGTCGAGGAAGGTGATCTCGTCCGCACCCTGTTCGTCGTAGCGACGGGCGATTTCCACCGGGTCGCCGGCATCACGGATGTTCTCGAACTTGACGCCCTTGACCACCCGGCCGTTGTCCACGTCCAGGCAAGGGATGATGCGTTTGGCCAGCGCCATGATGAGTCCTCAGCCTTTGTAGGAGTCGCAGAAGGCCTGGGCCTCGGCGACGTCCAGGGTGCCTTCGTAGATCGCGCGACCGGTGATCGCACCGATGATGCCCGGCGCCTTGGCGTCGAGCAGTGCCTTGATGTCACCCAGGTTGTGGATGCCACCGGAGGCGATCACCGGAATACTGGTGGCGGCAGCCAGGGCGGCGGTGAACGGGACATTGCAGCCCTGCATCATGCCGTCTTTGGCGATGTCGGTGTAGACAATGGCAGACACGCCATCGGCCTCGAAACGCTTGGCCAGGTCGATCACCTGTACAGTGCTGACTTCAGCCCAGCCGTCGGTGGCGACAAAGCCGTCCTTGGCGTCGAGGCCAACGATGACCTTGCCCGGAAAGGCGCGGCAGGCTTCGGAGACGAACTCAGGCTCCTTCACCGCCTTGGTGCCGATGATCACGTAGCTCACGCCGGCCTTGACGTAGTGCTCGATGGTTTCCAGCGAGCGAATGCCGCCGCCGATCTGGATCGGCAGGTTCGGATAACGCTTGGCGATGGCCGTGACCACTTCACCGTTGACCGGCTGCCCTTCGAAGGCGCCATTGAGGTCGACCAGATGCAGGCGACGGCAGCCGCCCTCCACCCACTTGGCGGCCATGCTCACCGGGTCATCGGAAAACACCGTGGAGTCTTCCATGCGGCCCTGACGCAGACGTACGCAAGCGCCGTCCTTGAGATCGATAGCGGGGATAATCAGCATCTGGCAAACCTTCAAATACGAATATTCAGCTTGGCTCGAAAATCAATTTTTCTCGAGCGCCCACAAGTCGCTTTCAATGCTTTCGAACCTTTCTTTAAGGTGCGTCTGCACATCGAAAATCGCCCTGTTGTAATAGTGCGGAGCAATTTCGCGGGTAAACAGGTCAAGAATTTCCGCCGCTTCGAACGAGCCTAGGTCCAGCTCGAAACGCTCCTCCATGAACCGCTGGATCTTGCGGTTCGCCTCGCTCTCCTGCTCGGGCGTGAGGGTGAGGATCGGCGGTTTCTTGCGGGCCATTACCAGCGCCCGTCCCACGCTGCGAAGTTCTGCAACAGTTGCAGGCCATGGGTATGGCTCTTCTCGGGGTGGAACTGCACGGCGAAGCGCGAGCCATCGGCCAGGGCCGCGGCGAAATCGACGCCATAGTGACCGCTGCCCACCACCTGCCGCGCATTACCGGCGGCGATGTAGTAGCTATGCACGAAGTAGAAGCGCGCCAGGTCCGGGATGTTGTGCCACAGTGGGTGATCCACCGTCTGTTTCACTTCGTTCCAGCCCATGTGCGGAACTTTCAGGTGCTCGCCGTCTTCATGCAGGCCCTTGCCGAAAAACTTCACCTGACCTGGAAACATAGAGATGCAATCGACGCCGTCGTTCTCTTCGCTGCGCTCGAGCAAGGCTTGCATGCCCACGCAGATGCCAAGGAACGGACGGTCCTGGCTGACTTCGTGCACCAGCTTGTCGAAGCCCAGGCGACGAATCTCAGCCATGCAATCGCGAATCGCACCGACGCCTGGAAACACCACCCGGTCAGCTTCGCGAATCACGTCGGCATCGCTGGTGATCAGCACCTTGCCGGCACCCACGTGCTCGAGGGCCTTGGCCACCGAGTGCAGGTTGCCCATGCCGTAGTCGATAACCGCGACCGTCTGCATTACAGGACGCCCTTGGTGGAAGGCATCTGGCCGGCCATGCGGTCATCGAGCTCCACAGCCATGCGCAGCGCGCGGCCGAAAGCCTTGAACACGGTTTCGATCTGGTGGTGGGTGTTGTGCCCGCGCAGGTTGTCGATGTGCAGGGTCACGTTGGCGTGGTTGACGAAGCCCTGGAAGAATTCCTGGAACAGGTCGACGTCGAAGCCGCCGACGGTGGCACGGGTGTACGGCACATGCATCTGCAGGCCCGGACGGCCGGAGAAGTCGATGACCACACGCGACAGCGCCTCGTCGAGCGGCACGTAGGCATGGCCGTAGCGACGGATGCCCTTCTTGTCACCGATGGCTTTGGTAAAGGCCTGGCCCAAGGTGATACCGACGTCTTCCACCGTGTGGTGGTCGTCGATATGCAGGTCGCCCTTGCTGACGATGTCCAGGTCGATCAGCCCGTGACGGGCGATCTGGTCCAGCATGTGCTCAAGAAAAGGCACGCCGATATCAAACCGGGCCTTTCCGGTGCCATCCAGGTTGATCGAGGCTTTGATCTGGGTTTCCAGAGTGTCGCGCTCGACAGACGCCTTACGTTCGGCCATCACCAGCTCCGCAAAATCATTGGGCGAAAAAGGCAGCCATTATAGGGGCGCGAGCGGCAAACAGAAACACGGGAGGTGATATCCCTGACGGGTTGTCTCCCGCGCTGTCGGCGATAGACATGTCCGTACAAGCTTTCAACGTCACCCAAAAGCAAATGTGGGAGCGAGCTTGCTCGCGATAGCGGTGGGTCAGCCGACCATGATGTCGACTGACACGCCCCCATCGCGAGCAGGCTCGCTCCCACAAGGGTTGCCCTGAGCCGATGACACAGGGCAACGGTCTTAGCGGAACAACACCGCTGTCTTCTGCAGGGTCACCCACACACCCCACGCCAACGGAATGCCCACCACCAGCCAGGCGGCGATCGCCAGGGGCTTGGTGCCCGGCGCGGCTTTCCACTCCAGCGAAGTGCTGCTGTCGGCGCCCTTGTCATGGCCCAGCGCCTGTTCGGCGGCCAGTTCGGCGTCGGTCATGAAGTACTTGTCGGCGACCGGGCGGACCAGCAGGTTGCACAGGAAGCCCAGCACCAGCAGGCCAGCGAGGATGTACAAGGTGATGTCATAGGCCGCGGCACGTTCAACGCCGATGCTCAGCTGATATTCACGCAGGTAGTTCACCAGCACCGGACCCAGCACGCCTGCCGCCGCCCAGGCGGTCAACAGCCGACCGTGGATCGCGCCGACCATTTGCGTACCGAACAGGTCCGCCAGGTACGCCGGCACAGTGGCGAAACCGCCGCCGTACATCGACAGGATGATGCAGAACGCCGCCACGAACAGCGCGACGCTGCCCAGGTGACCCAAGTTCGGGATCAGCGCGTACAGGGCAAAGCCCAGGGCGAAGAACACGAAATAGGTGTTTTTGCGACCCAGGTAATCCGAGAAGGATGCCCAGAAGAACCGACCGCCGATGTTGAACAAGCTCAACAGACCGGTGAAACCAGCCGCGATGGCTGCGATCTGGCCCAGTTGGGCGGCATCCAGCTGACCGAAAGGCAGGTCATTGCCGAGCAACTTGCCGCCGAACACTTCCTGCAACAGTGGCGAAGCCATGCCGAGGATGCCGATACCGGCGGATACATTCAGGCACAGCACCAGCCATACCAGACGGAACTGCGGGGTTTTCCAGGCCACATTCACGTGAACGTGACGATGGGTGATCATCGCGTTCGCGGCTTTCTTCGGTGCCGGGGTCCAGCCTTCAGGCTTCCAACCGGTTGGCGGGACGCGGTACGACAAGGCGCCACCGATCATGAACACAAAGTAGATCGCGGCCATGACCAGGAAGCTCTGCCATACGCCCACGCCGGTTGGCGAAGCGAAATGGCTCATCAGCGCCGCGGCCAGTGGAGCACCGACCATCGCACCACCACCGAAACCCATGATCGCCATGCCAGTGGCCATGCCGCGCTTGTCCGGGAACCACTTGATCAGGGTCGACACCGGGGAGATATAGCCCAGACCCAGGCCGATACCGCCGATCACGCCGGAACCGATCCACATCAGCCAGATCTGGTGGGTATAGATACCCAACGCGGAAATCAGCAGGCCACCGCACCAGCACAAGGCCGATACAACGCCGGCCTTGCGTGGCCCGGCGTGTTCCAGCCAGCCGCCCCAGATGGCTGCCGAGCAACCCAGGAAGATGAAGAACAGGGTGTAGATCCAACCGAGCATCGAGATCGGCCAGTCACATTGGGACGAAAAGACTTGCGAGATGAAGCTCATATCCGGTGCACAGGCCACAGGCTTGGTGATACCCAAGGCTTTGGACAGTGGCAGCCAGAACACCGAGAAGCCGTAGGCCATGCCGATGCAGAGGTGAATAGCCAGTGCGGCCGGTGGAACCAACCACCGGTTGAAACCGGGCTTGGCGATGATGCGCTCTTTGGAGAGGAACGCTGGCTGGTCGGCGATGCCGCCAGCCGTGATGCTCGTGCTCATTGTGTATCCCCCAGTTATTGGAATGGTCCGTCAGCCACGCGTCACCCTCAGCCTTCATTGCACGCAGGCATGGCTGTATTTTCTGGTGAAGCTCCATAGTGTGCGACATCAAGTCGCAGAAGGACGGACGAACGGGCAAAGGTTACCATTTGCTCGCGGCAGAAAAACCAAAGTGATATCACCTTTTTCGTGCCATCTGTCTTATCGCACGCCCACTCGTTTTCTGTAGGGGGCTAACGATTTATTTTTTCAGGAATTTCCATGCCCATCGTTGTCGAGCTCATTACCGACGCCAGCTGTCAGGACCAACAGGACCTGCAGAAAATCTACCGGGATGCCCCGGCCTGGCTGTTCGAACCGTTTAGCGATGCCACGCAACTGATCAAGCAATGCCTTGAGGAAGGCTCGCTGATCGCGGCACGCTTCAATGACCGACTGCTCGGCGCAGCACGCCTGCAACGGCACCAGAACGCCTGGCGCTTGTCCCACCTGTGCGTACGAAACGTTACCCGTCGCCGTGGCGTGGCTGAACGGCTGGTGAGCGAAGCTCGGCGAATGGCCGCACCAAGAGGTGCCGAGCTGCACTTGTTGGCCCCGGCCGGGCATCTGCAAGCCCAGGCGCTGGCGGCCAAATTGAAATTGCCGCTGGACGAATGCTAGTTAAAGCCGAACACAAATCCCTGTGGCGAGGGAGCTTGCTCCCGCTGGGGGCGCAGCCCCCCCCCCCAAAAAACCAACGCCTCGGTATGTTCAGGCACACCGATTCGCCTGGTTTGGGGCTGCTTCGCAGCCCAGCGGGAGCAAGCTCCCTCGCCACAGGATCACACCTGCCGGCCTGACTGCGAGGGAGTGAGACACGATCACCCAACGCGCCACTAATTCGGGGCGTTATACTCCCGGCTAAATTTTGAACTCAACCTACAAGGATTCGCCCATGAAAGCGTTCGGCAAAATCCTGGGTCTGGTACTTCTCGGGCTGTTGCTGATCATTGTGGCCCTGGGCTTTGCCCTGACCCACCTGTTCGATCCCAACGACTACAAAGAAGAGATCCGCCAGATAGCCCGCGACAAGGCCCACATCGAGCTGACCCTCAATGGCGACATTGGCTGGAGCCTGTTTCCGTGGCTGGGCCTTGAGTTGCACGATGCCAGCGTCGCGACCTTGGCCAGTCCGACCCAGCCTTTCGCTGACCTGCAGATGCTCGGCCTTTCGGTCCGGGTAATACCGCTGCTGCGCCGGGAAGTACAAATGAGCGATGTGCGGGTCGAAGGCCTGAACCTGCGGCTCAATCGTGACAAGAACGGGCACGGCAACTGGGAAGACATCGGCAAGGTGCCGGCCTCTGCGTCGACGGCGAACGCGCCGGCCCCCGTGCCATCCCAACAACCGACCCCACCCGTCAGTACCCCGGCAGAAAAATCTGCCCAGCCGACCCGACTGGATATCGATAGCCTGACCGTGAACAACGCCCGGGTCGAATACACCGACGAGCAGACCGGCAAGCTGTTCACGGCCGAGAGCATCCAACTGAGCACCGGCCCGGTTCACGATTCCACCAACATTCCAGTCACCCTGACCGCATTTCTGTCCAGCAACCAGCCGGCCGTACGCGTACGCACCGAAGTGACGGGGGAACTGCGCTTCGAACGTGCCTTGAAGCGCTACAAGTTCGAAGACCTGAAACTGTCCGGCGAAGCCACCGGCGATCCCTTGCAGGGCAAGACCCTGAACTTCGCCGTCCAAGGCCAACTGTTCCTGGACAAAGCCGCAAACGTCGCCGAGTGGACCGGCATCAAGCTGTCGCTCAATCAACTGCGCGCCCTGGGTGAACTGAAGGTCAACGACCTCGACAAGACCCCGCAATTGAATGGCGGCGTGTCCATCGCCCAGTTCGACTTGGCGAAGTTCGTCGAAAGCATCGGCCAGAAACTCCCAGCCATGGCCGAAGGCAGCCTGAGCAAGGTCGAACTGTCCAGCCGCATTGCCGGTACGCCAACCAGTGTCGAGCTCAACGACATCAACCTGAAAGTGGACGACAGCAACTTCAGCGGTCGCATCGCCGTGGAGGACTTCGCCAAGCAGTCCCTGCGCGCGCAGCTCAAGGCCGACACGTTCAACGTCGACCGCTACCTGGCGCCAAAGTCCGCCGAAGCCGACAGCTCCAAGGCGGCCCGTGAGGCTGAAGTCAGCAACACCGAAGCCAGCGCCATGGCCGGTGCCGGCAGTACACCGCTGCCAAGCGCCCCGACCCAGGGCGCCTGGAGTAACGATCGACTGTTTCCAGTGGAACGCCTGAGCAAGCTGGACCTCGATGCTGACCTGGCCTTCGGGCAACTGACCCTCGATAAACTGCCAATCCAGAACGCTGCGCTCAAGGCCACCGGCCGAGGCGGCCTGCTGACCCTGGAGAACCTGCGAGGCGACCTGTACAGCGGCAACTTCGAAACCAAGGGCACCCTGGACGTGCGCCAGCCTACGCCGCAACTGAGCCTGCAAACGCGCATCAATCGGGTCCCTGCCGAGAAGATCATCGAAAGCCAGGGCAAGAATCCGCCGGTCAAAGGCCTCGTCACCGTCAACAGCGCGATCACCGCCAGCGGCAATAGCCAGAAAGCCCTGATCGACAGCCTCAACGGCACCGCCGGGTTCGTCATCAACGACGGCGTGCTGCTCAATGCCAACCTCGAACAGCAATTGTGCAAAGGCATCGCCACCCTCAATCGCAAGAGCCTCAGCGGCGAACCCCGGGGCAAGGACACGCCGTTCCAGCAACTCAACGGCAATCTCACCTTCAACAATGGCGTTGCCAACAACCCGGACCTGAAAGTCCGCATCCCCGGCATGACCGTCAACGGCAACGGCGACATCGACCTGCGTGTACTGGGCATGGATTATCGCGTCGGCGTCATCGTCGAAGGCGACAAGAGCGATATGCCCGACCCGGCCTGCCAGGTCAACGAACGCTACGTCGACGTCGAATGGCCATTGCGCTGCCGCGGCCCGCTGGAACTCGGCGCCAAGGCCTGTCGCCTGGACAACGACGGGCTGGGCAAGGTCGCGGCGAAACTGGCCGGCGACCGTCTCGGCGACAAGATCGATGAGAAGCTGGGCGACAAGGTCAGCCCCGAACTCAAAGATGCGCTCAAGGGGCTGTTCAAGCGATGAGAGCCGAGCAGTTTTCCACCGCCGTACTGGACTGGTTCGACCGCCACGGGCGCCACGATTTGCCCTGGCAGCAGGCCATCTCGCCCTATCGGGTATGGGTCTCGGAAATCATGCTGCAGCAGACCCAGGTCAGTACTGTGCTCAACTACTTCGACCGGTTCATGGCCTCGCTGCCTACCGTTCAAGCCCTGGCCGCCGCGCCGGAGGACGAAGTGCTGCACCTGTGGACCGGGCTGGGCTATTACACCCGTGCACGCAACTTGCAGAAAACCGCGAAAATCGTCGTCGAGCAGTACGGCGGCGAATTTCCCCATGACGTGGAAAAACTCACCGAGTTGCCGGGGATCGGCCTGTCCACCGCCGGCGCCATCGCCAGCATCAGCATGGGCCTACGAGCGCCGATCCTTGATGGCAACGTCAAGCGGGTGCTGGCGCGCTTCACCGCCCAGGAAGGCTACCCGGGCGAACCCAAGGTGGCGAAACAGCTGTGGGCCACCGCCGAGCGCTTCACGCCGCAAGACCGGGTCAACGCCTACACCCAAGCGATGATGGACCTGGGCGCGACACTCTGTACCCGCAGCAAGCCCAGTTGCCTGCTCTGCCCGCTCAAGCAAGGCTGCGAGGCCCACATGCTGGGCCTGGAAACCCGCTACCCGATTCCCAAGCCTCGCAAGGAAGTGCCCAAGAAGCGTACCTTGATGCCGATGCTGGCGAACAACGAAGGCGCAATCCTGCTTTACCGTCGCCCTTCCACGGGGCTGTGGGGCGGTCTGTGGAGCCTGCCGGAACTCGACGACCTCGACGACCTGCAGCATCTGGCCCTGCAACACTCGCTGGAGTTGGGCAGCCAACAGGAAATGCCAAGCCTGGTGCACACCTTCAGCCACTTCCAGTTGGCGATCGAACCCTGGCTGGTCCGGGTCCGGGAAACCGGCCATCACGTGGCCGAGGCCAACTGGCTCTGGTATAACCTCGCCACCCCGCCGCGCCTGGGCCTTGCCGCCCCGGTCAAAACCTTGCTCGAACGCGCGGCCGCCGTAATGAACGCAGGAGAGTTGCAATGACCCGCACCATCATGTGCCGCAAGTACAAAGAAGAACTGGAAGGCCTGGAACGTGCACCGTTCCCGGGTGCCAAGGGCCAGGATATCTACGACCATGTCTCGGCCAAGGCCTGGGCCGACTGGCAGAAACACCAGACCCTGCTGATCAATGAAAAACGCCTGAACATGATGAACGCTGAAGATCGCAAATACCTTCAGGGCGAGATGGACAAGTACTTTTCCGGCGAAGATTACGCCAAGGCCGAAGGCTACGTGCCGCCGTCCGAATAAGCTGTTCTGTGTGGGGGCGGATCGTAAGCGACGGTAATAATTAAATATTTTTTGAAAACGTGCTTGACGCCCCCCTGAAAAACCCGTTTAATGCGCCCCGTTGCCCAGATAGCTCAGTCGGTAGAGCAGGGGATTGAAAATCCCCGTGTCGGCGGTTCGATTCCGTCTCTGGGCACCAAATACCGAAAACCCCGATCAAGCAATTGATCGGGGTTTTTTATTGGCTGGGATTTTTTGCTCTGTTCGCTCACCCTTTCTGGTGTCCATGGCAGCCCACCCAACACCCAACCCAGCATAAGTGTTGCGGCTCGTTTCTGGCTTTGATCGCCATGTAACGAGCGATTAAGCTCTGCCTCACGCTGATCCGAATGACCTACCCATGCCGTGATCAAATTTGCGTTTAACGCAAAATCTGCGTAATACTGCGCCCAACAACTAACCCTCGTGACCGGTGTGGCCTGACCATCTGGTTGGAGGGGGAAAAAGCCGGCGCAAGCCGGTTTTTTCGTTTCTGGAGCATGAGATATGCAGGGACCGCCCGAGCTCAAACCTCTGCGCACCCGTATCTACATCGATGGCTACAACTTCTACTACGGTTGCCTGAAAGGAACCGCCTACAAATGGCTCGACCTGCTATCACTTTTTGAAAAGCATCTCTTACCGTCAGTGCTAGTCAAGGACAGTAACAACGTCGTCAGGCAATCAGCCCTGCATGACCGCCCCTCGATAAAATTCTTTACCGCCAAAATCATTGAAACCGTGGCGCGAGCACCGGACTCCGTTTCATCTCAAGCCCGTTATCACACTGCCCTACGCAAGCTATACGACGACCGCATTGACTTGGTGGAGGGCTATTACGCGGTCAACAGAATGAAGGTAAGGGTTGTCGATGCCAGCCATCCGAATCGTGCCCCTCGTGAATGCGAAGAAATCCAGGCCTGGAAAGTCGAGGAAAAACAGAGCGACGTGAATCTGTCGCTACAGGCCTATCACGACGCGATGGCCGGGGCGATCGATCACGCTGTTTTCGTCACAAACGACACCGATATCGCCCCGGCCCTCCAGATGATTCGTAAGTACACATCCGTCCAGGTGGGCTTAGTTATCCCCACGACAAGCCACGAGCGAATCCCCAATACCGAGCTAGCCGAATTGGCTCATTGGGTACGAACTCACATCACCCACGCAGAACTTGCCGCCTGTCAGCTACCTCGAGTGATCCCCGGACGAAAGGCAACGGTGAAACCAGAGTCCTGGTATGCACGCCCCGACTTACTACAGCAGGTCCTCAAACTGGTTATCCCAATCCGCGGAAATCGCGGCAAGGCATTCAAGTGGATGGAACAGCCGAACATCCACTTGGACGGCCAACGTCCTATTGAGTTGGTAGAAACAGAAAAGGGGGCCCAACTAGTACTGAGCTATATCCATGGCTGGATAGCTCATCAAGCCAACTCCCAGGACAGGATTTAGACGTCATACAGGACCAGGAAGGAAACCGTCAAAACACCTGTTTCCGGCGATGCCTTCCCCCGCCCCACCGACTCGGCTACATTCGTCCATCGCTACTCCCCTCCCCCCAACAGACGAGTCGACATGGACATCACCGGCATCCCCTTTGGCACCACCGATTGGTCAAGCATCGAACCCACCGAGCACAAAGGCGTCACCGGAACCGCTTATTGGCGCACGCGGCAATTCGGGAATATTCGGGTACGGATGGTGGAATACACAGCCGGGTATCTGGCCGACCATTGGTGCACCAAAGGCCACATCCTGTTTTGCCTCAAGGGCGAACTCAATACTGAACTTGAAGATGGCCGGCAATTCTTGCTCAGGCCCGGCATGAGCTACCAAGTAGCAGACCAGGCCGAGCCTCATCGATCCTCCACTTCATCGGGAGCTACGCTGTTCATAGTGGATTGAGATTCGAAGCGTCAGCGTTGAGGCTGTAGGATAGATGGCCTTATCCATCAGGAATCCGACCATGTCATCGGCGAACAAACAGCACAAGCGCAGCCAGCGCGCCAAGGCGAAAGCCAAGCAGAACCGCACCCGGCGTGCTGCTGCGCCGAACGATTTCCTCGACCCGAACGACGAGCGCATCGATCTGGAAACCGTGGACCTGACGGAGTTGTTCCAACTCATGAGTGCCGCCGAAAAGGTCAGCCAGAAGGCGATGTGCGAAGCGTTCCTGGCCCATCCACTGCTGGCGCTGGTTTTGGAACAGGAAGGCGAGGAAGAAGCGACCGACTTCATCATTACCGCATTGATCGAATACCGCCGTCTGACCACGGGCGTGGATGAACAGACCGCGCTGGACTGGGTGGAAAGCAAGCCATTCCAGGCCGATTATGTGGCCGCGTCCCAGGCGCTGGCCCAAGGCTCGATCTGACCGTCATCCCGCCAAGCGCTTTTGCGATGAAAGCGCCTGCGGTGGACGACAACCATCAGAGAAAGCTCCTACAAGCCGGGGTCAATCGACATAGGGCGGCGTCAAATCCGTCCTGCATGAATCAGCTTTTAATCCTCCAGGCCAATCAGCCCGGTCCTGCATCATCAAAACTTCCTCTGGAGCATGCTTTGGGTCCACCCCTTCTCAATGGCTGGACACATCGATGACTTCAATTTCACCTCAAGACGACCCGCAGCTCGCGCCACTGATCAGTGAACTCGGCCAATTGATCCAGCAGGCACGCCAGAAGGTCTTGCGCGCCGTCGATACCCTGCAGGTACAAACGTGCTGGCAAATCGGGCGACATATCATTGAGTTCGAGCAAGGAGGCGCCGAACGAGCGGCTTATGGAAAACGTCTGCTACCGTCGCTGGCGAAAGTGCTGACGGCGCGGTTTGGCAAGGGGTTTGATGAACGCAACCTGCGACACATGCGAGACTTTTATCAGAAGTTCCCGATTTGGAACGCAGTGCGTACCGAATTGAGCTGGACCCATTACCGCACGCTTTTGCGCGTAGAAAACGACAACGCTCGACATTGGTACATGAACGAAGTGGCCATCCAAAACTGGTCCACCCGCGCCCTGGAACGCCAGATCGGCACCTTCTATTACGAACGCCTACTGGCCAGCCGCGACAGGCCGGCGGTGGAGCAGGAGGCCCTCGTCAATCTCAAGGAACTGAACCTCGGCCCCAGGGATATCGTCAGGGATCCGGTGGTCCTGGAGTTCCTCGGGCTGCCCAATGCCGGCACGCTCCTGGAAACAGAACTGGAACAGGCCCTGATTGACCAATTACAGGGATTCCTGCTTGAGTTGGGCAAGGGCTTCGCCTTCATCGCCCGCCAGCAACGCATCAGTACCGAAAGCAAAGACTTCTACCTCGACCTGGTCTTCTACAACTATCTGCTCAAGTGTTTTGTAATCGTCGACCTGAAACGTGGCGAGCTGAGCCATCAGGACATCGGGCAAATGGACATGTATGTGCGCCTCTACGACGACCTCAAGCGCGGCCCCGATGACAAACCCACCGTCGGCATCATTCTGTGCGCCCAAAAAGACGAATCGGTGGTGCGTTACTCCGTATTGCAGGGCAATGAGCAATTGTTCGCCAGTCAATACAAACTGGTGCTCCCCTCGGAAGAAGAGCTGTGTAATGAGCTGAATCGCGAACGGGCACGACTTGGGGAGCAGCAAACAGGCGCAGCGACTTGAGGAAATGAGGGCCGATACCCGATGACTGCATTCCCCAAAACCCATGTAAGATTTATGCGTTTTTTTCAGCAACGCTCCAGTCAAAGAACTCTATCCTGCATGTCATCGGCCGCACCTTACCCTTCACTGATCCAGGCATTGCGGACCGAAACCGCTGAACTGCACGTCGCCCTGGAAAAACGCCTGCCGTTTTTCTCGCCACAGTTGGACCTGGATCTGTACCGACGCCTGATGGCGGCCTACTACGGTTTCTATCAACCGTTGGAACAACGTCTTCATGTACTTGCACTGACGCCGATCGGGCTGGACCAATCCCTGAGGATCAAACTTCCGGTGCTGCGGGCGGATCTCACGGCACTGGGTCTGGAAGAAGCCACTATCGAAGCGCTGCCTACCTGCCAGGCGTTGCCGCTGATCGACTCCCGTGCCGCTGCACTCGGCATATCCTATGTGCTGGAAGGTGCAACGCTCGGGGGGCAGATCCTGCGGCGCAGGGTGGCCGAGAAGCTGGAGCTTGACGCCTCTAGCGGAGCAGCCTTCCTCAACGTGTATGGCGAACTTACCGGCCGACGCTGGAAGGATTTCCTCCAATACCTGGACGACAGGAACCTTGGCGAGGCCCAGGTGTTCGAAGTCACACGCGCCGCCAAGGCGACGTTCTCTCATTTTGAACACTGGCTGGACAGCCAAAAGGTACTGTTATGAACACGGAAAACCAGGAAGCCTTCGAAGAATTACTGGCCAATTGCGCAGACGAACCGATTCGCTATCCCGGGACCATCCAGCCTCATGGCGTGCTGCTGATGCTGTCCGAGCCCGATTTCGTGATCCGTCAGGTCAGCGCCAACGTGTTGCAATTGATGGCGCAGGATCCCCACAGGCTGTTGGGCCAGACGCTGGACGCCCTGTTGGGGCTGGAACAGGCCGAGGCGATCCTCATCGCCTGTCGCGCCGCCCCGGAAAGCGACAACGTGCCCGTGGCCATTGTCGTGAACCAGCAACGCTTCGACGCCCTGGTACATCGCCATCAGGGCACCCTGATCGTCGAATTGGAACAGCACCTGAGCGACTATCGCCCCGAAGGGGTCAGCGGCGAGGCCAACATGGGCCGCATGTTGCAACGCCTGCAAAGTGCGAAAACCCTCCAGGCCCTGTACGAAATCAGCGTGCGGGAAATCCAGGCCATGACCGGTTACGACCGGGTGCTGATCTATCGCTTCGAGGAAGAAGGCCACGGCCAAGTGATTGCCGAGGCCAGCGCGCCGTCGATGGAACTCTACAAGGGGCTGTTTTTCCCGGCGTCGGATATTCCCGAACAGGCTCGCGAACTGTATCGCATCAACTGGCTGCGGATCATCCCCAACGCCGACTACACGCCAGTGCCGCTGGTTCCGCAATTGCGTCCCGACACCCAGGCGCCCCTGGACCTGAGTTTTGCCACGCTGCGCAGCGTCTCGCCGATCCATCGCCAGTACATGAAAAACATGGGCGTGCTGTCGTCCATGAGCATCTCGTTGATGGAGGGCGAACGCTTGTGGGGGCTGATCAGTTGCGGCAATCGCCAGCCGCTGCTCGTGCCCCATGAAATGCGCATGGCCTGCCAGACCATCGGCCAGGTGCTGTCCTTGCAGATCAGCGCCATGCAGGCCCTGGAACTGACTCGGCAACGGGACGCCAAGCTGGAGGACCTCAAGGTCCTCGCCAACGTCATGGCCGAGTCCAGCGACAATGTCTTCGATGGCCTGTCCCAAGAGCCGCAACGGCTCATGGAGCTGACCGGCGCCAGTGGCGTCGCGATTTTCGAAGACAACAAACTGCACCGTCATGGCCAGTGCCCGGAACCGGAGCAGATCCGCGAGTTGCATAAATGGATCCTGGAAACCGGCAAGCCGGTGTTCTCCCATCACAACCTGAGCAGCGTCTTCGCGCCTGCCCAGGCTTATCAGGACGTGGCGAGCGGAGTGCTGGCGATCCACCTGCCCAAGCCGGTGGAAAACGGTGTGCTGTGGTTCCGCCCCGAGGTGAAGCAAACCCTGCAATGGAGCGGCGACCCGCAAAAACCCCTGGACCTGGAAAACAGCGAGACCGGCCTGCGCTTGCGGCCCCGGACGTCTTTCGAGATCTGGAAAGTCGAAATGGCCGGCATCAGCGCCAAATGGACCCATGGCGACCTGTTCGCCGCCAACGACCTGCGACGCTCGGCCCTGGAAAACGACCTGGCCCGGCAGGTGCGCAAGGAGCGCCAGGCCGTGCAGGCCCGCGATGAGCTGGTGGCCGTGGTGTCCCATGACTTGCGCAGCCCGATGACGGTCATTTCCATGCTGTGCGGCATGATGCAAAAGGCCTTCAGTTCCGACGGCTCCCACAGCTCCAAGCGTATCGCCTCAGCCATCGACACCATGCAACAGGCTACCAGCCGCATGAATGCCCTGTTGGAGGACCTGCTCGATACCTCGCGCATCGACGCCGGGCGCTACACCATCAATCCCCAGCCGATGGACGTCAGCCAGATCTTCGAAGACGCCTGCTCGCTGTTGACGCCACTGGCCGCTGCCAAGGCCATCGACATTTCCTTCCACGCCGAACCCAACCTGAGGATCAATGCCGACCCCGAGCGGCTGTTCCAGGTGCTGTCGAACCTGATCGGCAACGCCATCAAGTTCACGCCGCAGCAGGGCTCCGTGGGCATCAGTGCGATGTCCGTCGGCGATGAGATCGTCTTCAGCGTCCGCGACACTGGTGAAGGGATCGCGCCAGAGCAGTTGCCTCATGTTTTCGAGCGCTACTGGACGACCAAGGAAGGCAACCCGAACGGCACCGGGCTTGGGTTGTACATTTCCAAGGGGATTGTCCAGGCCCATGGCGGTAAACTGCACGCCGAAAGCCAGCCAGGCCAGGGCAGCGAATTCCGCTTTAGCGTGCCGAAAATCGACTGAGCCGGGCACTGTCCCCTAACGAATTGGAAACCGAAGCCCAATGGCCTCACTGAACAAGCAGCAAAAACGCGCCAAGCGCGCCAAAGACAAAGCCAAGCAGATCCGCATGAGCGGGCGCAAATCGATCCCAATGTATGGCGACCCGGCCCACGCCACCGCCCAGCCACCGGTCTACGTGCTGGAACTGTTCGCCAAGCTGCGCGAAGCCGAGGCCATCAGCCGCAGTGAAATGCTCGATACGTTGCTCGCGTCCCTGAGCGTGATGATCATCGAACGCCCAGGCCTGCTCGACCTGAAAAACGCCGAAAACGAAAGCATGGCCGCCACCAACCTGGCGGCCGACATGCTGGTGGACTACCGCATGTGGGTCGATGACATGGACCGCGAGACGGCACAGCGCTGGCTCAGCACCCCGGAGTTCATCCAGGACTTCAGCGAGGCTCTGGACCGTTATCGCCAGTCGATGGAAGAACCGGCCAGCGAATAAACCGGCCGGTTATTCGTCACCGTTCCAATGGAACACCAGGTTGCGCGCGGCGCCGCTGCCGACGTCGGCGGTGTCGCGCCGCGCCTCGCCGTTGCGTGTCGCCACTACGGTGTACTTGCCCGGCGGCAACTGTACGTAAACCAGCGGTCCCGCCTCGTCCAGCGTCAGCAGCGCTTGCCCCGCCGCGTTCTGGACGACGACATGCACATCCGGGATGTATTTGTTTTCCGGGCCGACCGCGAACGTCATGTGCAGGTTGTAACCCTGGGCCTGTCCGATGGCCCGGGCTTCATCCTCGCCAATGCCACCGGACAAGTAGGTGATGCCGTTCTGTTGCTGCGGCTGGACCTGCACGCCGGCACTGTCTATCGGGGCCAGGCTGGTGGCGTTGAGCATGATCGGGAACAACAGCATGCCGAGCAGAAGGAAGGGCAGCAAAAAGTAATGGTTATGCTTCATGGCGAGGACTCCAGGTACTGGAAACAGCTCATGAGTTCTCTTTTGATTGTGGTTACACGCCAAGGTTTAGATCTATTGGCGATGAACGGAATCAGAAAACCATTCATCGCAACGCATATCCGGCTGACATATCCCCGCATGGTTCTATGCTTAGTTTGAATTTCCAAGAGGGACTGCACATCGAACAAGCCACCCTTTTCATGAGCAATCGCAGCCAGGCCGTCCGGCTACCCAAAGCAGTTGCGATGCCAAACGATGTAAAGCGTGTAGACGTGATTGCCATAGGCAGAGCACGCGTCATCACACCCGTTGGCGAAGCGTGGGATAGCGGGTTCGATGGAGACTCCGTGACAGCAGATTTTATGGCAGAGCGTGAACAGCCTGCCGATCAGGAGCGCGAGCCTGTCTGGGTTCTGTGCCCGGCTTGGAGTTTTTGATTATGAAGGCGCAGCGCATACCGGAATGATCCGAGCCGAGCTGGCAAAAATTGGCAAGCCGATCGGCCCCTACGACCAAATGATCGCAGGCCATGCCCGTTCTCGCGGGCTGATCGTAGTGACCAACAATCGAAGGGAATTTGATAGAGTCCCGGGCCTGCGCATCGAGGACCGGATCACAGCGACGACGCCAGGGTTATAACTTCGGGGGGCTTGAAGTTAAAATACCGCTCCATCAAGGCTCCTGTGGAAGTAGCTCGCGATGGGGCCATCAATCCTCATCTTTGTTGGCTTCTGCCATCGCGAGCAAGCTCGCTCCCACAGATTTCATGACTCTTTTTTCAACAAAATAACGGAACCACGCCCATGGCCTCCGCGAACAAGCAACAAAAACGCGCCAAGCGTGCAAAAACAAAAGCCAAGCAACTACGCGTCAGTCGTACAAAGCCTGCTGCCGTGGCGTTTGATCTTCCTGAGTACGACGATCCGTACTTCCTGGATGCCCTGCAAGACGAACTCGCAGAACGCCCAAGAGACTTCTTGTCGCTGTTTTATGAGATGCATGACGCCGAAGAAGAGTCGGGGCGCATTGACATGATGATCAGGATGCTCGGATTAATCTTTGTGATGACGAGTGAACAGCCCGAGCTTCTGAATCGTGAAAATGCCGAAAACGAAGCCGCGGCCGTCCAAAACCTGGTCGAAAATACCCTGATCGCTTATCGAATGTGGGCTGACGATATCGATCAGGAGGCAGCGGAGCGTTGGCTTCACAGCCCTGAAGTACAGGCGGATTTCGAAACTGCACGAGCCAGCGTCAAAGAGGTTGTCAAAATACTGTGGGATCTCGAGGACGCTCCCGAGTAACCCAACAGACTTTTGATCGCGGCAACGCTCATCCGATTAACCCTTCCAACCCCCGTCCAAAGCTGGCACCATCGCGCCTTTTTTTACGCGACTCCCCGGACTTTTCACCGGTAAACCAGGTTCAAACGGCCGTTCGGTTGTTGAAGGCGCGACAGTCTGCTGTGCCGATGCGACAACCTGCCGCACATCATTGGTTTACCCCCCGTAGCGCTGTTGGCTGCCATTCGGACGCATGCTAGCTTGGCCGCCTCGCCAAGGAAGGCAGCCAACAGCAAGGGAGCACACACCATGAGGACCGCACATGGCCCAGGCCACGCCCGCGCTTGAAATCCGCAACCTGCACAAACGCTACGGACAGTTGGAGGTGCTCAAAGGCGTCTCGCTGACCGCCCGCGACGGCGATGTGATCTCGATCCTCGGATCCTCCGGGTCCGGCAAATCCACATTCCTGCGCTGCATCAACCTGCTGGAAAACCCCAACCAGGGCCAGATCCTGGTGGCCGGCGAAGAGCTCAAGCTCAAGGCCGCTAAAAACGGTGAGCTGGTGGCCGCCGACGGCAAACAGATCAACCGCCTGCGCAGCGAGATCGGTTTTGTCTTCCAGAACTTCAACCTTTGGCCGCACATGAGCGTGCTCGATAACATCATCGAAGCGCCGCGCCGGGTGCTTGGCCAAAGCAAGGCCGAAGCCGTCGAAGTGGCCGAAGCTCTGCTGGCCAAGGTCGGTATCGCCGACAAGCGTCACGCCTACCCGGCTGAACTGTCTGGCGGCCAGCAACAACGCGCGGCCATTGCTCGCACACTGGCGATGCAGCCCAAGGTGATTCTGTTCGACGAACCCACCTCCGCCCTTGACCCGGAAATGGTCCAGGAAGTACTTAGTGTGATCCGCGCCCTGGCCGAAGAAGGACGCACCATGCTGCTGGTCACCCATGAAATGGGCTTCGCCCGTCAGGTTTCCAGCGAAGTCGTGTTCCTTCATCAAGGCCTGGTCGAGGAGCAAGGATCGCCACAGCAGGTCTTCGAGAACCCGCTTTCGGCGCGCTGCAAACAATTCATGTCCAGCAACCGCTAACGGAGCAGTACACATGCAGAGCTACAAGAAATTCCTCCTGGCCGCAGCGGCCGGCCTGGTCTTCTCGGCCAGCGCCATGGCGGCCGAAAAAATGAAGATGGGCATCGAAGCGGCCTATCCGCCGTTCAACAACAAGGATGCCAGCGGCCAGGTCGTGGGGTTCGATAAAGACATCGGCGACGCCCTGTGCGCCAAAATGAAAGTCGAGTGTGAAGTGGTCACTTCCAACTGGGACGGCATCATTCCCGCCCTGATGGCCAAGAAGTTCGACTTCCTGATTTCTTCGCTGTCGGTCAACGACGAGCGCAAGCAAGCCGTGGACTTCACCGATCCGTACTACTCCAACAAATTGCAATTCATCGCACCGAAAAACGTCGACTTCAAAGTCGATAAAGAATCTCTCAAGGGCAAGGTCATCGGGGCCCAGCGCTCTACCCTCGCCGGCACCTGGCTGGAAGACGAACTGGGCAGCGATATCACCGCCAAGCTCTACGACACCCAGGAAAACGCCTACCTGGACCTGACCTCCGGCCGCGTCGACGCGATCCTGGCCGACAAATACGTGAACTACGACTGGCTGAAAACCGAAGCTGGCCGTGCTTATGAATTCAAGGGGGACCCGGTGGTGGAAGGTGACAAGATCGCCATTGCGGTGCGCAAGGGTAACGACGAACTGCGCAACAAGCTGAACGCCGCACTCAAGGAAATCCTTGCCGACGGCACCTATAAAAAGATCAACGACAAGTACTTCCCGTTCAGTATCTATTGATACTGACGTGCCTGGCCGGCGCAGCCGTCTGGCAGCGCCGGCCCTTAGCAAAGCCTGCCGCGATATGAATTCTTACCCATGATGATCGATCTCTACGGATTCGGCCCGGCGCTTGCCGCCGGCGCGCTGATGACCGTCAAATTGGCGCTCACGGCCCTCTGCCTGGGGCTGGTGCTCGGCCTGCTCGGCGCCTTGGCCAAGACCTCGCCGTACAAGCCGCTGCAATGGCTAGGCGGCACCTATTCGACGCTGGTTCGCGGCATCCCGGAATTGCTCTGGGTGCTGCTGATCTATTTCGGCACCGTCAACCTGCTGCGTGCCCTGGGTGAGTATTTCGGCAACCCCGACCTCACCCTCGATGCCTTCGCCGCTGGCGTCATTGCCCTGGGCCTGTGCTTTGGCGCCTACGCCACGGAAGTGTTTCGCGGCGCGATCCTGGCGATTCCCAAGGGCCACCGTGAGGCCGGCGTCGCCCTGGGCCTGTCGAAGTGGCGGATCTTCACCCGGTTGATCATGCCGCAGATGTGGCGCATCGCCCTGCCCGGCCTGGGCAACCTGTTCATGATCCTGATGAAGGACACCGCGCTGGTCTCGGTGATCGGCCTGGAAGAAATCATGCGCCATGCGGAAATCGGCGTGACCGTGTCCAAGCAACCGTTCACCTTCTATATGGTCGCGGCATTCATGTACCTGGGCCTGACGGTGCTCGCCATGATCGGCATGCACCTGCTGGAACGACGCGCCGCCCGTGGATTTACCAGGAGTACCCAATGAACTGGGACGTCATCATCAAGTGGCTGCCTAAGCTGGCCCAAGGCGCGACACTGACCCTGGAGCTGGTGGCCATCGCCGTGCTCGCCGGGCTGCTGCTGGCGATTCCACTGGGCATCGCGCGCTCTTCGCGCCTGTGGCAAGTGCGGGCATTGCCCTATGCCTACATCTTCTTTTTCCGTGGCACGCCGCTGTTGGTCCAGCTGTTTTTGGTCTACTACGGCCTGGCGCAGTTCGAGGCCGTGCGCAGCAGTGCAATGTGGCCGTACCTGCGGGACCCGTTCTGGTGCGCCACGGCCACCATGACCTTGCACACCGCTGCCTACATCGCCGAGATCCTGCGCGGTGCGATCCAGGCCATCCCCCGTGGCGAGATCGAAGCCGCACGGGCCCTGGGCATGTCGCGGCCCAAGGCGTTGTTCTACATCATGCTTCCCCGTGCCGCTCGCATCGGCCTGCCGGCCTACAGCAACGAAGTGATCCTGATGCTCAAGGCCAGTGCCCTGGCGAGTACCGTGACCTTGCTGGAACTCACCGGCATGGCCCGCACCATCATTGCCCGGACCTACTTGCCGGTGGAGATTTTCTTTGCGGCCGGCATGTTCTACTTGCTGATGTCCTACCTACTGGTGCAAGGCTTCAAACAGCTGGAGCGCTGGTTGCGCGTCGATGCCTGCCAAGGGCGCTGACTGCGGCGTGCTGACGGGCGAGGCTCTGCTCGCCCGCTTCACGGCGCTGGATACTTTTCTCACGGCGCACCAGGCACTGTGGAAACCGCGTCCGTTCACCCATCTGCAACTGCCTTGGGAAACGTCCCACCCGGAATTGTCCCGATGGCTACGCCAGCGCTCGCTGGAAGCTGCGGAAAACGACCATCATCAGCCATGGTTGATGGAAGATGCGCCTGCGCCATTCCCGGAATTGGCCGCTATCTCCCGAGCATTGAGCGCAGTCGCAGAATTGCCGGCCAGCACGCTCGAAGCGCCAAGCCATCGCCTCAACGTCGACGTGCCCGGGCGCAAATGGCAGCAGATCGAAGCCTTCGCCAGCCGCCTGCACTTCACCACCCAACCGACCCATTGGCTCGATTGGTGCGCCGGCAAAGGCCACCTCGGTCGACGCCTGCTGCAGGGTGAGCAACAACTGACTTGCCTGGAGTATGACCCCGCACTGGTCGCCAGCGGCCAACAACTGAGCCTGCGCCATCACCTGCACGCCACGCACCTGCAACAAGACGTACTGGCGGCTGACGCAATCCAGGCGCTCCATTCCGGACACACGCCTGTGGCCCTGCACGCCTGCGGCGACTTGCATGTGCGCTTGATACACCTGGCCAGCACCGCTGGCTGTGCACAACTGGCGATCGCGCCCTGCTGTTACAACCGCATCAGCAGCGAGCGTTATCAAGCACTGTCCGACGCGGCCAAGGGCTCAGCCCTACAGCTGTCGCTAGACGATCTCAGCCTGCCGCTGACCGAAACCGTCACCGCTGGCGCGCGCGTCAGAAGACAACGGGACCAATCCATGGCCCGGCGCCTGGGCTTCGACCTGCTGCAACGGCACATCAGGGGGTGCGACGACTACTTGTCCACCCCCTCACTGCCCAGCGCCTGGCTGGAAAAATCCTTCGCCCAGTACTGCACCGATCTGGCGATCCTGAAAGACTTATCCACAGTTGGGACGCCTGATTGGGTCGCCCTGGAAGCAGCGGGCCATCAACGTCTGGCCGAGGTGCGCAACCTGGAGTTGCTGCGAGGCCTTTTCCGACGACCGCTAGAGCTTTGGCTGGTACTGGACCGGGCGCTTTTCCTCACTCAAAAAGGCTACGACGTTCGCCTCGGCACCTTCTGCGAAACCTCGCTGACGCCGCGCAACCTGCTGTTGCTGGCAGAGCGTTGCCGAGACGAAACAGCCTGTGGATAACTCTGTTGATGAAATAAACTCGGATCCAAGAAATCCGTGATTTCCTGACCGAATCAGCATTGGTCATTTTTTGTTCATATGGATAAAAAACCACGAAAACAGGCATTTGCGACGAAACGCGAAAGCGGTCACAAAATCGCAAGATGCCCTGCGTCTCATCCTGCCCGTTGTGCATAAGCGTCTAAGCAAAACGACATAACCGCCGAATTCAGTGCTGCTCCGCGCCAACAATTGCGTCCACCGCGCCCGTGCTATACAACAGCCAAACGTATCGTGATTGACACAACGTCGATACACTCAAGGACTGGCCGTGACGTTCATTTCCTACGCACAAAACTTCGAAGACATACGCCTGTGGCGCGCCCTCAAATCGGTGGAAAACGGCTTTTACCTCGACGTCGGCGCCAACCATCCGACAGATGATTCAGTCACCCGAGCGTTTTACGACCGCGGCTGGCGCGGCATCAACATCGAACCCGTACCGGCCTACTACGACGCCCTCTGCCAACAACGCCCCCACGACATCAACCTGCAATGCGTGGCCGGCGACAACGCCGAAAGCCTGACCTTCTACACCATCGCCAACACCGGCCTGTCCACGGTAGAAGCCAGCGTCGCCCAACAACACCGCGACGCCGGCATGGACGTGGGCACCCAGACCGTCCAGTCCCGCACCCTGGCCTCCATCTGCGAGCAATACGCCCAGGATCGTCCTATCCACTTCCTGAAAATCGACGTCGAAGGCCACGAAGAAACCGTGCTGCGCGGCATGGACTTCGGCCGCTGGCGCCCCTGGATCATCCTCATCGAAACCCCATGGGCCCGCGACCAGACCTGGGAAACCCTGGTGACCGACGCCGGCTACCAGTCCATCCTGTTCGACGGCATCAACACCTACTACCTCGCCGAAGAACACCTGGCCCTCAAACCCGCCTTCGACATCCCCCCGTGCAACCTCGACGGCTTCCAACTCTGCAAAGGCCACAAATTCAGCCACCCCATCGACGACACCGACCAACAACTCAGCGCCGCCCTGCAACGCGCCGAACAGGCCGAAGCCCAACTCCACGCCATGCAAAACAGCCGCACCTGGCGCGCCCTGAACAAACTGCGCAACCTGCTGCACCGCGCTTGAGTATGGGCAGTGCAAAAATAGTCAGAATTCAGGGGTTTACAGAACGCACCCAATCGCTATAATCGTCGCCCACACGCCGGTATAGCTCAGTTGGTAGAGCAACTGACTTGTAATCAGTAGGTCCCGGGTTCGACTCCTGGTGCCGGCACCATACAAAACAAAGCCCTCGCAGAAATGCGAGGGCTTTGTTGTTTCTGGGGTATTGATGTTCCTACCCCCTGCCTCCGTCGACCAACTCGTAGTCCCCCGCTTCGCTACTCCTCAAAGCATCGATTCTCTCCAAAGGCTCACAATCCGATCTTTATGCTAAATTATGAATTGGCAATAATTATGGCTTATCCATAAAAAGGGATAATTGCATGAGCAGCATATTTCAACGCCCTGAACTGGCTGAATCGATGGCAAATCAGCTGCTCCATCCAGGCGTGCTCGATGAAGGCCTGCGCTCAGGTCTGTTCCTGTCTGGCTTACGCCGTACCGGCAAAACGACTTTTCTGAGAAATGACCTCATCCCGGCCCTGGAAGAAGCTGGGGCTCTGGTCATCTACGTTGACCTATGGAGCGACACCTTGGCCAACCCGGCCACGCTCGTGCATAACGCCATACATAAAACGCTGAAAGATCTGCAAACGCCGGGCTCCTCTGCCTTGGAAATACTCAAGCGCGTCAGTAATGTCGAGGCAGGCGCCGCAGGGTTCAAATTCGGCTTCAAACTCGACAGCATCGGTAACCCCGACGGCCCGACACTGGCGCAAGCACTGACAGAAGTCGTCGACCAAGCCAAGACCGACTTGGTCCTAATCATTGACGAAGTGCAGCACGCCATTTCCTCCGACGATGGCAATCAAATGCTCTTGGCCCTCAAGGCCGCACGCGATGCCATCAACCCTCGCCCGAATACACCGGGTTACTTCCTGTTTATCGGAACCGGCTCCCACAGGGCTCAAGTCAGCGAACTGACCGCCAAACGCAACCAGGCGTTTTCCGGCGCCACATCAGCCGCCTACCCGCTGCTCAAAGGTGACTACGTAGAGTTCCTGCTCAACCGACTTGCCATGACCGTGAAAAAAGAAAAGCTGCCGTCCGTGGAGACAGCCATCGAGGCGTTCAATACCTTGGGCAACCGACCCGAGGAGATGCTCAAGGCTCTACGCCAACTCTTGCAGCAGGACGGGGACCCCGACCTCTTTCTTCCCGTAATCGCCAGCACTCTACGTTCGGCTGCAGCGAACATCGAGCTGGAAAAAGTCGAGCAACTGGGCAGCCTGGCCCTGGCGATTTTCAACAAAATCGCATCTACAGAAGGCGATGCTCGAGGGATTTTTTCCATCGACGCAGCGGCCGAGTATTCAAAGTCAGTAGGGCGAGAGGTGCGGGTTGAAGAAATTCAACCGGTGGTAATCGCGCTAGTAGCGGAGAACATCATCATGCGGCGCGGGCATGGGATTTACGCGATTACGGATCAGTTTGTTCAGGAGATTTGGCTGGAGCAGCGGGTTTTGATTGAGGGGAGTTAGGGACTGGTTGATCATCGAGTGGCACTAGCCGCATAGGCGTCCGTCCGCAGACGTAGCACTCCTGCACATAGGCACCTCACTTTCGATTTGGAAAATAAATACGTCCCCTTTTCCGAAAATAAATACGTCCCCTTTTCCCTTCCTTTCCTTCCTGATATAGCCTCTGTCGCCGTTCCGGTTCAAATGGATAGAAATGGGGACTGGCCCCCATTTGATGAGGGCCAGTGAGGCTCAGACAGAGGCGGCCACAGGTGCCAGGGTCGGGCCGTGGTCTACACGCTCGGGAGCCTTGTGCACCATGGTGTAGGCATAGTCGACGCCCATGCCGTAAGCACCGGAGTGCTCCTTCACCAGATTCATGACGGCGTCGTAGGTGTCGCGGTTGTTCCAGTCACGCTGCCACTCCAGCAGCACCTGCTGCCAGGTGACCGGCACCACGCCGGCCTGAATCATGCGCTGCATGGCGTAATCGTGAGCCTCCTTCGTTGTGCCACCGGAAGCATCGGCGACCATGTAGATCTCGTAGCCGGCATCGTGCATGGCGGAAAGTGCAAATGTGGTATTGCACACTTCAGTCCAAAGGCCAGAGACGATGATTTTATTACGGCCATTGGCTTTCAGCGCGTCACGGACTTTCTGGTCGTCCCACGAGTTCATCGAGGTGCGCTCCAGCAGAGGCGCGTCAGGAAACACAGCGAGTAATTCGGGATATGTGTGGCCGGAGAAGCTATTGGTTTCAACGGTGGTGATAGTGGTTGGCACGTTGAAAATTTTTGCGGCCTTCGCCAGAGCGACCGTGTTGTTCTTCAGCGTCTGGCGGTCGATGCTTTGCACGCCAAAGGCCATCTGGGGCTGCTGATCAATGAAAATCAGTTGGCTGTTTTGAGGGGTCAGGACTTCGGTTTTTGGATTGTTCATGGTGGTTCCCTTTAGTGAAATGATGGTCTTCTAATCTCTTTGCGGGCCGGGCCAATCTTTTGTCCGCTGAAAATCACGGCAGGTTGTTGGCGGTAGGTGCGGCGCCGATTTCGAGTT
The DNA here is from genome assembly GCF_036961705.1 of Pseudomonas sp. 3JA. Classification (NCBI taxonomy): domain Bacteria; kingdom Pseudomonadati; phylum Pseudomonadota; class Gammaproteobacteria; order Pseudomonadales; family Pseudomonadaceae; genus Pseudomonas; species Pseudomonas sp. 3JA. The sequence goes on from NZ_JBAMDJ010000024.1 coordinate 61,977, forward strand.
CAAGGTAACCGATCATTCACGATTTTAGGGGCGCATTAATACGTCTCCAGAGACGCATCAATGCGCCCTTATAAAATCATTTGCGGTGCTAGTCTCTGGCTTCCCACAACTCGGACTGCCGCTGTGCAAGCAGTCTGTTCTACGCCAGGAGAATGCAATGTCAGCTTCGCAACCGTTCGGAAAGAAAACCGCTTACTGGGGAGTCGCATGGGAAGAAAGCTATGGCTACCCGCAGGCCAGACAAGTCGGAAACGACATCTATATATCCGGCCAATTCAACCATGATGAAGACGGCAACCTGGTAGCTCCTGCCCCACTCGATAGCGAAGGCAAGCCCAGTGATTTCTCTTCGATGGGAGAGCAAATGCGCGCTTCCTACGACAACATCTCCAAGTTGCTTACACTGTATGGCGCAACACTTGAAGACGTGGTCGAAGAGACGCTTTATGTGCTGGACATGGACGCGGCGTTTGCCGTGGTAGGCAATGTTCGCAAGGCTGCGTTTGGCACCGAGCGGCCCCAGTGCGCGAGCAACATCATCGGCGTATCGAGGCTCGCACAGCGTTCGCAGTTGATCGAAATTGTCTGCAAGGCGGTCATTGGCTCCGGCACCCGCTAAGACGTGCTCCCGGTTTCGTCTACGAAACCGGGAGAGATCGCTGGCCTTCGACCAAGGGCTTGAGTTCGGCAACCGCCGCTGCGCAAAACGTCATGAACGCCTTGACTCGCCATGATTTTCGAATGTCCTGGTGAGTCAGCAGCCAAAGCCCATCCTGAAGTTCAGGCACAACCGGGCCGACACGCACCAATCCCGGCGTGATGTCACCCAGCATGCAGGGAAGGAACCCAAAACCAAGACCCGCTACAATCGCAGCGCTTGCAGCGGCAACGGAGTCGGTACGATACGAAATGCAATCGGGGTGAACTCTGCTATCAACGTAGCTCGTTGCTTTGAGGCCGCATAAAGCTGCCGAGTAAGATACCCACGCCTGGCCTTCTGCGAAAGGTGTCGAGGTCGGTGCGTTTTTATCACTGCCGTATGGCGCCCAGGCAATTGTCGCGAGTTTGCGCCCAACCAAACTTTCAGCTGGTTTATTGGTCGCCCTCACCGCAATATCCGACTCATCGCGGGCAAGACTCAATGTCTGATTGCCTACAAGTACTTCAATCGCTATCCCTTCATTCAGAGCTTTGAATTGCGCAATGATAGGTGTGAGGAAGTACAGCAGCAGCGAATCGCTGGTGGTGATGCGGAGTTTTCCGAGTGGCCCCTGACCCGCCCGTGACACACGCCGTGCAACACTAACGATATCCAGTTCGACTCGCTCGGCGAGCTCTCGCAGCTCTACGCCTTCCGCTGTGAGCATGTATCCCGAGCGGCGGTGATCGAAGAGTGCAACTCCAAGTGTTTTCTCAAGCTGGGCCACTCGGCGCGATACCGTGGATATGTTGATCCCCAGTTTTTTGGCAGCATCAGTGCGATTTGCGCATTCACTGAGCGCTTTGATAATGCGCAAGTCGTCCCATGAGAGCTGGGCCACAGCATCACTGAAATCCGATCTGCCCCCCTTTTGCACTGCCTGGCGTGATGAACCGATGTTAGGTGGCGTATTCACGCGAGATATTCCAAATAGCATGTTCGCTCATCATACGAAAAGGCTAACGGGGAACAAAGTAATTGGGGTATCCCCCAATTTGTGCCACTCCTTTAACGCCCGCGCATCGAATTCGAGGCTATAGGTCATCCAGTGAAACCTTAACCCGCTGGGGATTAGCCAGCCGCTCGCGAACCGTTGCGATCAAGGCTTCATCGTCCTCGGTCATCAGAACTGGCTTGAAGGGCAACTGACCGCGCTCTGCTACGTATTGCAAGGCTTGGCGCATCAGCTCTGAAGGGGTAACGCCGAGCCTCTCCAGCTCGCGGTAAGCTCGCGCCTTGAGGTCGTCGTCGATACGGACATTGATGGACGCCATGGGATGGCCCTCACTGTAATGACATTGGTCTTTACAGTGAGGTAACAACTTATTTGAGCAAGCCTGAAAATGGCTGGTTTTTTACCCAACTCGCAGGTTACGTGTGTCGCTCACAACTCTACGTACCGAGCACAGCACATGCTCAGGTTTAATCGTCCCCGATTCGATTCCATTGAAAGCCATAACTAGCTGATTTATTTATAGTTACTAGTTGGGGTACGCCGAATTTTCCAGCGAACTCCAGACCCGCAGAAAACCTAGCCTCGCCGAAAGCTACCGTTCGTCTGGTGCCGGCACCATACAAAACGAAGCCCTCGTAGAAATGCGGGGGCTTTGTTGTTTCTGGAGGTTGAACCTTCCTAGGAGCTAGATAAGACCGATATCGCCTTAATCAGCATCCACAGACCAAACCTTTCCTGCGCTCCTACCCGTTACAATTTCACGTCAGGACAATGTTGACGGTCTCTTACACCGACCTATAATGCCCCCCAACACACCCGCCAAGCCTAGGTTGACCCAGTCAGCAAGCTCAAATCGTGCGGGTTTTTTTTGCCTGGAGAAAACTACATGAGGCCCTTCGACAAGCCGGCTCTCAGCGTAGAACAGCAATTGGAACTGCTAAAGCAACGAGGTTTGCACATCGCCAACGATGATCGAGCCATGCGTTTTCTCGAAGTGGTCACGCTGTTTCGCCTGAGTCCCTACATGCGCCCCTTTCAGGAGCCAGACCCTGAACATCCCTTCAAGCCCGGCAGCACACTGAAGGCAATCGTCGATATTTACCGCTTCGATGGTACGTTGCGGCGCATCACCATGGATGCCATCGAACGTGTCGAAGTCGCCATACGGGCGACTATCAGCAATCATATGTGCCCCAAGTACGGGCCTGACTGGATAGCTGACGCGTCCGTCTTCTCCTCGTCATACTCACACACCGATTTGTTGCGTCCATTGCGGGAGCAAATGAATAAGGAGCGCAGTAAACTCAAACGTGATATCGACCGCATCAGAAAGGGCCGACAAGCCGATGGGCTCCAGCAACAGCGGATCGAAAACCGCATGCGTGACAATTATTTCCGATATTACGGTGCAACCTATGCCCACCCGGAGTTGCCGCCCGCTTGGGCGGTCCTGGAAGAACTCAGCCTTGGGACGGTATCTGCCCTCTTCAATGCCATAGGCAGAAGCGCCGACAAGAAAGCTATCGCCACCAGATTCAGCCTGCCCTTCGAAGTACTGGCCTCCTGGCTACACACGCTGACCTTCATTCGCAACTGCTGTGCCCACCACTCACGGCTATGGAACCGAGAGCTCTCGATTCGACCATCCTTACCTAAAGAATGGGCCATTCCCACTGCCCCCGCCGACCAGCCTCAGCCCAAACAGCGGCTATACGTCGTATTGACGATGCTGGCCTACCTAACCGACCTGATCAGCCCTGACAGCCAGTGGAAGCTTCGCCTGGCCGAAATCATGGATCAGCAGGAACTGGATTATTTGAGGCTCATGGGATTTCCAAATGATTGGAAAGATCAACAGCAATGGCGCCTAGCGTAGAGAAACTAGAAGCAGACTGCGGTTAATTCCCTGCTTCATCATTCCAGCCAAAAATCGTGGTCTGTCCCCTCGAATCACTGATCGGGGTACAGCAAATTTTCCACCGACGTCTAAACCCGCAGGAAACCTGGCCTCGCCAAAAGCTACCGTTCGTCTGGTGCCGCACCATACAAAACAAAGCCCTCGCAGAAATGCGGGGGGCTTTGTCGCTGGGTTGATCGCAGGAGCAGATAAGCAGGCAGGGCAGGTACCCTTTCACCCTCCGTTCGGGTGAAGGGGTAAGCTGCTACTCTGAACCTCTCGCAACCCGACTCGATCATAAAGAATAGTGTTGAGCAGAAAGTTAAGAATCAAACTGAAAGTAGAATTGGAAGCATTGAAAGTGAGGAATACCGATATGGCAAACGAACGCGCGACCAGTGTTTGGGAAGCGTTGGTTGACACGCCAGAAGAAGCCGAGAACCTTAGAGTCCGCTCCCAAGTTATGCGAGCTATCGCCTTGGTCGTAAAGGCATGGGACGTCTCCCAAGCCGAAGCGGCTCGCCGGCTGCATGTTACGCAGCCACGGCTCAACGATCTGCTGAAGGGGAAGGTTGATAAGTTTTCCCTGGATGCGCTGGTGAATCTGTTAGCCGGTGCAGATTTGAAAATAGAAATCAGCGTTACCGCCAAAGCCGCCTGAACCGGGGGCGCTGTGTCTAGTCCTGAAACAGGTGCAAACCTATTTCAGGACTAGACAAATCACTGTAATGACATTGGTCTTTACAGCGAGCTAAACACCTCATTGGAGCAAGCCTGGAAAACGGCTTGGTTCCGTCAGAGGTCATTCTCAGAGCGCAAAGCAGATCCCATGTGAGCGGCTCATGAGCCCAACCGATACGTGGACTGCACCAATCCCGAGGGAAAGCAGCGGCTGGATATCAGTTTCAATTCAACATCCTGTTGAAGGGCCCCGAACAACGGTCTGCCCGCCCCGATCAGCACAGGAACAGTGGTAATCACCATATCGGCGACTAATCCATCGCGCAGGAATGATTGCACCACCTGTCCACCGTCGACATAAACTCGACGTACACCTTGCCTCGTCAGTTCCTCCATCACATCCCTGGGCGAGAGGTTGGAGAAACGCAACTTCCCCTTCAGCGCCTCGGGCACCGGCGAACCCGCCAGCCGTTCAGACAGCACCACCACGGGTCGTTCATAGAACCAAGTGTCAAAGGTCAGTACCTTCTCGTAGCTTCCCCGCCCCATCACAATCACGTCTTTATCGGCGATGAAGTCTGAGTAGCCATGGTCCTCGGTTGGATCGTCGCGCTGCAAAAGCCAATCGATGTCACCATCGGGCCGGGCAATGAAACCATCTAGGCTGGTGGCTATGAAAACATGGGCGGTGGCCATCAGGGGCTCCTTGAGAGGTATGTCGATGCATGACCGGAAGCAGGAAATTATTGCTCATCCATAAAAATACCTAAACCGCCTCCGCCAGCATCGCGCCACGATTGCAGCCTCCCCATCTACCCGCTACCCTCCAACCGTCGCTGCCAATTCAGCGACCGGGCCTGAGAACCCGAGTAAGATGCAGGCGCTACAGCGCCCGAACCACGTTTTGCGGCGTTTTTTTATGTCCGCATTCCGTGCAATGGCGGCTGTGCGTGGGAGACCTTCGGGTCTGCCGGGTTCCTGTATCTCCGGTTTCTCAGCCTGCGCACAGCTGCCACCCATTCGCCTGAGAACGAACGTGGCAGCTCTCATCTGATATGGGAGTTTATCGATGCATGCCATGGATCTGCTGCAGTCTCGCTTTATCGCTTTGCTAGTCATCGTCCGCCGCCAATTGGCAAATGGAGGTGCGCAATGACCCATCCCAAAGACCTCAGAACCCCGGGCCTAACCCCCTTCTGCTACCACTCCGACCGCCCTTTATTCCGCGTCAACAGCGGCATACCCATCGGCGAAGCCCTGTCCCACGCTTCCGATCTGCTCCACGTTGCCAAGGTCCTGGCCGAGGACGCGGCGATGATTCGCGGTACGGATCGGTATGCCTGGGCTTCGTGTTATTTGCAGGATATGAGCAAGGCCGTCATCGATGACGTCGTGAAGGTGCTTGAGGCGCCGGGGAGTAAGCCGGCTTAAGAGTTGCAAACCCAATGCTGCTCACGAGCGGGGCAGCCTTGGATTTTATCTGCCGGAGCAGATTAAAGAAGGGCTGCTTCACGCCCATCATCGGGGATAAATCCCCTCGCCACAGGTTCACTCTGTCCCAGGCCCAAACAGTTGGCGCTGTATTCATCTAATCATCTCCCCCGCCGATAGCCTCAGATAAGAGCCTGGGCTACCCCAAGGCTCTGCTGGCGCTCGACTACACTTCCCAGAATTCCCCCGCTCCAGGAGCAGTAAGCGATGAAGATCCGCACCAAAGTCATAGGCTCGGGGTTGGTCAGTCTTTCTTTTGCGCTATTGCTCGGCGGTATAGGGCTGTGGGGTTATCACTCCATGACCGAGGCCCTGGTGCAGAACGAGACCAGTATTTCGGCCATGCGCAAGCACATGGAGGCGGACATGATGCACGACGCCATTCGTGCCGATGTGTTGGCGGCATTGCTGGTGGCACCGGGGGACACTCAGGCGGCCAAGGAGGTGACGGAGGCATTCGATGAGCATACGCAGCGGATGCGCAAGGTTATCGCCGAAAACGCCGAGGCCAAGTTACCGGGGGATGTCGCCAAGGCGATTGGCGAGCTTAAACCACAGGTCGAAACGTATATCGACAAAGCCAAGCAAATAATCGGCAAGGCTCTGAGCGGTGCCCAGGATGGCCAGGCGTTGCGGGCGGAGTTCGACGGGGCGTTTTCGGCGTTGGAGGAGCGCAACGAGGCAGTGAGTGAGCTGATCGAGAACCAGGCGCAATCCTCGCGTGAGCATCAGGACCACAGCATTCACACCTCGGAGCGCTGGCTGATCGCGACACTACTGGCCACTTGCGTGGCGCTGGCGCTGTTGTCGTGGAGCCTGCTCAAGGCTGTGCTGACGCCACTGAACAAGATCATCCTCAATGCCCAGGCGATGTCCCAAGGGGATTTGCAGCGCTCGATGGGGGCTCAGAGCAAGGATGAGTTGGGTCAGTTGCAAGGTGTGATCGAGCAGATGCAGACCAATCTGCGGCAGATGATCGCCACGATCCGCGGCCAGAGCGATGAGTTGCACGGCACGTCCCGGCACCTGGGCGATACGGCACGACAGATTGTGTCCAGCGCCGATCAGCAGGCCCAGAGCGCAACCAGCATGGCGGCGAGCATGGAGCAGATGATGGCGAATATCAGCCAGATCCATCAGCACGCCGACAGCGCCCGAACCATCTCCGCGCAGTCCGAGCATTTGGCGAGCAGCGGTGGCCAGGTGATTCTCGGGGTGGTGGAAGGCATGAACCGGATCGCCGAGGTGGTCAACCAGTCCTCCAGCAAGATCACGGCGCTGGACGCATCATCCGAGGACATTCATTCCATCATCCAAGTGATCAAGAGCATCGCCGAACAGACCAACTTGCTGGCGCTCAACGCCGCCATCGAAGCCGCCCGCGCCGGTGAGGCGGGGCGTGGTTTTGCGGTGGTGGCCGATGAGGTGCGCAACCTGGCGGCGCGCACCACCCAGTCCACCCAGGAAATCACCGCGATGATCGAGCGCATCCAGTCCAGCGCCCGGGACGCGGTGGCGAACATGCAGGCGTGTGTCAGCCGTGTGGACGAAGGCGTCAACCTGGCCCAGCAGGCCGGGGTGTCCATCAGCGAGATCCGCACCGGTGCCCGGCATGCGGCCGAAGTGGTGGAGGAAATTTCCCAGACCATTGCCGAGCAATCCAAGGCCAGTGATGAGATGGCCCAGCGGGTGGAGTCGATTGCCGAGCAGTCCCGTGAGAACACACGCTCGATTCACAACCTGACGCAAACGGCGGATCAATTGAACAATGCGGCGGGGTCGATGCAGGCTTCGGTGCAGCAGTTCAAGGTTTGATCAATCAGGCCGTAGCAACTTCCCGTTTGATCGTTCCCACGCGCCGCGTGGGAATGCCGCCAGGGACGCTCTGCGTTCCGCATGGTGACGCAGAGCGTCACGGGATGTATTCCCACGCGGGAGCGTGGGAACGATCAATCCGCGCTAGCAAAAGTCCCGCTCACACCTGACTCACCTCGAACACAAACGAAATCTCCCGCTTCTGGGCGCTCCAGACGTACCGAATATGCTTGCCCTGCACCGGAATCGAAACCGCCGGAGGGCGAAACGCGGCCACGCATTCGTGGCCGGACAGGCGGACGCTGTTGTACAGCAGCCCCCACGACAAGGTTTCACGCAGTTGTCGGGCGAACACTTGGGACGGACCATAGGCGGTAGGGTCCGGGTTGTGGAGGTGGGGGTAGTCGTGGCGAATATCGTGCAGAGGTTTGACCACCTTGTTGATGTAGGTGCGCATGGTCAGCTCCAGGTCTGGCTCGTTGGTCGCGCCAAGGAATCGCGCCTGGTGGTAGCAGGTCTCGGCAATGGCCGCTTCCTGGCTGCTGGCGGCGTAGTAGACGCCGAAGGTGCCGTCGCTGAAGCGGCTGCTTTTGCCGATGTGGGTAAACGCCGCCATCACCGGCGAGGAGCCGGGCCCGGAAATGCGGTCCTCTGGACGGACCCGGGACAGCACGCCGGCTTGCTCCATCAGCCGATCGTTGGTCAACGCTTCCAGGGCGTAGGCCGTGGGCAGGTCCTCAGGGTCGAGTACGTCTTCAAACAGCGAAATCGGCGGGAAGCTGCTGTTGACGATCCGATAGGCCCGATTCCATTGCGGGTCCGCCAGTGGTGGCATCATCAACCGCGTACTCCGTCGAGGTATCGCCGCACATCGGCGATGTCTACCACGCGGCCGGTCAGCATGTAGGACAGTGCCGACTGGCCGTTGAACGGTGCCGCGGTGTTCGGGCTGCTGACCCATTGATAAGCACGGTCCCGGCTGTTGCTGAAGATAATGCTCAGTGCCTTGTGGATACCCATGAGGTAGGAAATGCGCTCGAGCGTATCGCGAGGCAGCTTCACGTTTTCCGGCAATTGTTTGTATTTGTAGAAGGTCGTGTTTCCCACCTTGCCCAGCAATGTGCGCTGCTGCTCGACGCTGCAGCCCCAGAGCGCCATGAGGTTGAAGAAAAACTTCAACGCGACTCGACCCGCATCCGGGGAATCCAATTGTTGCTGCGCATTGAGAGTGATGGAGGAAGTCGCCATGGTTTGGGCTCCTTTATCGCGGGGTGGTGCTTAGAGGATAGTACAGATGTGGATTATTTTTAATTTTTTATTCGCAAGCGGAATTTATCGACACTCCATTTGTACAATTCGGCATGGCTTCTCAGGGCAATAAACGTAACCAGCTTCCCGCTAACGGGTCTTGGCCAGCATCTGCTGGGCAAAATCCGCAAATCCCGCATAAGCTCCAACCATCGCCTCCCGGCGCTTTTCGGCACAAAATCGCGACAAGCGTGGCAAGGTGCATGATGATAGCCAGCATGACCACTTGGCCGTCCCAGGTGCACAACAATAGCGAGCCCACTTAAGCAGAGGGCATTACCTCATGGATAGCAGAACCCTACGCAACCTCATGCGTATCGTGCAGACCGGCTCGTTGTCGGCAGCGGCCGAGCATTCGTGCCTCACGGTGCAGGCGTTGGCGGCGCAGTTGAACAAGGTCGAGGAACAGTTCGGTTTCCGGTTGTTCCGGCGCTCGAACAAGGGCCTGACGTTGACGAGCCAAGGCTCGGAACTGACCCCCTTCATGGATCAGGTGCTGATTGCCACCCGGCAGTTGGAGGAGAAAGTCGCGGCGCTCAAGACCCCGCGACAGCGCACCCTCAGAATGGCGCTCAATACCACCCTGCCGGCGGAGTTCAACCGGCGAATGATCGACCGGTTGATCGCTGTGTTCCCCCAGTATCAGCTGGAATTCAGCTACGCCGAGTCGATGGAGAACCTGAGCAAACTCAGGAATGAAGATTTTGACCTGGCGGTCCTGATCGGCCAGCAACAGGGCGGTTTTACCAGCATCACCATGCCGGATGTGCAGGTGCGGGTGGTCGGCGCCCATTGTGGCGATGCAGACGATTCCCTTGGCCTGCTCGGTGACAAGTTTCAGGTGCGTCCGGCAGAAGAATGCCCGTATTCCCACAGCTTCCTGCGCTTTCTCGACGCCGGTCTGGGTGAATACGGGTCGAGCCAGCGCATGGTGTATTCCTGCAGTGAAACGCTGACGCTGTCATTGATCACTCAGCTCGATGGCTTGGGGCTGGTGTCCCGGGAAGCCGCGCTGCGCAACGGCCTGGCGATTTTCCCGGATTTCGAGGATTTCCTTGAAGTCCGCCTGGCGGTGAACAATCCGGAGTTGTCCGGCCAGGCACTGCACGATGTGGTGGACCTGACGCTACAGGAACGAACCGAGCGCGATGTACGCCGCCGTGCCCACCGCCACACTGAGAAACAGGTTGCGGCTGAAATACGCACATAACAGCGTCGGAATCGCGGCATAAAACTCAGGGCGGTCGAGTTGTATCTGCTGATCCTTGATCAACAAGGGAGTCAGACTGATGGCAGCGACGATCGCCACTGGCAGGTATTCCAGGGCGCGGGCAATAAAGGGCGGCCAGTGTTCGGTATTGATCTGCAACGGCAGGGCGCGCGGCAGGAAGGTCACGGCCATCATCAGGACCACGACCAGGATCAGGAACGTTTGGTCAGGCATACGCCTACCCCGCAGCCAACGAACGTGGCAATGAAGACATTGAATGGCGAGCTGCCCAGCAGGCTCAGCCCGCCCATGCAGACGACAGCCGCCAGGGCTGCGATCAGTTTGTTGCGGGTGTTGCACAACGAAACCAGCACATAGAGCATCATCGCTGTCAGGGCATAGTCGAGCTGGTATTTGATGAGGTGCGCCGCGTATTGCGCACATACGGCGCCCAGCAAGCCACCCAGTACCCAGGACGTATGGCAGAACAGGTTGAAACCGACCAGGTAGCGCACACTCACCGGCGCCCCGCTGCCGAGCTTGACGCTGTGGAACGCGAACGACTCGTCCGTCAGCCCCGCCGCGTAGCACCAGCGCTCGAAACGGCTGAGCCCCAGCGCACGCAGGGCCTTGGCCATGTAGACCGACATCAGCATGTGGCGGGCATTGATCAGGAACGTGGTGAGCACGATGGTGGTCAGCGACGCGCCGCTGGAAATCAGCGCCAGCGCCGCGAATTGCGAAGCGCCCGCGTAGACGAACAGGCACATCGCCACCGGCAACCACAGGGGCAACCCGGCGTTGACCGCCATCAGACCGAACACAAACGAAACCGTGAAATAACCCGCTACCACCGGACTGGCTTCAGCAAAGGTACGCGAGGCTTGTGGTTCGACCGCCAGCGGCTGGCTGGAAGTCTTGTTCATAAATCCCTCTCGAAGGTGATTTCGCCCCGGGGCTCACAGAAGCCCTGGGCCGCCCAGAAGCGCTTGCCGGCCAGATTAGCATCGTCGACAAAAAGGAACATGCGCAGCACGCCGACCCGTTTCATGTCAGCCGACGCGGCTTCAACCAAGCGCTGGCCCAGGCCTTTGGCGCGATGCTGCATGCTGACCGCCAGGTGATTGATCGTGCCACGGGTACCGAGCATACCGCCGATCACGGCACCCACCACGTCACCGCTCGCATCGATAGCCAGGTACGCGGTGGTGGTTTCCTGCAACAACACACCGCGCAAGAATCGGGCGTCCTGCCATTCGCAGAACGACACTTCGTCGAAACCGCGAAAAAACCGCTCCAGTCGCTCGGCGTCCCGGACCATGGCCCGGCGCAACAGGACCTGCTGCGTCGGGTCGTCCATGGGTTCGAGCCGTTCAGCGAACAATGTCGAAAGCGGTCCCGGGCCGCGAGAAGGAGATGGCCAGGATCTGCCGGTACGCCATGTCATGGCTATGGGTGTTGCGCGCCGGGGTCACGTAATGGCGCATGTCGCGATCCAGGAAGAACGTCGTGTCGAGGATGTCCTCGTAGGTCGTCGCCGCCAGCTGTTCTTCCTGGGCGCTGTACAAACGGCTTTCCGCACCCGCCACATTCTGGCGACCCCAGAAGTGCACGCCGCTGAACGGATAGCCATCACAGTGAATCCCTTCGGGGGTGATTTCCAGTTGTTTGCCCGGCTTGATCTCGATGCGGATCTGATGGATCTGGCACTGCCAGATTTCATCGTGCAGCTCCTGCGGCAGGACGTTCTTGTAGACCTCGAAGTCCGTGTCGATCAGGCTGCGCATCACCGGCGAATTGATCACTTCGTTGGAGAAGTCCTGAAAGTGCCGCTCCAGTCCACCGACATAGCTGTTGTTGGCCTTGGACTGAATGTAGGCCCGGTGTTCGAGCTGCGTGAGCTCGCGGGTCGTAGGGTTGTATTCGAAGTCGCTGTAGCGGCGAAAACGCATGCCTGACTCGGCCTGGCCGTAGTAGCTGTCGGGCTCCATGTTTTCCCAGCTTTTGGTCAGCCGGACAAAATCGCCGAAATGACCGTAGAGGTTGAAGTCTCCACCGCGAACATTGACGTATTTGTCACGTCTTAGCGCTTCGCCCACTTCCCTGTTCAGAACGATCATTTTTCATAGGTCTCCGCTGCATTGAGCGGCCTAATCTAGTAGGTGCAGGATTTACGTCCATGAGAAAGTATTTGAGGCATTTCAAGCGGCGCTTGAAACGCTGGCAAAAATTGCATGAGTACGACTTTTGTTCGGGAAAACAGGCGGTTCCAGCGGTGTTTTTTGTGCTGAAAGCCAAAAAGACCCGAGTTTGAGGTCGCAACGCTATTTATTGCAGGCAGGCGTGATCAATTGTGGCGAGGGAGCTTGCTCCCGCTTGAGTGCGCAGCGCTCACACCAGAAGGGCTGCTGCGCAGCCCAGCGGGAGCAAGCTCCCTCACCACGGTTTTATAGACTTACAACCTGATCAGGCATCAGAAGACGTTGATCGGGTAATCCACGAACACCCGCAGCTCATTGCCGCTGACGTTGTACTCGCTGGACTTCTGCGACACCCGCAGCACGGAACTGCGCAACCTGACGCTCAAGTCCTTGGCCGGACCGCTCTGGACCACGTACTTGAACTGGTTGAAGATCTCGCGCTCGGTGCCGCCTTCGCTGGTCGAGGTGGTGATGTTATCGCCACGCACATAAGCAACGTTATAAGTCAGGCCCGGTACGCCGAAGGTGGTGAAATCCAGGCCATAGCCCAACTGCCAGCTGCGTTCGTCTTCAGCGTTGAAGTCGGACCAGTAGGAGTTGGCCAGGTAGATCGTATTGCCGCCATCACCCACCCGATTCTGCTCGCGCTGATAGCCACCGTAGGCATAACCCAGGTTGCTGTCGCCGGTACTGCGCTGGTGGGCGAGCGTGAAGCTGTGCGGCCCCGTGGCGAAGGTGGCTGCCAGGCTCCAGATCTTGTTGTCATCGCCGGTGACGTTGTTTTCACGAACGTAGCTGTTGTCCAGCTTGGTGCGATAACCGTTGAAATCCAGGGTCAGGGACTGATCCTTGGCCAGCGGGAACACATAGTTGGCGTTCACGTATTGCTTCTTCAATACGTCTTCGACATCCGAAGCGTAGAGCGAAGCCTTGAACTGCTCGGTGAACTGATAGCTGCCGCCCAAGACGTTGATCGACTTCAGGCCACCGCTGTCGCGGCCTTCAGCACTCTTGCGCGATTCGGCGGTGAAACGGCCGGCATTGAGTTCCAGGCCCTTGATCTCCTTGGACGTGATCAACGTGCCGGTGTAGCTTTCCGGCAACAGGCGCGAGTTGTCATAGCTGAGCACCGGCAGGGCCGGCATCTGGTCGCCGTAGGCCAGCACGGTGTTGGAGACGCGGAACTTGACCGCTGCCCCGAACTTGGACAGGTCATCGGCCGCGTTGCCGCTGTCGCCTTGCTTGAAGAAGTCGATGCCACCCGCACCGCTGCGGCCTTTACCGCCGTCCAGACGCAGCGCGTACAGGCCGAACGCATCCACACCGACACCCACGGTGCCCTGGGTGAAACCGGACGAGAAGGTACCTATGGCCGCCTGGCCCCACTCGGCCTTGTCTTGGTTGCCATCTTTGTAGTCGCGATTGATATAAGCGTTGCGCAACAGCACTTTCAAGCTGCTGTCTTCAACGAACCCCTTGGACTCAGCCTGGTCATTGGCCATGGCGTGTGTCGTGCTCAAGATCCCCAGTGCGATCAAACTAATGCGCTTGTTCAACATGTTTATTTTCCTTGTACGGGTTGATACGCACTGTGGCGGGCAACCGAAATGGCGCTTTTTGCGCTCTTTTTCGGACTCTTGCTCCTGGAAATAATGAAAAGGCCCGCCCACGAGTGATCGTGTCGGGCCTTTTTATTATTTAAGAGTCATGGCTGTTAGCCACAGGCGTAGGACGAATCCTAGTCGCGCCCTCAACGGTGTGTCAATTTCGTGAAACGTCTGTAATCAGGCAAAAAATGTCTAAGAACTGCTCACCGCGAACAACCATCCAGACCGCAGGCCGCTGGTGGCGTGGAGGCCTGAACCGGCGTGGCTTGCGCCAGCCATTGGGCGAATGCCTCGGGCTTGCCGAGCCAGGGGCCGATGTCGATCAGCGTGAACTGGCCGTCCTGCTCCAGGGCCAAGGTCGGGAAACCCTGGCCGCCAACCTGAGCCAGCAAGGTACGACTGGCCTTGATATGCCCCTGCACGTCAACCGCGCGCAACGCCGCCAGGAACGCCTGGGCCGGCAGGCCCATGGATTGAGCGAACTCCAGCAGAACGGTTTCGTCAGCGATGCGCCGACCCTCGACGTAGTGCGCGGTTTGCAGGCGCCCGAGCAATTCCAGGCCGTGGCCGCCGAGCTGTTCAGCAGCGAGGATGGCGGCGGTCGGCGGCGCCGAATCGAACACGGCGCTGTGGTCACGCAGCAAACCTTCAAAGTAGGCCTCGCCAAACGGCTGCCCGGAATATTCGGCGATACGCCGGTCGTGGGGCATCACGTAATCGCGCAATTGCGGCGAAACCTGCTGGCGATTGGCACCGGTCATCATACCGCCGCCATGAGCAATCACCGGCAATACACTTCGGGCAGCCTGCACCAGCGGCTTGGCGCCGTAACACCAGCCGCACAGCGGGTCGTAGATATAATGAAGAGTGGCCATGAGGACTCCGCTAACCATGGGAATTGGATGGCAGCAGCGTAGTCCTGAGAGCGCTGTGGAAAAACGCTGAAACGGTTTTCAGTGTGTTTCGTGAATCGCTCGAATATCCCCACTGAATTTGCCCCCCCTGTATGGGAGTTGGCTAGCTCCCATAGGATTTGTGCGAATTTGAAAGCCTGCGGATACAAAAAAAAGCGCTGCCATCCCGGCCAGCGCTTTTTATCAATCCGTCGAACTCTATCCTTGCATCACATCCCACAACGCTTCCAGCTCCGCCTCGCTGAACAGGCCAACGGGGTAACGCTCAACGATTACCTGGCGCGGATCAGGTTCTCTGATCTGACGCGTTCCGTTGGATTTCAACCACTGCGCCAAGGCTTGAAGCGACTCACCATTAACGGCCAAGGGATGGCATGTGCGCTCGCTTATCATATTCATTCCAGCGCCCTCTCCTGGTTGATGAGCGGCCAATTTATCCAAGGTTTATGACAAAACAACTCAGTTCTCTCCCCAGAACTGCCGAAGTTCAGATACAAGAGCTATGCCAATGTATCCGCCACGCCAATAAACAGGCACAAAAAAACCCGCGCGCCAATTGGGCCGCGGGCTTGCCGGCATGGATCCAAAACCGCCGACCTAGAGCCGGCACGGTCGATATCACCTAGCTGTTACATCGCCACTCATTTTGCGCGCGGTGCAGGTTGCTGTTGAGTAAGGCAATGGATATTGCCGCCCCCCAGTAACAGTTCGCGCCCTGGCACCATGACCACTTCGTGCTGCGGGAACAGGTTCTGCAGGATGTCCCTGGCCGGTGCGTCCAGCGGATCGTCAAAACTTGGGGCGATGATGCCGCCGTTGACGATCAGGAAGTTCACATAGGAACCGGCTAGCCGCACGGTTGGGTTGCGCTCTTGGGACCCTTGCACCGCGTCGACACCGGCACACTCCTCCTCGGTGGCGTACAACGGCCCCGGAATCGGCATTTTGTGCACTGTGAACGGGCGTCCCTTGGCGTCAGTGCTGTTTTGCAGCACGTTCATCGCCGCGTGACAGCGGGTGTAGTTCGGGTCTTGCGGGTCGTCGGTCCAGGCAAGCAGGACTTCACCTGGCCGCACGTAGCAGCAGAAGTTATCCACATGGCCGTCGGTTTCGTCATTGAACAGACCGTCCGGCAGCCAGATGATCTTGTCCACAGCCAACTGCGCGCTGAGCACTGCCTCGATCTCTTCACGACTCAAGTGTGGGTTGCGATTGCGGTTGAGCAGGCACTCTTCGGTGGTGATCAGGGTGCCTTCACCATCCACATGGATCGAGCCGCCCTCGAGCACAAAACCTTCGGTGCGATAACGCGGGCTGCGCTCGATCTCAAGAATCTTGCCGGCCACTTGCGCATCACGGTTCCACGGTGCATACAGGCCGCCGTCGAAACCGCCCCAGGCGTTGAAATCCCAATCGACACCGCGCACTTCGCCGTTGTCATTGATGACGAATGTCGGCCCTGTGTCGCGAACCCAGGCGTCGTCGCTGGACATTTCCACCAGGCGGATATTCGGCACATCGAGACGCGCCCGGGCATTTTCGTATTGGGCCGCAGACACCGCCACGGTCACCGGTTCAAAACGGGCGATGGCCTTGGCGACCGCTATGTGGGCGGCCTGTGCGGGCTTGCCGCCCAGGCGCCAGTTGTCCGGGCGCTCGGGCCAGATCATCCAGACCTGGGTCTGGGTCGCCCACTCGGCAGGCATGTGGAAACCATCCGCGCGGGGAGTGCTGTGCAACGTTGTCATGGGTCATCTCCTGGGCGATGGGCAGTGGCAACCTTATAAACGATAAATATCGACTAATAAAGCCAAAAAAACTAACACCCATCAAAAAATAGCGCCAAACATCGACAAAAATCGATTTTATAAATTAATGCAACCCCTGTGGAAGCGAGCGTGCTCGCTTCCACAGGGGAACAGCTTGGCGTTCCAGATTAGTTACAACCCCTCGTCCAAGACCTTCACCAACATATCTACGAAGAAATCCACGCTCTGGCGCGTAGTGACCATCGGCGGTTTGATCTTGAGGATGTTCAGGTAATCGCCGGTCGGTTGCATGAAAATCCCCAACGTTCGCAGGCGGCTGCACAGCGCCGTGGTTTCTTCAGTGGCCGGCTCCAACGTGTCGCGGTCGCGGATCAGTTCCACGCCCAGGTAGAAACCGGAACCATGCACCGCACCGACCAATGGATAACGGTCGATCAAGGCCTCCAGCCGTGCCTTGAAGTGCCCACCCACCACCCGGGCGTTTTCCCAGAGATTTTCTTCTTCCATGACATCCAGTACCGCCATGCCGATCTGGCAACTGACCGGGCTGCCTCCGGCCGACGAAAAGAAATACCCCTCGGCTTCCAGCGCCTCGGCGATCTCCCGGCGGGTAATGACCGCACCCAGTGGCTGGCCGTTGCCCATGCCCTTGGCCATGGTGATGATATCCGGCACCACGCCTTGCTCTTCGAAGCCCCAGAAAAACTCGCCCATGCGCCCATAACCGACCTGGACTTCGTCGGCGATGCAGACCCCACCGCGCTCGCGCACCATCGCGTAGACCTGCTTCAGATAACCGGGCGGCAGCGCGATCCCACCGGCGTTGCCGTATACCGGTTCGCAAATGAAACCGGCGAGCTGGCGGTTGTTTTCGGCGATTTTCGCCAGGTTGTGTTCAACGCTGCGCACGTAGTCCGGCGCAGTGTCGGGACCACGGAATTCGCCGCGATAGATGTTCGGTGCGGTCACCGGATGCACCCAGTCCGGGCGGCTGCTCAAGGCCTGGGGATTGTCGGCGATAGACGTCGAGACCGCATCGGCGGCCACCGACCAGCCGTGATAGGCCTCCAATACGCTGAGCATGTCCCGCCCGCCGCTGTAGGCCCAGGCCAGGCGGATCGCCAAGTCGTTGGCCTCGGTGCCGCTGTTGACCAGGAACACCCGGTCCATGTTGGACGGCGCCAACGCCAGCAGGCGTTCGGAAAATTCGGCGATCGCCGCATAGTGGAAACGCGAGTTGGTATTGAGCAGCGACCACTGCCGGGCAGCCACTGCCGCCATGCGTGGATGTCCATGGCCCAGCACCGCGACATTGTTGAGCATATCCAGGTACGAGCGGCCCTGCATGTCGATCAGGTGATTGCGCCAGCCGCGCTCGATGCGCGGCGGATCGACGTAATAGTGCTTCTGCGAACGGGCAAAGCTCGCATCGCGACGGGCCAGCAGCAGCTCGGGATCGATCTCCGGTTCGGCATCGCAAGCCAGTCCCAGCAGCACCGCCGGCGAAGGGCATAGCGCCTGCCAGGCCGCTGCCCTGGAGGGCGTGCAGAACAGCGGTGGATTCACCTGGGCGCCACGGCACAACTGGACCCGCAACGGCCCCGTCACTTCACCCAGCACCTGCCCCTTGACCAGTGCCGCGCCGGAATGCAGCGGCGACGTCACGCCCCACAGCCGCACGCTCAACTGCGCGCTGTCCAGCTGCAACAGGCCGTCGGCAGCCTTGTGCACGACCCCAGCGAACGGGGATTCGAGCGGCGTCCCCCGAGGAACGCTCAACTCCACGTGCAGTGGATAAGTATCGGGTTCGACGGCGCTGTCCGGCCGAGTGCGGGATAACCGGTATTGCCCATAGCGGCTGGCGGCCAGGCCATGAACGCCCGCGGCCTCGCTCAGCAGGCGCTGGTCGATCCCCGGCTGCTCCCAATTGCCAGCCTCGAAATGCGGGCTCAGTACACCCAGGTCAATCAGCGCGAACTCACGCCCCACCAGGGTCGGCAATAGCGGCGCAAAGCCTTCGCTGGCGATGGGCGGCAGGCTGTGGCCGACGGCGGTGAGAATCGCCGCTTCCATCAATTCGAAGGGCACCGAGTGGGCGACCCGGAAAATCTCCCACTCATGGGCCAGGTTGTCGCGGCTGTATTGGTTGTCCGGGTCGATGGAAACCTGCTGTTCACCGCTGAGCACCAGCACCGCGGCGCGCGCCACGATCAATGGCCACAGCGCCAACAGTTCTTCGCGTTGCAAGGGGTTGACCGCCTGGTAGGCCTTGATCGCCGGCAAGATGAAGAATGGATCGCCGTCGGCGTGGTGCAGCAGGGCCGCACACGTTACCGACAGGTCCGTGATGCGCCAGGTGCGGATCAGGTCGCCGAAATCGATGACGCCCTGCAATTGCCATTGGCGCTGGGCATCGCGCTGCCAGACCACGTTGTCATCGGTGATGTCCATGTGGATCGCCTGCACCGGCAGGCTGGCCTTGAGCGACTGCAAGCGCCGCTCGGCCTGTTGCGCGACCTCGGCGATCAGTTGCCGCCGCTGATCGTCGTCGATGACAGGCAACAGATGATCGACCAGGGCCGGAGCGTGGCGCGCGTCCCATTGCAGGGTGCGTTCCAGGCCTGGGTGGTCGAATGTTGCCAAGGCCAGGTCCATTTCCGCGCACAGGCGGCCCAGGCCGGTCACCAACTCAGGCGGCAGGTGCTTGAGCTGCGTGAGGGCCTGGCCGTCGATGTACTCAAGCAGGCGCATATGGATCGCTTGGCCGTCGACGTCCAAAGTCAGCAGGTCCTGGCCGTTGCTGGCGGTAATCACCCGCGGCACCTTCACCGCGCTGTGCCCGGCCAACTGCTTGAGGGCAGCGTGTTGGGCCTGAAGTTCCTGGACAGCGTAGTCGCCGTGGCAAATTTTCAACACAAAGCGCCCACGTTCGCTGTCGACGCGGTAATTGAGGTCCTGATTGCTGCCAAGGGGTCGCAGGTCGCCGCTGAGTCCGTAATTCGAGCGCAGCAGCACCAGCGCTTGCTCGGCGCTGATCTGTGGGCTTGGCAAACTGGCACGGTGAACCAACGTAGCGAGTGGCATACAACGACCCCTGAGGTGGTTTTGTTCGGATGCCTATCACGCCACTGAGCCGGAGGATAAGCAACCCCTCCTGTTCAAAAATATGCACAGCCCTCCTGAGAAGCTGTATGGGAAGGTGTGTCCGAGGGGGGGTCGCTTACACCGCTCTCGTCATGCCGACATGCTATTCTCCTAGGCTTTGTTGTCACGCGGAAAAAGGCTTATCCGAATGCGCATTCTGATCACTGGCGGTGCCGGCTTCATCGGTTCGGCACTCATACGGCACTTGATTCTCGACACCGAGCACCAAGTCCTGAACCTCGATAAGCTGACCTATGCCGGCAATCTCGAATCACTGAGCAGCATCGATCACGACAGCCGCTACGAATTCGTCCAGGCCGATATCGTCGACCAACCAACCGTCAGTGCGGTGCTGGCGCGATTCAAACCTGACGCCATCATGCACCTGGCGGCCGAGTCCCATGTAGACCGCTCCATCGATGGCCCGGCGGACTTCATCCAGACCAACATCGTGGGCACCTACAGCCTGCTGGAGGCCACTCGAGCCTACTGGCAGGCCCTGCCCGAGCCGCAGAAGCGTGCGTTTCGCTTCCACCACATTTCCACCGACGAAGTGTATGGCGACCTGCACGGTGTGGATGACCTGTTCACCGAGACCACCGCCTATGCCCCAAGCTCACCGTACTCGGCGAGCAAGGCAGCGTCCGACCACCTGGTCCGTGCCTGGCAACGCACCTACGGCTTGCCCGTGCTGTTGACCAACTGCTCCAATAACTACGGGCCGTTTCACTTCCCCGAGAAGCTCATTCCACTGGTGATTCTCAACGCGCTGGCCGGCAAGCCGTTGCCGGTCTATGGCGACGGCCAGCAAGTGCGCGACTGGCTGTTTGTCGAGGATCATGCCCGTGCACTGCTCAAGGTCGTCACCGAAGGCATGGTCGGCGAGACTTACAACATTGGC
This sequence comes from Pseudomonas sp. 3JA, assembly GCF_036961705.1. Taxonomy (NCBI): domain Bacteria; kingdom Pseudomonadati; phylum Pseudomonadota; class Gammaproteobacteria; order Pseudomonadales; family Pseudomonadaceae; genus Pseudomonas; species Pseudomonas sp. 3JA. The sequence goes on from NZ_JBAMDJ010000024.1 coordinate 82,570, forward strand.
GGTCACAACGAGCAGAAAAACATCGACGTGGTGCGCAGCATCTGCGCCTTGCTCGAAGAACTGGCGCCACGCAAGCCCGAAGGGATCGAGCACTATGCCGACCTGATCAGCTTCGTCCAGGATCGCCCCGGCCACGACCTGCGCTACGCCATCGACGCCAGCAAGATCGAACGGGAACTGGGCTGGACACCACGGGAAACCTTCGAGACCGGGCTGCGCAAGACCGTGCAGTGGTACCTCGAAAACCTGCTGTGGTGCCAACGTGTCCAAGACGGCAGCTATCAAGGCGAGCGCCTGGGCTCGCTCGACAACAAGGATGCAATGGCATGATGAAAGGCATTGTCCTGGCCGGCGGTTCCGGCACACGCTTGCACCCGATCACCCTCGGGGTTTCCAAGCAACTTTTACCGATTTATGACAAGCCGATGATTTATTACCCGATCTCGGTGCTGATGCTCGCCGGCATCAAGGACATCCTGGTGATTTCCACGCCACAGGATCTGCCGCAGTACCGCAACCTGTTGGGCGATGGCCATCAGTTTGGCGTGCGGTTCAGCTATGCCGAGCAGCCGTCGCCCGATGGCCTGGCCCAAGCGTTCCTGATTGGCGAACAGTTCATTGGCAGCGACCCCGTGTGCCTGATCCTGGGCGACAACATTTTCCACGGCCAGCATTTTGGTGAACAATTGCAGACCGCCGTCAACCGGCAGAGTGGCGCGACCGTGTTCGGCTACTGGGTCAAGGACCCTGAGCGTTTTGGCGTGGTCGACTTCGATACAGAAGGACGGGCGATGTCCATCGAAGAAAAACCCACCGCGCCCAAATCCAGCTACGCGGTCACCGGCCTGTATTTCTACGATAACGACGTGATCAAGATCGCCAAGGCCATCAAGCCGTCCAAGCGCGGCGAACTGGAAATCACCGACGTCAACAATACCTACCTGCAACGCGGCGACCTGCATGTCGAGCGCTTCGGTCGTGGTTTCGCCTGGCTGGACACCGGCACCCACGACAGCCTGCTGGAAGCCTCGCAATACGTGCAGACCATCGAACATCGCCAAGGCCTGAAGGTGGCGTGCCTGGAAGAAATTGCCTACCAGCAAGGTTGGGTCAGCCGCGAGCACGTTCTGGAGCGCGCCCAGTATTTTGGCAAGACCGGCTACGGCCAATACTTGTTCAAGATCGCCGGAGAAACACGATGAATGTCATCGCCACCCGTTTGCCAGACGTCTTGATCATCGAACCAAAGGTCTTCGGCGACGACCGGGGATTTTTCTACGAAAGCTTCAATGCCCGGGCGTTTGCCGAAGCGACTGGCTGCACCCTGCAGTTCGTCCAGGACAACCATTCACGCTCCACCCGGGGCGTGCTGCGGGGCCTGCACTATCAGATCGAACAAACCCAGGGCAAACTCGTGCGCGTCACGGCGGGGGAAGTGCTGGATGTCGCGGTGGACATCCGCCGCAGCTCGCCGACCTTCGGCCAATGGGCCAGCGTACGCCTGTCGGCGCAGAACCACCGGCAGATGTGGGTCCCGCCAGGTTTTGCCCACGGTTTCGTCGTACTGAGCGAATCAGCGGACTTCCTCTACAAGACCACTGATTACTACGCCCCCTCGGCCGAACGCTGCATTCGCTGGGACGATCCGCAGTTGGCCATCGATTGGGAGTTCGAAGGCACGCCGATCCTCTCGGCCAAGGACCTGAATGGCAAAGCCCTGCACGAGGCTGATCTGTTCCCATGAGTGCCCCCTTGCGTATCCTGATCATCGGCCAGAACGGCCAGGTTTCCCGGGCGCTCCAATCGCGCCTGAGCGGCCTGGGCGAGTTGACCGTACGCGGCAGCGACCAGCTCGACCTGGCACAACCGGATTGCCTGCGTGCCCCCATCGAAGCCCTCAAGCCCGGCCTGATCATCAATGCCGCCGCCCACACGGCCGTCGATCAGGCCGAAAGTGAACCGGAGCGGGCGTTCACCATCAATGCCACGGCACCGGGCATCCTGGCCCAGGCAGCGGTTGCGCTGGGCGTCCCGCTGATTCATTACTCCACCGACTACGTCTTCGATGGTCTCAAATCCGCCCCCTACACCGAGGACGACACGCCCAACCCGCTAAGTGTCTACGGACGCAGCAAGCTGGCCGGCGAGAATGCCATCCGCCAGGCTGGCGGCCAGCACCTGATTCTGCGCACCAGTTGGGTGTACTCCACCGAGGGCCGCAACTTCCTGTTGACCATGCAGCGCCTGTTGCAGGAAAAACCGCAACTGCGGGTGGTCGCCGACCAGGTCGGCGCACCGACCTGGGCCGGCACCATTGCCGACAGCACCGCGCAATTGATCGAGCGCTGGCAGGCCGGCCAACCCGGCGCCTGGGGCACCTATCACCTGACAGCCCGGGGCGAGACGTCCTGGTTCGGTTTCGCCCAGGCCATCGGCGAAAACCTGCTTGAGCGACACAAGCCGTGTGCGCAGCTTGAGCCGATTGAATCCAGCGCCTATCCGACTCCAGCCCCGCGGCCACTCAACTCGCGCCTGGATTGCACGCGCCTGTTCAAGGAGTGGGCAGTGAGCCAACCGGACTGGCGAGACGCGTTGCAGCAGTGCCTAGCCGGACAAGCCTAGTACTGCCTTACAAATAGTATTTGCAAGGCAACTAGGCATAATACGCCTGTCACCACAGGCGTCCGAGGCTCATGAATTCCACCCTTCCCCGCAGACCCCGTTGGCGCAGCCTGGCCTTGCTCGCGCTGTGCCTGGCGCCGTTGCTGTGGCCGTTGGAGCACTTGGCCGAACGTTACTACCGTAGCGAACTGGCCGGGCAAAACCGCCAGACCCTGGACCTCTACGTCGCCAACCTGTTGGGCACACTGCACCGTTATGAGGTGCTGCCACAGATTCTCGGCGACCTGCCGGCCTTGCGCGCCGCCTTGTCGGCACCCGACGATGGCGTGACCCAAGGCAATGCCAACCGGCTGCTGAAAAACATCAGCGCCCAGACCGGCGCCGAAGTCATGTACCTGATGGACCCTTCCGGCAAGACCCTGGCCGCGTCGAACTGGGACAAACACGACAGTTTCGTCGGACGCAATTTCGCCTTCCGGCCGTACTTCATCGAAGCCATGGCCGGACGCCTGGGTCGCTTCTTCGGCTTGGGCACCACGTCGGCCAAACGCGGTTATTTCTTCGCCGCCGCCGTGCACGACCGCGAAAAAGTCATTGGCGTGCTGGTGGTCAAAGTCGATCTCGACCACACCGAAAGCCTGTGGGGCAAGACTCCCGAACAATTACTGGTGACCGACCACAACGGCGTGGTCATCCTCACGTCGCGACAAGAGTGGCGATTTCGCGCGACCCGCCCCTTGAATGACGCCGAGCGCGAGGCCATCAGTGCGGTGCAACCGTATCCGACCCGCGAGCCCAAGCCGCTGAACCTGAACGACAACGCCTGGCTGACCCAGACCCAGTCCATCGAGGAAACCGGCTGGAGCGTAAGCATCCTCGCCCCGCGCACGTTGATTGATCGTCCGGTGCGCACCGTGGTCGCCATCGGTGGCGCGGCCTTGCTGGTCTTGATGCTGTTACTCGGATTGATGATGCAGCGCAGGCGCCATTACCTGGATCGAATCGCCTTCGAAGCCAAGGCCCGTCAAGAATTGGAAGGCCGGGTGGCCGAGCGCACCAGCGACCTGGAAGGACTGAACCGACGGTTGAAGCAGGAAGTGCTGGAGCGCGAACAGGCTCAGCAAGAGTTGGTCCGTGCCCAGGATGACCTGGTGCAGGCCGGCAAGCTGTCTGCCCTGGGCACCATGTCGGCGAGCATCAGCCACGAACTCAACCAACCGCTGGCAGCGATTCGCAGCTACGCGGAAAACGCCGAGATTTTGCTCGATCACCAACGCACCGAAGATGCCCGGGGCAACCTCAAGCTGATCAGCGAACTGACCGGGCGCATGGCCTCGATCATCGCCCACCTGCGCGCCTTCGCCCGCCGCGACCGACATGCGCCGGAAAGCGTCGCCCTGCAACCGGCGCTGGACGACGCCCTGGCGCTGCTCGCCAAACGCCGGCGCAGCATGGAAGTGGAACTGATCCGCGACTTGCCGGCCGCCACGCTGTGGGTCGAAGCTGGCGAAACCCGCTTGCGCCAGGTACTCGGCAACCTGCTGGCCAACGCCCTTGATGCGCTCACCGAGAAAGGCCCACCGCGCAAACTCTGGCTCAGTGCCCAGGCCACCGAAACCGGCGTCAACCTGTACATCCGCGATAACGGCCCGGGGTTTTGCATGGAAGCCCTGGGCCGCGCCGGTGAACCCTTCTACACCACCAAGACGCGCACCCAAGGCCTTGGCCTGGGACTGGCGATCTGCGACACCCTGATGCGCGCCTTCGGCGGCGAACTGTCGTTCGCCAACCACAAGGAAGGTGGCGCCCTGATTACCCTGAAACTGCGCGCCGGAGCCCCCGGGGTGAGCTTGCAACCGTCCGAGGACCGAAGTGTATGACCATCGACAACCGGATTGAGGTGGTGCTGATCGACGACGATCCCCATCTACGTCAGGCCTTGAGCCAGACCCTCGACCTGGCCGGCCTGAAAATCCTGCCCCTGGCCGAAGCCAAGGGCGTGGCCGGGCAACTGCCCCGTGACTGGCCGGGTGTCGTGGTCAGCGACATTCGCATGCCCGGCATGGACGGCCTCGAGTTGCTGAACGAACTCCACGCCCAAGACGCGGAGCTGCCCGTGCTGCTGATCACCGGCCATGGCGACGTGCCACTGGCGGTGCAGGCAATGCGCGCCGGAGCCTATGACTTCCTGGAAAAACCTTTCGCCAGCGATCATCTGCTCGACAGCGTGCGCCGGGCCCTGGCCTTGCGCCGCCTGGTGCTGGACAACCGCAGCCTGCGCCTGGCCCTCAGCGACCGGCATGAACTCAGCGCCCGCCTGGTCGGCCAATCGACTCCGATGCTGCGCCTGCGCGAGCAGATCGGGGCACTGGCCGCCACCCGCGCCGACGTGTTGATCCTCGGTGAAACCGGTGCCGGCAAGGAAGTGGTCGCTCGGGCGCTGCACGACCTTTCGAGCCGGCGTAACGGGCCGTTCGTGGCCATCAACGCCGGGGCCCTGGCCGAGTCGGTGGTGGAAAGCGAGCTGTTCGGCCACGAACCCGGCGCTTTTACCGGCGCGCAGAAGCGCCGCATCGGCAAGTTCGAATTCGCCAACGGCGGTACGCTGTTCCTGGATGAAATCGAAAGCATGAGCCTGGATGTCCAGGTCAAGCTGCTGCGCCTGCTGCAGGAGCGCGTGGTGGAGCGGCTGGGGGGCAATCACCAGATCCCGCTGGATATCCGCGTAATCGCCGCCACCAAGGAAGACCTGCGCCAGGCCGCCGACCAAGGGCGTTTTCGCGCCGACCTGTATTACCGCCTGAACGTCGCGCCGCTGCGCATACCGCCCTTGCGTGAACGGGGTGAAGATACGCTGATGCTGTTCCAGCATTTCGCCGACGAAGCCAGCGCTCGCCACGGGCTGCCGCCCCATGAATTGCAACCGGCACAACGGGCGCTGCTGCTGCGCCACAGTTGGCCGGGGAATGTGCGGGAATTGCAGAACGCCGCCGAACGCTTTGCCCTGGGACTGGAACTGGCCCTGGATAACAGCGCGCCAGACGGCAACCCCGGCGCACCGGTGGAACTGGTCAGCGGTGGCTTGAGCGAGCAGGTGGAAAACTTCGAGAAAACCCTGATCGCCGCCGAACTGGCACGCCCCCACAGCTCGGTGCGCAGCCTGGCCGAAGCCTTGGGCATTCCACGCAAGACCTTGCACGACAAGTTACGCAAACATGGGCTGCACTTCGGCGACAGCAGCCATGGTTCGGCCGATGAGTCCGATTGAGTTATCGTCATTTCCCGTTCAAGCAAAAGGCCCCGCAATGAACCGCGACAGTCGTTACCTGGAATCGATCCTGCACCACGACATCCCCTTGACCCGGGACATGGGCCTCAAGGTGCTCGATTGGCAGGCCCGGCAACTACGCCTGTCCTTGCCGCTTGCAGCCAACGTCAACCACAAGAGCACCATGTTCGGTGGCAGCCTGTATTGCGGCGCGGTGCTCGGCGGCTGGGGCTGGCTGCACCTGGCCCTGCGCGAGGAAGGCATCGAAGACGGGCATATCGTGATCCAGGAAGGGCAGATCAGCTATCCGCTGCCGGTGACCCGCGATGCGACCGTCGTCTGCGCAGCGCCCGAGGAAAAGGTCTGGAAACGCTTCCTGGCCACCTATCGGCGCTATGGCCGGGCGCGACTGGCCTTGCAGACGCAAGTGTTGAATACCGGAAGTGAGGAAGTGGCAGTACAGTTCGAGGGGCAGTACGTGTTGCACCGCTAAAGCAACGCAGCCCCCCTGTGGCGAGGGAGCTTGCTCCCGCTCGGTTGCGCAGCAACCGCAAAATCTTGGGGCCGCTTCGCAGCCCAGCGGGAGCAAGCTCCCTCGCCACAGGAAAGCAGGTACGGTTCAGGAACGGGCCAACTCCAATAGCTTGCCCCGCCATGCCGCTTTCGCCGGCAACGCCAGGAACGATGTATTCAACAGCGACTCCCGCGGCGGATAACAGAACGGCTCACCGTTCAAATCCAACACCTCGCCACCCGCACCTTCCAATACACCCTGGGCGGCAGCGGTGTCCCATTGGGAGGTCGGCGCCAGTCGTGGATAGCAATCCGCCGCGCCTTCGGCCACCAGGCAAAACTTCAACGAACTGCCAATACTGGTCAGTTGCAGCTCACCCAGGCTTGCGCTCAAACCATCCAGCAGGCGTTCCTGCTCCGGGCTGGTGTGCCGACGACTGGCGACCACGGTAAAAGCCTCACCCGGGGCCAGGACGTCACGCACCGCAATAGGCAAAGGCACGCCGCCCTTATCACCCCGCCAGGCGCCCAGCCCTGCACCGCCGACGTAAAAGCGCCCATTGGTGGGCATCGACACCACACCGAACACCACACGGCCCTGCTCCACCAACGCGATGTTGACGGTGAACTCCTCGCTGCCGGAAATGAACTCCTTGGTGCCATCCAGCGGGTCTACCAGCCACCAGCGATGCCAGCCGGCGCGCACGCTTTGGGCAATATCGGCGTCTTCTTCGGAGAGGATCGGAATATCCGGGGCCAGCGCCATCAGCCCGGCCACGATCACATCATGCGCGGCCATGTCTGCAGCGGTCACCGGGGACTCGTCGGCCTTGTGGTTGACCTGCACGTTGGCGCGCCAGAACGGCAGGATCGCATCACCGGCCTGGAGCGCCAGCTCGACTACAGGGGCCATCAACGGATGAGGGAAAGTCATGACAGGAACGCTCCACGCTGGGTCAGCAGGTCACGGGCCAGGTACAGCGCTGCCAAGGCCCGGCCCTCCGTGAACTGCGGGTTCTGTGCCAGGGCCGACAGCTCACGCAGGTTGACCTTGTCCACGCGCATCGGCTCGGGCTCATCACCCTCCAGCCGTTCTTCATACAGATCGGTCGCCAGCACCACCTGGATCTTCTGGCTCATGTAGCCGGGGGACAGCGACAGTTCGGTCAGGTGTTCCAATTGACGCGCTCCGAAACCGGCCTCTTCCTTGAGTTCCCGTTCGGCCGCCGCCAGCACATCTTCACCTGGCTCGATCAAGCCCTTGGGCAGGGACAGTTCGTAGGCGTCGGTGCCCCCGCAATACTCTTCCACCAACACAGCGTGGTCGGCATCGAGCATCGCCACGATCATCACCGCGCCATAGCCTGCCCCCTTGCTCGCCAGACGTTCATAGGTGCGCTCCACACCGTTGGAAAACCGCAATTTCAGTTCTTCCACGCAAAACAGGCGGCTGGTAGCGACGATCTGGCGATCGAGTATGGTGGGTTTCTGGCGCATAAACGGCTCCCTGGGCGATAGCGGGCTACTATACCCGGCCTATTCTGATTGTTTGTGTCGGATATCCGATTACCGCTGGAGAAGTTTTATGGCTTTGCTGCCCTGGCATGAGATCGATACGGTTCTGCTGGACATGGACGGCACCCTGCTGGACCTGCATTACGACAACCATTTCTGGCTCGAACACCTGCCACAGCGCTACGCCGAACTGCATGGCGTGAGCCGGGCGATGGCCGAGATGGAGCTGCAACCGCTGTTCGAGCGCAACGCCGGCCAGTTGCAATGGTATTGCCTGGATTTCTGGAGCGCCGAGCTGAAACTGCCGGTACGCGAACTGAAGTTGGAAACCGCGCACCTGATCGCCTTGCGCCCGGACGCCGATACCTTCCTGGCGGCGATCCAGCGGGCCGGCAAGCGCGTGGTGATGATCACCAACGCCCACCGCGATTCATTGTCCCTGAAGCTGGAGCGCATCGAGCTGGCCCCTTACTTCGACCGCCTGATCAGCTCCCACGACTACGGCTTTCCCAAGGAAAACCCGCAATTCTGGGACGCACTGCAAGCCGACTTGAATTTCGACCCGGCCCGCAGCCTGTTCATCGACGACACCCTGCCGGTGTTGCGCAGCGCCCGGGACTTTGGCGTGGCGCACTTGCTGGCCGTGAGCGAGCCGGATAGCCGCAAAGGGCCAAAGGACACGGCGGAGTTCGAAGCGTTGATAGACTACCGGACGCTGATCGAAGGGCTCTGAAAAAACCCTTTGTGGCGAGGGAGCTTGCTCCCGCTGGGCCGCGAAGCGGCCCCTTTTTTCCAGACAAGTGCTGCGCACTTGAGCGGGAGCAAGCTCCCTCGCCACAGGAAACCGGCTACTCGGGAATACGTAGCACCTGCCCCGGATAGATCTTGTCCGGGTGCGACAGCATCGGCTTGTTGGCCTCGAAGATCTTGTTGTACTTGTTCGCGTCGCCGTACGCGGCCTTGGAGATGGCGCTGAGTGTGTCGCCCTTCTTCACGGTCACGAAACGCGCCGCCTGTGCTACCGGGCCAGTCACCGTAATCTGGTCGTCGACACTGCCGACACCGGCGATATTGCCCACCGCCAACAGGATCTTTTCCTTTTCTTCCTGGCTCGCTACTTCACCGGTGACGATGACTTTGTCGCCGTCGAGGGTCGCTTGAACATTCGGATTACCCAGGCCGACCTTTTCAATATGCGCTTTCAGTTGTTCGCTGGCATTGGCATTGCCGGGGGTCAGCAGGTCAATCAGCTTCTCTCCTGCTTCCTTCACAAAGCTAAAAATACTCATGGCACACGCTCCTTGATTTAAGTGTCCAGACGCAAAGACTAGACCAGGCGAGACGAACCCGGTTCCCAACCGACCAATGACCCCGCCACGCGCAAGCGCTAGAATCCGAACCTTCCTGCGCCCTGGAGCGAAGATGGACATCAAGCAGCTGAAATTTCTCATCGCGCTCGACGAAACCCGCCACTTCGGCCAAGCCGCCGCACGTTGCCACATCACCCAGCCGACCCTGTCGATGCGCCTGCGCAGTCTTGAAGAAGAACTTGACCTGCCGCTGGTCAATCGCGGCCAGCGCTTTGAAGGTTTCACCGCGCCGGGGGAACGGGTCCTGGCCTGGGCGCGTACGGTGCTGGCGGCCTATGACGGGCTGCAGGCCGAAGCGGCGGCCTGTCGTGGCAACCTGGTGGGTACGCTGCGCCTGGGCGTGGTGCCGTTGTCGGACTTCGACCCCCTGGCGATGATGCAGCGCTTGCACGCCGAGCACCCCAACCTGCGATTCGAATTGTCGTCCCTGAGCTCCGAACGCATCCTCGAACAGCTGGCGAACAACCGTATCGACCTGGGTATTTCCTACCTGGAACGCCTGGACAACGAGCGCTTCGAAGCCCTGCCCTTCAGCCACACCCGCATGGGCCTGCTCTACGACCAGCGCTATTTCTTTTTCGGCGAACAACCGCTGAGTTGGGAAGCGCTGATCGAGCTGCCCCTGGGCATGCTCACCAGCGGCATGCATTTTCGCCAATCCATCGACCACAACTTCCACAGCCGGGGCCTCACACCTCAACCGCTGTTGCAAACCGACGCAGTGCATCAATTGTTACAAGCTGTGCACGGTGGACTGTGTTGCGCGGTGATGCCCTTGGACAGCGGCCTGAATGTGCTGACCGAAGATTTGCGCATCCAGCCCATCGAAAGCGCGCAGACCTTAGTCCCACTGGGACTGATCATGCGACGCGGCGCCCCACGTTCGGCCTTGGCAGAGGCCTGTTTTGCCCTTTACCAGAAATCATCGACAACATCTTGATCGACGTCATCTATTGAGAGATCAGTAATAGCGATTAGACGTGGCAGATTGCCGCATTTAGTCTTAACACTATTCCTACTTTCAGTGATGCCTATGAACGACAAGCCTCCGGTCAGTCCAGCGCCAGCGATGGAAACATCCGCGCCGGCCGCCAGCCAGAGCTATCGCTACTGCAATCTGGACCACTCCCAATCGGACAGCACCGCGCTGGCCGAGGAAGTGGCGCTGGCGATTGCCTATAACGGCATCAGCCAGGCGGTCATGCTGGTCACCCCCACCGACCTTGAAGACTTCATCGTCGGCTTCAGCCTCGGCAGCGGCATCATTGAAGACACATCGGACATCTATGACCTGCAACTGAGCGGCACGGGTGCTGCGCACCATGCCGAGGTGACCATCGCCAACCGCGCCTTCTGGAACCTCAAGCAGCAACGCCGGCAATTGACGGGCACCAGTGGCTGCGGCTTGTGCGGCGTAGAGGCAGTGGAACAGGCATTGCCAAACCTCAAGGTGCTGCCCGGCGCACCGCTGCCACCCGCCCAATGGCTCGATGGCCTGCGTGACCGCATCAGCCAGTTCCAGCCCTTGGGTCAATACTGCGGCGCAGTCCACGCCGCGTTGTTCATGAACGCCCAAGGCGAATTGCTGTTGGGTCGCGAAGACATCGGCCGGCACAACGCCCTCGACAAATTGATCGGCGCGTTGGTCCGGCAGCAGATCCCGGTAGCCGGCGGCGTAGCGATCGTCACCAGCCGTTGCAGCCTCGAACTGATCCAGAAAGTCCTGCGGGCCGGTATCCAGACCCTGGTCAGCCTGTCGTCACCCACGGGCCTTGCGGTGCAGTGGGCCCGCCAACACAACCTCAACCTCATCCACCTGCCACAAAAAAGTGCGCCACGGGTCTACAGCCCTGCGATGGAGAAACAAGCGTGAGCAATCATCAACAAGCCGACCAGAAACCCGTACCGCGCTACAAGCCCTACAAGGGCCCCGCCGGTGGCTGGGGAGCGCTGATCAGCGTCGCTCAGGCCTGGTTGACCAGCGACAACGCGCTGAAAAACATCCGCATGATGCTCAAGACCAACCAGAACGGCGGTTTTGACTGCCCAGGCTGTGCCTGGGGTGATTCGCCGGAAAGCGGCGTGGTCAAGTTCTGCGAGAACGGCGCCAAGGCCGTGAACTGGGAAGCGACCAAGCGCCGCGTCGATGGTGCATTTTTCGCCAAGCATAGCGTGAGCGCGCTGCTGGAGCAGAGCGACTACTGGCTCGAGTACCAGGGTCGCCTGACCGAGCCAATGCGCTACGACGCCGAAACCGACCGCTACAAACCCGTCAGTTGGGAAGCGGCGTTCGACCTGATCGGCAAGCACCTGCAAGGGTTGTCCAGCCCGAACCAGGCCGAGTTCTACACCTCGGGCCGAGCCAGCAACGAAGCGGCCTACTTGTATCAGCTGTTCGTGCGCGCCTACGGGACCAACAACTTCCCCGACTGCTCGAACATGTGCCACGAGGCCAGCGGCGTAGCGCTGTCCCAGAGCGTGGGCGTGGGCAAGGGCACAGTGACCTTCGACGATTTCGAACACGCCGATGCGATTTTCGTCTGGGGCCAGAACCCCGGGACCAACCATCCGCGGATGCTCGAACCACTGCGCGAGGCGGTGAAACGCGGCGCCCAAGTGGTCTGCATCAACCCGCTCAAGGAGCGTGGCCTGGAGCGCTTCCAGCATCCGCAAAACCCGATCGAAATGCTCACCAACGGCAATAAACCGACCAACACCGCGTATTTCCGCCCGGCCCTGGGTGGCGACATGGCGATCTTGCGCGGCATGGCGAAGTTCCTGCTGCAGTGGGAGCGCGAAGCGCAGAACACTGGCGCTGCGGCGGTGTTCGACCACGCGTTCCTCAATGAGCACAGCACCAACGTGCTGGATTACCTGGCGGCGGTCGACGACACGCCGTGGGAACAGATCGTCGAGCAATCGGGCATGACCCTGGTCGACATCGAGCAAGCGGCGCACATGTACGCCAAGAGCCAGAACGTGATCATGTGCTGGGCGATGGGTATCACCCAGCACCGTCATTCGGTGGCGACCATCCAGGAAATCGCCAACGTAATGATGCTGCGCGGCAACATCGGCCGGCCAGGCGCAGGCCTGTGCCCGGTACGTGGCCACAGCAACGTCCAGGGTGACCGGACCATGGGCATCAACGAGCGTCCGCCAGCGGCGTTCCTCGATTCGCTGGAGCGGCGCTTCCAATTCAAGGTACCGCGTGAAAACGGCCACAACGTGGTCGAGGCGATTCACGCCATGGCCGACGGCCAGGCGAAGGTGTTCATTGCCCTGGGCGGCAACTTCGCCCAAGCCACGCCGGACAGCCATCGAACGTTCCGGGCCTTGGCCAATTGCGACCTGACGGTGCAGATCAGCACCAAGCTCAACCGCAGCCATCTGGCTCACGGCAAGGAAGCGCTGATCCTGCCGTGCCTGGGCCGCACCGACATCGATCTGCAAACCGAAGGTGCGCAAGCGGTGACCGTGGAAGACTCCTTCAGCATGGTGCATGCGTCCATGGGCCAGCTGCAGCCGCTGTCGAACCAGATGCGCTCCGAACCGTGGATCATCGCCGGCATCGCCGCCGCCACACTGGGTAGCCGTCCGGTGGACTGGAACTGGCTGGTGGCCGACTACAGTCGCATCCGCGACCTGATCGCCGACACCGTACCAGGCTTCAAGGACTTCAACGAAAAGCTGAAGAACCCTGGTGGGTTCTACCTCGGCAATAGCGCCGGTTCGCGGCGCTGGAATACCCCGTCGGGCCGCGCCAACTTCAAGCCCAACCGGTTGCCGACCGATCTTGTGCATGAACGCACCCGGGCCACCGGCCAGTTGCCCGACCTGATCATGCAGTCCATGCGTTCCCACGATCAGTACAACACCACCATCTATGGCCTCGATGACCGCTATCGCGGTGTGAAGGGTCAGCGTGACGTGTTGTTTGCCAACGAAGCGGACATCATTCGCCTAGGCTTCAAGCCGGGGCAGAAAGCCGACATCGTCTCGCTCTGGGATGACGGGCGCGAACGGCGGGTCAAGGGCTTTACCCTGCTGGCATTCGACATTCCTGCCGGGCAGGCTGCTGCTTATTACCCAGAAGTGAACCCGCTGGTGCCACTGGAAAGCACGGGCGACGGCAGCCACACCCCAACGTCGAAATTCGTCGCGATCCGTCTTGAAGCGGCGAGCGAGAATGGACTGATCCTGGCCAAGTCGGCCTGACACAGTATTGTGGCGAGGGAGCTTGCTCCCGCTTGGTTGCGAAGCAACCAGAAAAGGGAGTCGCAGCCCAGCGATACCCCCTCGCTACAGAGTACTTTCCAGCGCCCACAAAAAAGGCCGTTTTCCCTAGAAAACGGCCTGTCCGAAGTAGCTAAAGACCGACCAAATTGTCTAAAGTTCCCACCAAAAAACAATAACTTAGAGAATTGTGCACAAGTCGTGTTACTCGTCGGATTTCGATTGTAAGCAAGCGAAGCGAGCCTCAGGATCGCGCCGTCATCCCTTTGAGGCTCCTCTATGAAGTTCTCCTCCATTCTCTTGTTGTCCCTTAGCCTGGCCAGTGGCATCGCTTCCGCCGGTGGTACTGCCGAAGCAGGTGTGGGCGGCGCATTGGGCGGGGTTTTGGGTTCGGTCGTCGGCCAGTCCCTGGGCGGCAACACCGGCTCCACTATCGGCGCGGCGCTGGGCGGCGCGGGCGGCAGTGCAGTCGGTGCAGACAAACACAGCCGCGGCGAAGCGGCGATCGGCGGTGCGCTGGGCGCAGCCGGCGGTAACGTGGTCGGTCGTAGCGTCGGCGGCACCACTGGCAGCCTGATCGGTGCGGCAGCGGGCGGCGGCGCTGGTGGTGCCCTGGGTAACTACATGGGCAAGGACGATGACGATGATCGTCACTATGACGGTCGCCGTGGTGATCGCCGCTACTACCGTGACGGCCACCCAGGTCGTGGCCATGCCTACGGGCATCGCAAAAAACATCATCGCTACTACCGCGACTAACGGCTGACTGATAACCGCCGTTGAAGATCGCAGCCTCCGGCAGCTCCCAGAGCTGGCAGGAGGCTGCGATTTTTTGTTTCAGACCGCCAACAGTTCCAAAGCCCCACGTAGTCGCTCCGGAATCGCCACCGGCCGATTCGACGCCCGGTCCACAAATACGTGAACAAAACGCCCCGCCGCACAGGCCTCCTCCTCGCCGACCTTGAACACCGCCAGCTCGTACTGCACCGAACTGCTGCCCAGCTTCCCGACCCGCAGGCCGATTTCAATCCGGTCTGGAAAGGCGATTGAGGCAAAGTAGTCACAGGCCGAACTCACCACGAACCCCACCACCTCTCCGTCATGGATATCCAGACCACCGACTTCGATCAGGTAGGTATTCACAGCGCTATCGAAAAAGCTGTAATAGGTGACGTTATTGACGTGACCGTACACATCGTTGTCGTGCCAGCGCGTGGTAATGGGTTGCAAGTGTCGGTATTCGTTGCGTTGGGGCATCAGGTGTCCTTTACGGTTGTTTCAATGATCTTGACGTGGCCCCGGCCTCAGGCCTGCGCGAAACCCTTGCCCTGCGCTGCCAGATCGCCAATCAGACGCGCGGGCTTCCACTGGTCGCCCTGCTTCGTTTCGAGCGCCAGCAGGCGTGCGTGGATATCCTCCAGCCCCTGCCCGTCGGCCCAGGCCATCGGCCCGCCCTTGTCCGCAGGGAAACCGTAGCCGTTGAGGTAGACCAGATCGATGTCGTGGGCCGACTCGGCAATGCCCTCCTCCAGGATTTTCGCGCCCTCGTTGACCAACGCCAGCAAGCACCGTTCGAGGATTTCCTCCGGGCCAATCTCGCGTCGCTGGAAACCTAGGGCTTCACTGACCCGTAGCACCAGCGCATCGACCTCGACATCATGCTCGGCCTGTCGACTGCCCGGCTCATAGTGATAATACCCATTGCCGCTTTTCTGGCCGAACCGTCCCAGTTCGCACAGCCGGTTGTCTACCTGGACCTCTGGCGCATCCTGGCCTGCTCCTGCCAATTCTCGTGCGCGCCACTCCAGGTCGATCCCGACGACGTCGTACATGCGAAACGGCCCCATGGCGAAACCGAAGCCTTGCAATGCCGCATCGACCTGATGGGGGAATGCCCCCTCGAGCAACATCTTGCGAGCCTCCAACACATAAGGATGAAGCATCCGGTTGCCGATGAACCCATGGCAATTGCCCGATACCACGCTGACCTTGCCCATGCGCTTGCCTAACACCAGGGCCGCGTCCAGCACCGCCTTGGAAGTCTGCGCACCACGAACGACTTCCAACAGTTTCATGATGTGCGCCGGGCTGAAGAAATGCAGGCCCAGCACCTGGGTTGGCCGGCGAGTGGCGGCGGCGATCGCATCGATGTCCAGCGCCGAGGTGTTGCTCGCCAGGATCGCCTCGGGTTTGAGCAAACCGTCCAGTTCACGAAAAATCCTCTGCTTGAGCTCGAGATTCTCGTAGACCGCTTCGATCACCAGGTCCACATTGCGGATCGCCGCGTAATCATCCGCCCGTGTCACCCGGGCAATCCGCGCATCAGCCTCACCCTGATCGATACGGCCCTGACGCACGCCATGGGCATAGGTCTCGGCCACGGCGACCAGTGCCTGCTCGAGCATCTGCGGATTGTTGTCGACCCACTGCACCGCCACGCCCGCGTTGGCCAGGCACATCACGATGCCCCGGCCCATGGTGCCTGCACCGACCACTGCGGCACGCTGAATATCGAAAGGTGTCTGGCTCATGTTTGCTCTCTTGTTGGCGATCCAAAGACAGCCTTCACCTTAGTCAGCCGCCGAATGTTTTTGAAATTTATTCGTGTGATGCAAGGCATTCAGCGGATGGATGCAGTTCACAGGTGCGCTTGGGCCCAATGGCGAACCTCTGCGTACGGATACTCCTCCAGTGCGGCATATCCACGGATCTTTCGCGCCTTCAACCGGGTGAACAACGGCACGCTGATCGCGCACAGAAACCGGGTCAAGCGCTCGGCGGAAGGTGGGTTGCCGGTGTGCTCCTCATGCCTGTGGATAAAGTCACCGCACAGCGTCTCGAAGTTTTTATCCACAAGTGCCGGCAACGACGGCGGTTCCGGCAATTGAGCGACCTGTCCGTGGCACACCGAGCAATGACCGCACTGCTGCGGCGCGTTGTCATCGCCGAAATACTGCGCCAATCGATAACCGAGGCAACGTTCGGTGGCGAACAACTCGAGCATGGCATGGATCCGCGCGATTTCACCGCGTTCATGCCGGGTGAAATAAGCATGCAGTTCGGCGCCCAAGACCTGCGTATCCACATTCGTCTCCAGCACGCTGTACACCTCGGTCATCTGCTTGCTTTCCAGCTCGATCCAGCCCTTCTCCTGGAAGTAATCCAGTGCCTTGACCACGCGACTGCGTTCAGCGTGATACTGCTGGTACATCCCGTCGAAATTCACCGTGGCCCAGGTCCGGGCGCGACTGGAGGTCTGGATGATGGCCGAGACGAAATCCCTTCGCTCGCCTTCGAAGCGCTCCAGCAGTTCTTGTGGCTCAGTCAGGAACTTGAAGCGGTACTCCGCGAAATAGGCATAACGCGGCGCGATCAGCCGACGCAGTTCCAGCTGGACCAGCAGCGTCTTGAGCGGCAACTGCCGGATGTTGCTCTGGTCCGCCAGGGGGCCCAGCAAAAACTCCCATTGCCCATCGGGCGCGGCGGCCTTCAGCTCATCGAGCACACAACGAATGCCCTCCAACTCAGGAGTATCGCCATAGACAAAGTTCTCCAGCACGTTGAGGCTGTCGCGATTGGCCAGTACCAGGCAATCGGACCGCTGCCCGTCCCGCCCGGCCCGGCCAATCTCCTGACTGTAGTTTTCGATGGATTTGGGCAAGTCGAAATGCACCACGTTGCGGATATCGCTCTTGTCGATGCCCATGCCGAACGCAATGGTCGCGACAATGCAATTGGACTGCCCGCCCATGAACCGCCGCTGGATGGCTTCACGTTGTTCGTGGGGCAAACCGGCGTGATAGGCCTCGGCCCCGATGCCGTGCTGGGTCAGGTGTTCGGCTATCTGCTCGGCGGTTCGCTGCAAGGTGACGTAGACGATGCTCGGTTGTCCGGGACGTTCGCCCAGCCATTGCACCAGCCGTGCACGCTTGTGCGCACCGCGCACGGGTTCGACCAGCAAGTTGAGGTTGGGCCGATAGAAACCGGTCGTCACCACATCCTCGGCGGCGATGGCGAACTTCGCCTGCATGTCGGCGATGACCTTGGGTGTCGCGGTGGCCGTCAACAGCAACACTTGGGGAATGTGGAACTGGCGCTGATAATCGGGAAGCTTGAGGTAGTCCGGACGAAAGTTATGCCCCCACTCTGAAATACAGTGGGCCTCGTCCACCACCAGCAACGAGATCGGCACCTGCTGCAGAAAGTTGCGAAAACGCTCGTTCTTCAGCCGCTCCACGGAAATCATCAGGATCTTCAACTCCCCCGAACGGGCCCGCGCCATGGCGTCGTTGGCTTCGTCACGGCTCTGGGCCGAATCGATACTGGCCGACGCGATGCCGTGACGTTGCAGGAACGCCAACTGATCCTGCATAAGCGCCAGCAATGGCGAGACTACCAGGGTGAGATGCGGCAATAGCAGGGCTGGCAATTGATAACACAGGGACTTGCCGGAACCGGTGGGAAAAATGGCCGCTGCCGACCGACCGGCCAGGACTGCTCCGATGGCAGACTCCTGACCGGGGCGAAACTGTGGATAACCGAAAACCTGTTCCAGGGTGCTGTGCATGAGCGGTCGCTCCTTTGACTGCTGCGAGACCCAAAGACTAGCGGGACAGCGCAGCGCGTCGAGAAAAGGTCGGGGTAAAAAACGATACCGGATGATACAGCCTCAACGTCCGATTGCTTTGCCACGAGGAGATACAAATCCGGGCACTTTGATGCCTCGTTCCCCCTCCGTTTGCGGGTTAAGGTGCGCCGTCTATCCATGAGCCAGGCCAGGAAGCCTGACGCTCAAGACTCTCTTCAAGGATCGAACCATGCCACACCTGTTTCCCGTGCTACGCGCCCTGGCGATAGCATCCGCCTCACTGCTGGTCGGCTGCCTGACCATTGCTGAACCCTCCGGGGTGGAACCGGCCGTGTTCGAAACACCGGAGTATCACGCTCAGCAGGGCTTGACCGTCGTCAAGGCCTCGGCGTTATATGCCCGTGGCGGCACCGGACAGGGTGTGCTGGTCGCACTGATCGATTCGGGGCTCGACACCCGCCTGAAGGAGTTCGAAGGGCGACTGAGCGATCCCGGATTCGATTACGTCGAAAACCGTCCAGGCACGATTGACCGCATCGGCCACGGCACGCAAATGGCCGGCATACTCGCCGCCAACAAGGACGACCAGGGTATGCATGGCATCGCGTTCAACGCTCGGTTGATCCCCTTTCGTTTTGGCGACGACAACGAGCCGTTTTTCTTTGACAGCGAAATCGCACAATCCTGGCAAAGCGGCTTCGACAAGGGCGCCCGCCTGTTCAACAACTCGTGGGCCAACGCCATCCCCGCCACCGAAATCAATGAGGCGCGTTACAACCAGGTCATGCCCGACTCTCTGGCCGTTGCTCGAAAACTGGTCGCGGACGGCGCCGTGTTCGTCTTCCCGACAGGTAACGAACTCAAGCGTGAGCCTTTGGCCGAACCGGGGCTGCCGGTGGCCTTGCCTGAACTGGAAAAAGGGTGGCTCGCGGTGGTTGCGCTGAAAAACGACGGCAGCGCGATCAATGGCAAATCCAACTATTGCGGCATTGCAGCCGCCTGGTGCATCGCCGTACCTGGCGGCGACTCCGGGGTGCAGGCAGGCTTGCTCACGGTGGGCAAGGAGGGTCGTTACGTGCAAACCGCCGGCACGTCTCCAGCCGCAGCCTTGGTCAGTGGCGCACTGGCTGCGCTGCAGAGCCTTTACCCGCAACTCAACCCGCAACAGGTGCGCGAACATCTGCTGGCGACAGCCAACCGCACGGGCATCTATGCCAACAGTGAGGCCTATGGCAGGGGGTTGATGGATCTGGAGGCGGCCTCACGACGAATCCCCGCGCCCATAGCGGATTAAAGTACTGCACCATCGACGTGGAGCTCGCTTCCACCGCTTGTTCTTTCATCAGCTCTTGTAACGGCGAGATGACTAGCCTGTCGGAAATGGCCTGCCGCATCCTAAGCCGTCCCTACAGCGAGTTTGTAGGATCGGTCAGACAGTGAATGGGAAATGAAGACGGGTCAGCTAGCCCTGGAGCAAGCATTTCATCCAAGCGTCAGACGCTGGTAAACGTCCTACACAAGCTGTCCTTTCAGGTCCTATTGCGGTGCCTGGAAGGAGCCCTCTATAGTTTTCAGCGCGATTGAAAATCGTACTGAAGAGGGCTCAAATGCACACGGATAATCCGCCCATCGATCGATACCAGCGACTCAACAACACGCCGATTCTGGCCATCGACACCGAGGCCAACCTCCACGACCTCTGCGACGCCGCCGCCCAACGAATCCGCGCGTCCAGCGACCTACTCGAAACCCTTCACTGCCTATGCTTCAAACATGCCGACGTGAAAGACATTCCCAACATCGTTCATGCGCTTTATCTGCTGACTCAAGATGGCAGCGAGTTGCTGGAGGTTGTGCGGCAGCGGTTGCGTTAATTAGCCGTCCATAAAAAAACCGCCCTCGAAGGGTAATGCTGTTCACTTAAGAAAA
>NZ_JBAMDJ010000025.1:0-101215 GCF_036961705.1 Pseudomonas sp. 3JA
GCTCGCGAAGGCGTCAGCCCAGACAACCCGTGGATTGGCTTGAAGCTGATCGTCCCCACGCTCTGCGTGGGGATGCATCCCGTGACGCTCTGCGTCACATTTCAGAAGCGGAACGCGGAGCGTCCCTGGCGACATTCCCACGCAGGAGCGTGGGAACGATCGATCCACCGCTATCGCGAGCAAGCTCGCACACATGTGCAGTCGTCCTTATTCGCCGATAGCAGCCTTGTAGCCTGCCGCATCAAGCAACTTTCCCACCTCGGCCTTGTCGCTTGGCTTGAGCTTGAAGATCCAGGCGCCGTACGGATCGGAGTTCAGCAGCTCAGGCGAGGCGCTCAACTCTTCGTTGATCGCGATCACTTCACCCGCAATCGGGGAATAGATGTCGGAAGCAGCTTTGACCGACTCAACCACACCGGCCTGGTCACCTGCGCCAAAGACCTTACCGACTTCAGTCAGCTCGACAAAGACCACATCGCCCAGGGCTTCCTGCGCATGATCGCTGATGCCCACGGTGACGGTACCGTCAGCTTCCAGGCGTGCCCACTCATGGCTTTCGGCAAAACGCAGTTCGGCAGGGATATCACTCATATTCTGTGTCCTCAATAGAAAGTGTCAGCGGCCAGCGGCCCGCCGCAAAAAGGTTAGATCAGGGTTTTGCCATGGCGGACGAAGGTCGGCTTGACCACCCGTACCGGGTACCACTTACCACGAATTTCTACCTCGGCACGGTCGGCGGTTGCCATCGGAACACGTGCCAGGGCGATCGACTTGCTAAGCGTAGGAGAAAAACTACCACTGGTGATCTCCCCTTCGCCAACATTGGCGATGCGAACCACCTGATGGGCGCGCAAAA
Organism: Pseudomonas sp. 3JA; assembly: GCF_036961705.1. Taxonomy (NCBI): domain Bacteria; kingdom Pseudomonadati; phylum Pseudomonadota; class Gammaproteobacteria; order Pseudomonadales; family Pseudomonadaceae; genus Pseudomonas; species Pseudomonas sp. 3JA. Next base: position 857 of record NZ_JBAMDJ010000025.1, read on the forward strand.
CACCCCGCTCTTCCAGCACCAGCCCGACCAGTTTGTGCTGCACACCGCTGGCAAGCTCGGCTTCCAGCGCACTGCGCCCGATGAACGGACGGCTCGCCGGTTCCCAGGCGATGCTCCAGGCCATGTTCGAGGCCAGGGGCGAAACGTCTTGATTGATGTCCTGGCCGTAGAGGTTCATGCCGGCCTCCAGGCGCAAGGTATCGCGGGCGCCGAGGCCAATTGGCGAAATGCCGGCCCCTACCAGGTCGTTGAAGAAACTCGGGGCCTCCTGGGCAGGCAAGACGATTTCCAGGCCATCCTCGCCGGTGTAGCCGGTCCGGGCGATGAACCATTCGCCGTCGGCGCGCCCTTCGAAAGGCTTGAGTTGCTGGATGATTTGCCCACGCGGCTGCGTCACCAGTTCGGCAATCTTCTGCCGGGCCTGGGGGCCTTGGATCGCCAGCATCGCCAGTTCGGGGCGCTCATGCAGCTGCACGTCGTAGCCACCGAGTTGTGCCTGCATCCAGGCCAGATCCTGATCGCGAGTCGAGGCGTTGAAGACCAATCGATAACCGTCCTCGACACGGTAGATAATCATGTCGTCGACGATGCCGCCGCGCTCATTGAGCATCGCGCTGTACAGGGCACTGCCTGTGTCCTGCAAGCGATCGACGTCATTGGCCAGCAAACGCTGCAGCCAAACCTTGGCCTGGGGGCCGTCGACATCGATCACGGTCATGTGGGATACATCGAACACTCCGCAGTCGCGACGCACCTGATGGTGTTCTTCGACTTGCGAGCCGTAATGCAAAGGCATATCCCAACCGCCAAAATCGACCATCTTCGCGCCGAGGGCGAGATGAAGGTCATACAGAGGCGTACGCTGTCCCATGGGTTTCTCCTTCCGGGCTTGGCGAAGGTGCGGACGGGCACTGCATAGCGCGAACATCTGAAAAAAGGAGTTTTCTGACGTTCTCAGTTGCCCGGTCCGACAGACGGACCGCACCGAATGCCGCGCATTGTAGCCGCATGAGATGGGACTGGCACCTAGCTGTTTCGATGGGCCGAACGTCGTATCAATCCGATGACTGGCAACAACCCCACCAGTACCAACGTCAGCGCCGGCAGCGCGGCCCGGGCCCACTCCCCTTCGCTGGTCATCTCGAAGATCCGCACCGCCAGCGTGTCCCAGCCGAACGGACGCATCAGCAGCGTCGCGGGCATTTCCTTGAGCACGTCGACGAACACCAGCAACGCCGCGCTCAAAGTGCCGGGCAACAGCAAGGGCAGATACACTTTGAAAAACAGTCGTGGCCCACTGACCCCAAGGCTGCGTGCAGCCTCGGGCAAAGACGGACGAATGCGCGCCAGACTGCTCTCCAACGGACCGTAGGCCACCGCCAAAAAGCGCACCAGATACGCCAGCAACAACGCCGACAGGCTACCCAGCAACAACGGTTTGCCTGCCCCTCCGAGCCAGGTCGACAGCGGGATGACCAGCTCACGGTCCAGGTAGCTGAATGCAAGCATGATCGACACCGCGAGCACCGAACCGGGCAAGGCATAGCCCAGGTTCGCCAGGCCAACGCCGGCACGAATCGGACGGGTTGGCGCCAGCCGTCGGGCGAACGCCAGCAGCAAGGCCACGCAAACGGTGATCAGCGCGGCCAGGCCGCCCAGGTAGAGGGTGTGGACGATCAGCCCGGCATAACGTTCGTCCAGGTCGAAACGACCGCGTTGCCAGAACCACACCACCAATTGCAGCACCGGAATGACAAAGGCACAGGCGAACACCAGGAAACACCAACTGCTGGCTGCCGCGGCCTTCAGACCGCGCAACGTATACAAAGCCTTGGCTCGGGGACGTTCGTTACTGGCTCGGTGGGCACCACGAGCCCGGCGTTCGCCGTAGACCACCAGCATCACCGCCAGCAACAGCAGGCTGGCCAGTTGGGCAGCACTGGAGAGACTGAAAAAGCCATACCAGGTCTTGTAGATCGCGGTGGTAAAGGTGTCGAAGTTGAACACCGACACCGCGCCAAAATCCGCCAGGGTTTCCATCAGCGCCAACGCCACGCCCGCACCGATGGCCGGCCGGGCCATCGGCAGCGCCACGCGCCAGAAAGCCTGCCACGGCGACTGCCCGAGCACCCGCGCCGCTTCCATCAAGCCCTTGCCCTGGGCCAGGAATGCACTGCGCGCCAGCAGATAGACGTAAGGGTAAAAGACCAGCACCAGCACCAGGATCACCCCTCCGGTGGAACGGACCCGGGGCAGGCGCAGGCCGCTGCCGAACCATTCGCGCATGAGCGTCTGTACGGGGCCGGCAAAGTCCAGCAGGCCAACGAAGACAAACGCCAACACGTAGGCCGGAATCGCAAACGGCAGCATCAACGCCCAGTCGAGCCAGCGTCGCCCGGGGAACTCACACAGGCTGGTGAGCCAGGCGAGACTGACACCCAGCAACGTCACCCCGACACCCACGCCAAGGATCAACGTGAGGGTGTTGCCCAACAAGCGCGGCATTTGCGTATCCCACAGGTGGGACCATATCTGTTGGTCGATGCTCTGCCAGGACAACAGCAAGACGCTAAGGGGCAGCAGGACCAGCGCGGCGATGGCGAAGACCAGGGGATACCAGCGGCGTTGGACGGGGTGGGCCAAGGGGAGCTCTCGTTTAAATGATTGTGCCGCGCAATGTGTGCCCAAATATCATCGCTGACAAATTGCCCCTGTGGCGAGGGAGCTTGCTCCCGCTGGGCTACGAAGTAGCCCCAGGCCCTGGATCATGGCCCTTGAGATAGATCCCAGCAGATCTTCTGGGAGGGCTTCGCCCTCCAGCGGGAGCAAGCTCCCTCGCCACATCCCATCAGGAGCACAAGCTCGTCTTAATTCCAGCCAGCGCGATCCATCATGCGGATGGCTTCGGCCTGGCGTTTACCCGCGACTTCCACTGGCAGGGTATCGGCCTTGAACTTGCCCCAAGCCGCTACTTCCTTGGACGGCTCGACTTTCGGGTTGGCCGGGAATTCCTGGTTCACGTCGGCGAAGATACTCTGCGCTTGCGGCGTGGTCATCCACTCCACCAGCTTCTTCGCGGCGTCCGGATGCGGTGCATGCTTGGTCAAGCCAATCCCCGAGAGGTTGATGTGCACCCCACGGTCGGCCTGGTTCGGCCAGAACAGCTTCACCTTCAGGTCCGGCTTCTGCTGGTGCAGGCGGCCATAGTAATAGGTATTGACGATGCCGACGTCGCATTGCCCGGCGTTGATTGCCTCAAGCAGCGCGGTGTCATCGGAGAAGACGTCGGTGGACAGGTTCCGGACCCAGCCCTTGAGGATCTCCTCGGTTTTTTCCGCACCGTGGGTTTCGATCAGCGTGGCGGTCAGCGACTGGTTGTAGACCTTCTTCGAGGTCCGCAGGCACAGGCGGCCTTCCCACTCTTTGCCAGCCAGCGCTTCGTAGGTGGTCAATTCGCTGGGTTTGACCCGCTCGGTGGAGTAGACAATGGTTCGCGCCCGCAGGCTCAAGCCGGTCCAGGCGTGGGAAGAGGCGCGATATTGGGACGGGATGTTGGCGTCGATCACCGGCGACGTGAACGGCTGGAGAATGCCCATTTGCTCGGCCTGCCAGAGGTTGCCGGCGTCGACGGTGAGCAGCAGGTCGGCGGTGGCGTTCTCGCCTTCGGCCTTGATCCGCTGCATCAGCGGCGCTTCCTTGTCGGTGATGAACTTCACCGACACACCGGTCTTCTTGGTGTAGGCATCGAAGACCGGCTTGATCAGTTCGTCGATGCGCGAAGAGTAGACCACCACCTCATCGGCGGCCTGTACGGCAGTGGAGCCGATCAGGGTCAAGGCGAGGGCGGACAGCAGGCGCTTGGTTGCCAACATGGTAGCGGTCTCTGGATTGTGAACGAAGCGCAAATGATAAGGACTCACATTTGGCAACTCAATCGAACAGTGGGTGGACACATTTCCAAATGTTGCAACTTTGAGATGCGCAGTGTTTTGCGTCCGTCATCGCGGGCAAGCCTTGCTCCCACAAAGCTCGTCCCAAGTTGCACACCTGTGGGAGCAAGGCTTGCCCGCGACAGGGCCATAAGCCCCAACCCACATCTCAGGCCTTGGCCAGATCCGGCAAATCCCCAATCAACCCCAGCGCCTCGCGCACGAACAACGCCTTGGCCTCAGGCATGCGGTCTACCAGTTTCAGCCCGGTGTTACGCAACCAGCGCACGGGTAATGGATCGGCCTGGAACAACCGCTCGAAACCTTCCATCGCCGCCATCAACGCCAGGTTATGGGGCATGCGTCGCCGCTCGTAGCGGCTCAGCACCTTCACGTCCGCCAGTCGTTCGCCACGCCCGGCCGCCTGCAACAGCACTTCGGCCAGCACGGCGGCGTCGAGGAAGCCCAGGTTCACGCCCTGCCCGGCCAACGGATGAATGGTATGGGCCGCGTCGCCGATCAGCGCCAGCCCTTCGGCCACATAGCGCTTGGCATGTCGTTGGCGCAGCGGCACGCACAGGCGTGGGTCGGCACTCAGTACCGTACCGAGCTGGCCTTCAAAGGCTCGTTCCAGTTCGCTGCAGAATTCAGTTTCATCGAGCGCCATCAAGCGCTGCGCTTCACCGGGGGTGGTGGACCAGACAATCGAGCACCAATCGTGCTGACCGTCACGCTCAAGTGGCAGGAACGCCAGCGGACCGTTGTCGGTGAAACGCTGCCAGGCCGTCATTCGATGCGGCCGAGCGCTGCGCACGCTGGTGACGATGGCGTGGTGCAGGTAATCCCATTCGCGCGTGGCAACGCCAGTCAGGCGGCGCACTGCGGAATTCGCGCCGTCAGCCGCGATGACCAGGGGCGCGCGCAACGTGCGGCCATCGGCCAAGGTCAGCAGCCAGTCGTCACCGGAACGACGCATCTGCTCCAGCCGGGCATTGGCCAGCAGGCCCAGGTCGCAGTCATGCAGTCGGTCCAGCAAGGCATCCTGCACAACGCGGTTTTCAACGATGTGCCCAAGCGCCTCGGCGTGCAGGCTGGCGGCCGAGAAATGGATCTGCCCGGTGCCGCTGCCGTCCCAGACGTGCATGTCGGTATAGGGGCTGGCGCGTCGGGCGGTGATGCCGTCCCAGACACCCAAGCGATCGAGGATCCGCTGGCTGGCCGTCGACAAGGCACTGACTCGGGGCTCGAACGCGGCCTGGGGATCGAAGGGTTTGACGCTCATCGGGCTGCCGTCGAGCAACAGCACTTGCAGGCCACTGCCCTGCAACGCCAGCGCCAGGGCGCTGCCGACCATACCGGCGCCGACAATCAGCAGATCTGCACGCAATTCCATGCTCTAAGCCTGTTTTGCTGGCGACATCGGTCGCCCTTGAAAAGAAATGACAGCCCCGGCCTCAAGCATCGGGACGTGTCCCCAGCCCCATGGCCTGACGGGCGAACCAACGCTTGGCCGGCGGCAGCAAGTCGAGGCCCAACAGGCCGAGGTTACGGCCCAGGGACACCAACGGCAGGTTGCTGGCGAACAGCCGCGTGACTTGGTCGGAGAAGCCCACGGTCAGGACCTGATCCATTCGCTGGCGCTCGCGATAGGCTTGCAACACGGCAAAATCCCCTGGCTCGCTTTCACTGTCGAGCAGGGCATCGGCAAGGGCCTGGGCATCACGCAGGGACAAGTTGAACCCCTGCCCGGCAATCGGGTGCAGGCTGTGGGCGGCGTTGCCCAGGATCGCCAGGTGCGGACGGACCTGTTCTTCGGCCTCCACCAGCGCCAGCGGGTACAGATGTCGCACGCCCACCTGTTTCAGGGTGCCCAGGCGATAACCGAACACGCCCTGCAACTCGCTGAGGAAACTGCGCTCGTCGAGGGCCGCCAGCCGTTGTGCGTCCATGCCCTGGCGGGTCCAGACCAGCGCGCAACGATTCTCCGGCAGCGGCAACAAGGCCATCGGGCCGTCATCGGTGAAACGTTCGAAAGCCATGCCATTGTGGGCTTCGCTGGGGGTGATGTTGGCGATCAAGGCACTCTGGTCGTAGGGTCGACTGCGCACGCCGATACCCAACTGCTCACGCAGGCCGGAGCGGCCGCCATCGGCCAGTACGGCAAGGTCGCATTCCAGGGTGGTTTCGTCGTCGAGGGTCAGGCGATAACCGCCGACCAGCGGCTCCATGCGGGTGACCTGCGCCGGGCAGCGCCAACTGACCACCTCAGGGTCCAGGCCTTGCCACAGGCACTGGCCGAGCCAGGCGTTTTCCACCACGTAGCCCAGCGCCGGCACGCCCTCCTCCATAGCCGACAGACGCGCCGTGGAAAACCGCCCGCGGTCGGATACATGGATCTGTTTGATCGGTTCGGCGCGGCGGGAAATCTCCTGCCAGACACCCAAGCGTTGATAAATCTGCCGGGCACCGTAGGACAATGCCGAGGACCGGGCGTCGTAGCTCGGCTGCCAGGCGTTGCCGGGAGCGAAGGGCTCGATCAGCATGATCTTCCAGCCCCGGGCCTTGGCACCGGCCTGCAGGGCCAGCGCCAGGCTCGCGCCGACCAGGCCGCCGCCAACGATCGCCAGATTGACCCGGCTCATGCCGCTTGCGTCCGGGCAGCGGCCATCAGGGCCTCGATGTCGGCGACCGTCTTCGGCACGCCGTGGCTCAGGATTTCACAACCGGTTCTGGTCACTACCACGTCATCCTCGATGCGCACGCCAATGCCGCGCCATTTTTTCGCTACGCTGCGGTTGTTCGGGCTGATGTAGATGCCCGGCTCCACCGTCAGCGTCATGCCGACCTCAAGCACCCGCCACTCGCCACCAACGCGGTATTCACCCACGTCATGCACGTCCATGCCCAGCCAGTGGCCAGCGCGATGCATGTAGAACGCCCGGTAGGCTTCGCTGGCGATCAACGCATCCACCTCACCCTCCAGCAGCCCAAGGCGCACCAGCCCCTCTGTAATCACCCGCACCGTCGCTTCGTGGGCCTGGTTCCAGTGTTTGTCCGGCGCGATCTGGGCAAACGCGGCTTCCTGGGCAGCCAGCACCACTTCGTAGATCGCCTTCTGCTCGGGTGAAAACTTGCCACTGACCGGCCAGGTACGGGTGATATCGCTGGCGTAGCAGTCGATTTCACAGCCGGCGTCGATCAGCACCAAGTCGCCGTCCTTGAGCAGCGCGTCGTTCTGCTGGTAGTGCAGGATGCAGCTGTTGCGCCCCGCCGCGACGATCGAGCCATAGGCCGGCATTTTTGCCCCACCCTTGCGAAACTCATAGTCCAGCTCGGCTTCCAGGCTGAACTCATGCAGCCCCGGACGCGCCGCCTGCATCGCCCGAATGTGCGCCTGGGCGGAAATCCGCGCCGCTTCGCGCATCACTTTCACTTCTGCCGCCGATTTATACAGGCGCATGTCATGCAGCAAGTGATCCAGGGCAACGAATTCGTTCGGCGGCTGGGCGCCGAGGTGGGCCTTGGAGCGAATCACGTTGATCCACTCCATCAGGTGCCGGTCGAATTCCGGGTTGCTGCCCATGGCCGAATACACCCGGTCGCGCCCTTCGATCAGGCCCGGCAGGATGTCGTCGATATCGGTGATGGGAAACGCGTCGTCGGCACCGTAGTCACGGATCGCCCCTTCCTGGCCGGCGCGCAGGCCATCCCACAACTCACGTTCGGCGTTGCGCTCGCGGCAAAAGAGGATGTATTCGCCATGGGCGCGGCCCGGCATCAGCACCAGCACCGCTTGCGGCTCGGGAAAGCCGCTGAGGTACTGGAAGTCGCTGTCCTGGCGGTAGACGTGCTCGACGTCGCGGTTGCGGATCGCAATAGCGGCGGCGGGCAGGATTGCGATGCTGTTGGGTTCCATCTGCGCCATCAGGGCCTTGCGGCGACGGCTGTATTCCGATTTCGGGATATGAATCATGGGCAGACGGTGTTCCCTCTAAAAATTAATGCAAGGACGGCTTGGCGGCCGCTGCATCGGTTTTCTTGGTCTCGGTGAACAGCAGCAATGGCGCGACCCGCAGGTACTCCATCACTTCCATGTAGTCGCTTTCGCCGTCATCGGATTCTTCCAGGGCATCCTGGACCTGGGAGATCGCGGCCAAGTCCTGCAACACCTCCTTGGCCTCTTCGCTCAAGGCGTATTCGCGGCGGGTCAGGCCGAAGCCGGCGAGGAAGCCCTGGCACCACTGGCCCAGAGCAGCGGCGCGTTCAGCCAAGGGGGCGTCGTCAGTGGGCAGCAGCAGGACGACGGTCATGTCGTCACTGGTCAGCTCGCCCTTGACCATTTCCTGCAGGCCGATCAGCGCGTTGCGGACGTTGTCCGCCGGCTCGCCTTCCAGCAGTTCTGCGGCGTCAGCCAACCAGCCGTCGGCATCGAACCCGGCGCCGGCGCAACTGCGGCCGAGCAACAGGCCATGCAGTTCGGCAGGCGAGACAGGATGGCCACTGGTGCTCAGCAGGGTGGCGAATGCTTGATACGGGGAATTCTGAATGGGCATGGGCAGCTAGGCGCCAGACGGCGCTATGTCTAGAATGGAGGCCTTGTATCCTACATCGACAGACTCGCCAAGACTATCAGAGGCTGTGCGACTCATACCCTCCATCAGACACAATCTTCAGTGGACACAATGGAAGACACCGACCTGCAAGCGCTGATGGCCAGACTCGAACTGCTAATTGACCGGGTCGAGCAACTTAAGAGCCAAAACGGACTCCTATTAGCTCAGGAAAAAACCTGGCGCGAGGAACGCGCGCACCTCATTGAAAAAAACGAAATCGCCCGGCGTAAGGTCGAATCGATGATTTCGCGCCTCAAGGCCCTGGAGCAAGACTCATGAGTTCAAGCAATAGCGTTACCGTGCAGATACTCGACAAAGAATATTCGATCATCTGCCCCCAGGAAGAGCGTAGCAACCTGGTGAGCGCCGCCCGTTACCTGGATGGCAAGATGCGCGAGATCCGCAGCAGCGGCAAAGTCATCGGCGCCGACCGCATCGCCGTAATGGCCGCCTTGAACATCACCCACGACCTGCTGCATCGCCAGGATACGCCGGACCTGCAGGTCAGCGGCTCAACCCGTGAACAGGTGCGCGACCTGCTCGACCGGGTGGATCTGGTGCTCGCCACCGATCCAGACGTCAGCAAGGGCTGATTCGCGAGGCTGCCTGGGGTATACTCGCCTCACTCCCTGGGGTGCTTGCCAGTTGGTGATGTCCCTGAGCCGATACGCACAACCACGGGGGTTGCACGTTGGGGCCGGTGTGCATGTCCGCTTGACGGAAAGCCTTAACGCCCCCTGCAACTTCCACCTTGAACTTTCGGGTTCAAGGGCTAAGCCGACAGCGGTTCATCCGGGGAGCCTGACTCCAGGCAATGCCAGTCCATATGGACTGGCATTGTCGTTTCTGGCGCAGGCATTTCTGAGCAGCCTGTTTTGCGGTTACGCTGTGGCATCGCCACTGCGTGAAGCATTGATATGACCGAACCTGCGCTGCTGCCCCGCCCGCAACTTCGACGCCTGCTGCGCCAGGCCCGTCGCGCCCTGACGCCCGCCCAGCAACGGCAAGCCGCCCACGGGCTGTTCAAGCAACTGGCCCAGCATCCGCTGTTTCGCCGTGCGCAGCACATCGCCCTCTACCTGCCCAACGACGGCGAGATCGATCCGCGCCTGCTGCTGCGCGAAGCCCAACGCCGGGGCAAGGCCACTTACCTGCCTGTGCTCAGCCCATGGCCGCAGACCAAGATGGTGTTCCAGCGCATCCACCCCGGCGAAAAAATGCAACCCAACCGGTTTCGTATTCCTGAGCCGCGCAAGAACATCGCCCGGCAACGCAAGGTCTGGACGCTGGACCTGGTGTTGTTGCCATTGGTGGGGTTTGACGATGCGGGTGGTCGACTGGGCATGGGCGGCGGCTTTTATGACCGCAGCCTGGCGTATCTGGCGCGACGCAAGCAGTGGCGCAAGCCAACGCTGCTGGGGCTGGCCCATGAATGCCAGAAAGTCGAACGATTGGTGCAGGCAAGCTGGGACGTACCGCTGCAGGGAACGGTCAGCGACAGGCATTGGTATATCGCGGGGTAGACGCCGCGATCATCAGCGGCGCCAGGAAAGCGGGTTCAGCGTTTGAACGATGCCGCGGGTTGGGTGATTTCCACCGGCGCGCCGGTCTTGTTGGCCCACAGGCTTTGGGCGTAACCCGTGGTCACGACACCCAGACCGAACAGAATGACCAGGATCCACAACAAATCCGGTTTGCGTTTCATCGATTGCCCCCCTCAAGGCATATCACACACGATGACAGCAGCGGTTTTCTTATTGGCCGTGCAGCAGCGTCAAGCTTGGAAGGCCGGCATTTTGCGGCAACCGGCCCCGACACGCAAACTCTGGCGTCAACCGACTGTCGGTTTGTCATAAAATCGCTGAACTATTTTTTCAACACCGCCAAGGAGTAGCAATCATGGCCTATTGGCTGATGAAATCCGAGCCCGACGAATTATCCATCCAAGGCTTGGAAAAGCTCGGCCAGGCACGCTGGGACGGGGTTCGCAACTACCAGGCGCGTAACTTTCTGCGAACCATGGCGGTGGGCGACATGTTCTTTTTCTATCACTCCAGTTGCCCCGAGCCAGGCATTGCCGGGATCGGCCGGATTGTCCGTGCGGCCTACCCTGACCCAACGGCGCTGGAACCCGACAGCCATTACTTCGACCCCAAGGCCTGCCTGGACAAAAACCCCTGGACCGCGATCGACGTGGCCCATGTCGAAACGTTTCCCCACGTGCTGAAGCTCGATTACCTCAAGCAACAGACCGCCCTGGCTGAAATGCCACTGGTGCAAAAAGGCTCGCGACTGTCGGTGATGCCCGTTACACCCGAACAATGGGCAGCGGTCATGGCGCTGCGCTGATCGCCAATGAGTTGATGGATATCAAACGGGGTCGTTCGCTGATCTGGCAGACTTCGATGCTATAGCCGCAGGATGCCGGACATGTCGACAAACCATCGTACTTCTCGCTTTTTTGCCCTCGCCTTGATGACTGTTTTGCTGGCCGCCGGCGGTTTCGGCTATTGGAAATCGCGCCACGATCGCCTGCCGGAAGGCTTGAGCATGGGCAACGGTCGCCTTGAGGCCACCGAGGTCCAGATTGCCAGCAAAACCCCCGGACGCCTGGCCGAAGTTCAGGTCGACGAAGGCGACAACGTCATCAAGGGCCAGGTGCTGGCGCGCATGGACACCCGCACCCTGGAGGCTCAGCGCAACCAGGCCGAGGCCGAAGTCGTGCGGGCCCGGCAGAACCTTGCTGCCACCGAAGCCAACGTGCAGTTGCGCCAGAGCGAACAATTGCTCGCTCACCAGGAGCTCAAGCGGACCCAGGAACTGTTCAAGCGCGGTTACGCCAGCGGCCAGGTCATCGACCAGCAACAAGCCCGCGTCGACACCGCCAATGCCGCGGTCAACGCCGCCCGGGCCCAGGTATCGGCGGCGAATGCGGCCATCGGCGCGACCCTGGCCCAAGTGGCCCAACTCACCAGTGAAATAGATGACAGCACGTTGCGGGCACCGCTCGACGGCGTGATCCAGTTGCGCCTGGCCGAGCCAGGTGAAGTGCTGGGCGCCGGCGGTCGAGTGTTGCTGATGATCGATCCGAACGACCAATACATGAACCTCTACCTGCCGGCGTCGGTGGCGGGGAAACTGGCGGTAGGCGATGAAGCGCGACTGTTGCTCGACGCTCTGCCCGAGCGACCTCTGCCCGCTAAGGTCAGTTTCGTCGCGGCCAAGTCCCAGTTCACCCCGAAAGAAGTCGAAACCCGTGATGAGCGCCAGAAACTGGTGTTCCGCGTCAAAGTACGCCTGACCCGCCCCGGCGAAGTGCCCCAGGCCAAACCCGGCATGCCAGGTGCCGGCTATGTACGCACCGCCCCCATCGACTGGCCGGCCAACTTGCAATGAGCGCCCCCGCCGGCGAGGCATTGCGCGCCTCGGGCCTGGAACACCGCTACGGCCAGCAGGTGGCGCTGAGCGATATCGCCTTCAGCCTGCCCGCCGGCACTCGCTGCGGTCTGATCGGTCCGGACGGTGCCGGCAAATCGAGCCTGCTGGGGCTGATTGCCGGAGTGAAGAAACTCCAGCACGGCCAACTGGACGTACTCGGCGCCTCGATTGACGACCGACGCCATCGCAACACCCTCTACCGACGCATTGCCTTCATGCCCCAAGGGTTGGGGGGCAACCTTTACCCGGACCTGTCGATACGCGAGAACATTCGCTTCTTCGGCACGCTGTTCGGGTTATCCCGGGCAGACTGCGAACAGCGCATGGGCACATTGCTGCTGGCCACCGATCTGCAGCGTTTTGCCGATCGCCCGGCGGGCAAACTGTCCGGCGGCATGAAACAGAAGCTCGGCCTGTGTTGCGCACTGATCCATGAACCGGACCTGCTGATTCTCGACGAGCCCACCACCGGCGTGGACCCGCTGTCCCGGCGTCGCTTCTGGGAACTGATAGAAGACGTGCGTCGGCAACGCCCGCAACTGACCCTCCTGGTCGCCACCGCGTACATGGAAGAGGCCGAACAATTCGAGCATTGCCTGATGCTCGACAACGGTCGCTTGATCGCCAAGGGTTTGAGTGCCGAGCTGGCTACAGTCACGCCAGACGGCAAGCTCGACTCGGCCTTCACCCATTTCCAGGGCGACAGCGGCCGCGATGTCGAGCCGCTGGTGATCCCCCCCAGGAGCGCCAACACCGCCGACATTGCCATCGAAGCCCACGACCTCACCTTGCGCTTCGGTGATTTCACCGCCGTCGACAAGGTCAGTTTCGCGATTGGTCGCGGTGAGATCTTCGGGTTCCTGGGTTCCAACGGCTGCGGCAAGACCACCACCATGAAGGTGCTGACCGGGCTGATCCCCGCCAGCGAAGGCAGTGCCCGGCTACTGGGCAACCCGGTCAACGCCAAGGACCTCGCCACCCGCAAGCGGGTGGGTTTCATGTCCCAGAGCTTTTCGCTGTACGGCGAACTGAGTGCGCGCCAGAACCTGGAACTGCACGCCAAGCTCTTCGACCTGCCCACGACGGACAGTCGCCAGCGCATCGACGAACTGATCCAGCGCTTCAATCTCCAAGCGCTGGCGGACCAGCCTTCCGGCGCCCTGCCACTGGGCCTGCGCCAGCGTTTGTCCCTGGCGGTGGCGGTGTTGCATCGCCCGGAAGTGCTGATCCTCGATGAACCGACCTCGGGTGTCGACCCGGCTGCGCGGGATGATTTCTGGCGGCTGCTGATTGAGCTGTCTCGCGAACAGGGCGTGACGATTTTTCTTTCCACGCACTTCATGAACGAGGCCCAGCGCTGCGATCGTATTTCGCTGATGCACGCCGGCAAGGTCCTGGCTTGTGACACGCCGGCAGCCTTGCAGGCGCAGTTCAACGGCCAGACGCTGGAAGCCGCGTTCGTCACCTGCCTGGAGAAAGCCCAGGGCGAGACGCAGCAAGACGCCGCCCCCGTGCCCCTCGACAGTGCCGACGCCCCCCGGGACCGGCGCGGCCTGAGCCTCGGTCGCCTGTGGGCCGTCGCCAGCCGGGAAGGCAAGGAGCTGCTGCGCGACAAGGTGCGGATGGCATTTGCCTTGCTGGGCGCCTTGTTCATGATGGTGGTCTTCGGCTTCGGTATTTCCCTCGATGTGGAGAAACTGGCCTTCGCCGTGTTTGACCAGGATCAGAGCCCGCAAAGCCGTGCCTACCTGGAAGCGTTCCGTAGCTCGCGCTACTTCGAGGAGCAACCGATCATCAGCGACGCGAAGGAGCTGCATCGACGCTTGCAGCGCTCGGAGATCAAGCTGGCCCTGGAAATCCCCCCCGGTTTCGGGCGTGACCTTTACGCCGGCCGTCAACCGACGGTGGGCGCCTGGCTGGACGGCGGCATACCGTTTCGAGCCGAGACCAGTCGCAACTACGTCCAGGCCGTGCACCAGGCCAACCTTGAGCAACTGGCTGAACTCAGCAGCCGCGCGCCCAACCGGCAACCCGGCGCAACGCTGGAAACGCGCTTTCGTTACAACCAGGACGTGGTCAGCGTCAACGCCATCGGGCCTGGGGTCATGGCGCTGATCCTGGCGTTCATTCCGGCCATGTTGACGGCGCTGGGCATCGTGCGGGAGAAGGAGCTGGGCTCGATCACCAACTTCTACGCCACGCCACTGACCCGACTGGAGTTCCTGCTGGGCAAACAAGTGCCCTACCTGGCGGTCAGCCTGATCAACCTCGCCCTGCTGGCAGCGATGAACCGCTGGCTGTTCGGTGTGCCGTTCAAGGGCAGCGGCCTGACGCTGGCGATCGGCGGCCTGCTCTATGTACTGGCGACCACCAGCATGGGGCTGCTGATCTCGGCGTTCACCCGCACCCAGATCGCGGCGATCCTCGGCACCATGATCATCACCAGCCTGCCGACCATCCAGTTTTCGGGGTTGATCGTGCCGCGTTCGTCCCTGGAAGGTGCCGCTGCGGTGATGGGCCAGTTGTTTCCCGCCGGTTACTTCCTGGATATCGCCGTCGGCACCTTCACCAAGGCCCTGGACCTGCGCCAGCTATGGCCGCAATGCCTGGCGCTGGGCGGTTTTTTCCTGGGCTTCACCGGGCTCAGCCTGATCATGCTGAAAAAGCAGGAGGCCTGATGCACACGCTTTCACATATCTGGCGTCTGGGGCTCAAGGAACTGACCAGCCTGCGATACGACTCCGTCCTGCTGCTGTTTTTGGGCTACGCCTTCACCGTGGCGATCTATATGCCGGCCGCAGGTTCGGTAATCGGCGTCCACAACGCCAGTGTTGCAATAGTGGACGAAGACCAGAGCCATCTTTCGCGCCAATTGGCCCAGCTCCTGCAACCGCCGGAGTTCCAGAACCCGGTGGCCTTGCCCTATGCTGAACTGGACAAGGTCATGGACAGTGGCCGCTACACCTTTGTCATCAACGTGCCCGCCAACTTCCAGGCCGACCTGCTCGCTGGGCGCGAACCGACGCTGCAACTCAACGTCGACGCCACGGCCATGAGCCAGGCGTTCATGGGCGCCGGCTACATCGGACGGATTTTCCAACAGGAACTGACCACCTACGCCGGCCAGGCACAAACGAGCGAAGCAACGCCCGTGAGGCTGACCACGCGTTCGCTGTTCAATACCAATCTGGAAGGTGGCTGGTTCCTGGCGGTGATCCAGATCGTCAACAACATCACGATCCTGGCCATCATCCTGACGGGGACCGCGCTGCTGCGCGAGCGCGAGCACGGCACCCTCGACCACTTGCTGGTGCTGCCGCTGACGGCATTGGAAATCATGCTGGCGAAAATCTGGAGCAACCTGCTGGTGGTGGTGCTGTGCACCTGGGCATCGCTGGAAATCATCGTCAAGTTCGCCTTGGGGGTTCCACTCGCCGGCTCCATGGTGCTCTTCCTGCTGGTGACCGCACTCTACCTGTTCGCCAGCACCTCACTGGGCATCTTCCTCGCCACCCTCGCCCGTTCGACGCCGCAATTCGGCCTGCTGGCGATCCCGGTTATCATTCCGATGCTGCTGTTGTCGGGCGGCAGTACACCGCTGGACAGCATGCCGCAATGGTTGCAATGGGTGATGCAAGGCTCGCCCTCGACGCATTACGTCAGCCTCAGCGCGGCGATCCTGTTCCGAGATGCCGGCCCTGGGGTGATCTGGCCGGACCTGCTGGCACTGGCGGCCATCGGACTTTTGTTCTTTGCAATCGCCCTGGCCCGGTTTCGGAAGAGCCTGGCGTCTTGACGAAAAAAAGCAGCCTTGGGCAGCGCCAGGAGATCCGGGCACTGCCAAAGGCTGCGATCGAGCCGGTTTACTGAATGATCAGGTTGTTGAACAACAGGTCATCGACCATCGGCTTGCCGGTTTCGTCGTTCATCACCTGCTGGGTCTGCTTCAACGCTTCCTGACGCAGCTTTTCCTTGGCCTCAAGGTTGTTCATCGTCTCGGTGGTCTGCTGGGCGAACAGCGCCACCAACTGGTTGCGAATCAACGGCTCATTGGCCTTGACCGCCGCTGCTGCGGCATCTCCTGTCACGCGCAGGGCCACATCGGCCTTGTAGACCCTCAACTTCGCCGAACCGTCGAGCCCATAGTTGCCGACAAAGGGCGGGCTGAGGGTGATGTAGCTGACCTTCGGCGCCTCACCCTCCTTCGCTTCCTTGCCCTCTTCGGCCATAGCTGCCACAGGCAACGACAGGGCCAGCATCAACATGATCCACGCTTTCACAATTGATTCCTCATCCGGTTTGCGGCCCAGCATACCGCCCCGCCGTTCAAGCACAAGCTTATAGCCGGCTATCAGGGCAGGGCATGCTCGTTGACCCGTTCTCTCTCACACCTACACTTATCGGCCATCACTCCCAAAGGAATAGCCCTGATGAAAGCCGTGCTGTGCAAAGAATTCGGCCCCGCCGAATCGCTGGTGCTGGAAGACGTCGCCAGCCCCATCGCCAAGAAGAACGAAGTGCTGCTGGACGTGCATGCCGCCGGGGTGAACTTCCCTGACACGCTGATCATCGAGGGCAAATACCAATTCAAGCCACCCTTCCCGTTCTCCCCCGGCGGCGAAGCGGCGGGCGTCGTCAGCGACGTGGGAGAGAAAGTCAGCCACTTGAAGGTCGGCGACCGGGTGATGGCGCTGACTGGCTGGGGCAGCTTTGCCGAACAGGTGGCGGTACCTGGCTACAACGTGTTGCCGATCCCTGCGTCCATGGACTTCAACACCGCCGCCGCCTTCAGCATGACGTATGGCACCTCGATGCATGCCCTCAAGCAACGGGCCAACCTGCAAGCCGGCGAAACCCTGCTGGTGCTCGGCGCATCCGGTGGTGTCGGTCTGGCGGCGGTGGAGATCGGCAAGGCCATGGGCGCCCGGGTGATCGCCGCTGCCAGCAGCGCCGAAAAACTCGCCGTGGCGAAGGCGGCCGGCGCCGACGAATTGATCAACTACAACGAAACCAGCCTGAAGGATGAAATCAAGCGCCTCACCGACGGCCAGGGTGCCGATGTGATCTACGATCCGGTGGGTGGCGACCTGTTCGACCAGGCCATCCGCGCCATCGCCTGGAACGGCCGGTTGCTGGTGGTGGGCTTTGCCAGCGGACGCATCCCCGAGTTACCGGTGAACCTGGCCCTGCTCAAGGGCGCCGCCGTGTTGGGCGTGTTCTGGGGTTCCTTCGCCCAGCGCCAGCCCCAGGACAACGCCGCCAACTTCCAGCAATTGTTCGGTTGGTTCGCCGAAGGCAAGCTCAAGCCGCTGGTGTCGCAGGTGTACCCGCTGAGCAATGCGGCGCAGGCGATCAATGACCTGGGGCAGCGCAAGGCGGTGGGGAAGGTGGTTGTGCAGGTGCGTTGAATGCGTCAAAGCGGTCAGGACCTCAAGCGCCGGACCGCTATTGAGCCGCACTAAAGCAACTCGCGAATCTCCTGCGGCAGCATCCGCACATACCGTGCCGCAGGAAAACTCCCGCAACGCTGCACGATCGTAGGCAGGAGCCTGTTGAAACGGGCGATCAAGGCCAAACGCTCCACATCCGACATCTGCTTCACAAAAAACACATTGGACAAGTAACTGCGGGTGTAACGGAACGGGAGCAAATCCTCTACCCACAGCTGTCCCCTGGCATGCGAATTGATGACCGAGCATTTCCAGGTCTTGATCCACTTGTTGGCATCCAGTGGCAAGCCATCCAGGCGGAACTCGAAGGGCGCTACGACGTGCGTCTGCGCCGGATGCTCGTGGTCCACCGTCCACGGCCTGAAGCGCCATTGCCTCACGGCCTTCCGTGCGGCCTCGGCGAAATCCGGATGATCGCTGCGCAGGATCGCGACTTCATCGACACGACCATCGGCATGCACCGTGAAGCCGACCCGGACCACACCCACGACGCCCTTCCGGTGCAGGGCCGTCGGGTAGTCCGGCTTGGGATTGTGCTCGGGCACCAACAACACATCCGTCGCCCCGCTCGTAGCGGACAAGCACAACAACAGCATCACGACACACCACCTCATGCCCTCACCCCTCACCTGAATGCCAGACTTGGCAAAGACATAGAGGGTAGAGGCCGCGGCCTTGGGGCTGAATAGCGAGACTTCCCATTTGGGTGAAGGACCTTTCCCACTGTCCTGCCCCCTTGCCACCGATGCACCGCGTGAAAAAAGCCTGTGGCGACATTTCCTACAACAGCTTTCGCCAATACCTGAGCGACATGTTCGTTTAAGAACATTCGATCAGAAAAATTTCGCTGTTTAAACGATAAGAACCAATGCTATTTTCGGTAACGAAACTGTAACATTCGCATCCGCAGTCATAACAAGAACCTGGAGCCCTTGAATGTTTGCCTTCTTTCGCCCTGCCGCCCATCAGGCGTCCCTGCCTGAAGAAAAAATAGACAGCACCTACCGACGCCTGCGCTGGCAGATCTTCGCCGGCATCTTCATTGGCTACGCCGGCTATTACCTGTTGCGCAAGAACTTCTCCCTGGCCATGCCGTACCTGATCGACGAAGGTTACACCCGTGGTCAGTTGGGCCTGGCCATGTCGGCCATCGCCATCGCCTATGGGCTGTCGAAGTTCCTGATGGGCCTGGTGTCCGACCGGTCCAACCCGCGTTACTTCCTGCCCTTCGGCTTGCTGGTCTCGGCGGGGGTGATGTTCGTGTTCGGTTTCGCGCCTTGGGCAACGTCAAGCGTGACCATGATGTTCATCCTGCTGTTCATCAACGGCTGGGCCCAAGGCATGGGCTGGCCACCCAGCGGACGGACCATGGTGCATTGGTGGTCGCAGAAAGAACGCGGCGGCGTGGTGTCAGTGTGGAACGTGGCGCACAACGTCGGCGGCGGCCTGATCGGCCCGTTGTTCCTGCTAGGGATGGGCTGGTTCAATGACTGGCACGCGGCGTTCTATGTGCCGGCTGCTGTAGCGCTTGCTGTCGCCGTGTTCGCCTTCGTGACCATGCGCGATACCCCACAATCGGTGGGCCTGCCGCCGATCGAGAAATACAAGAACGACTACCCGGAAGGCTACGACGCCAGTCACGAGAACGAATTCAGCGCCAAGGAAATCTTCGTCAAATACGTGCTGCGCAACAAAATGCTCTGGTACATCGCCATGGCCAACGTGTTTGTCTACCTGCTGCGCTACGGCGTGCTGGACTGGGCGCCGACCTACCTCAAGGAAGCCAAGGGCTTCACGGTGGACAAGAGCTCCTGGGCCTATTTTTTCTACGAGTGGGCGGGCATTCCCGGCACGCTGCTGTGCGGCTGGATGTCGGACAAGATCTTCCGCGGCAACCGTGGCCTGACCGGCATGGTGTTCATGGCCCTGGTGACCGTAGCGACGCTGGTGTACTGGCTGAACCCGGCCGGCAACCCGACCGTCGACATGATCGCCCTGGTTTCCATCGGTTTCCTGATCTACGGCCCGGTGATGCTGATCGGTTTGCAGGCACTGGAACTGGCACCGAAGAAGGCCGCCGGTACCGCCGCAGGCTTCACCGGCTTGTTTGGTTACCTGGGTGGCTCGGTCGCGGCCAGTGCCGCCATGGGTTACACCGTGGACCATTTTGGCTGGGACGGCGGTTTTGTGTTGTTGATCGGTGCTTGCCTGCTGGCGATGGCCTTCCTCGCGCCAACCCTGTGGCACAAGCAAATCGCCAGTCAGAGCCGCGAAGCGGTCGCCTGATCCAGCGCTGATTTACAGCGCTTGAGCCGCGCCTCCAGGTTCCGGTCTGGCATGGCGTGGCTGCGCAGGGCGTGGATGGTCTGCTCGACATAATCGCGAGTGGTGCCATAACGCCCACAGGCGCTTTCAAATACCTGGCTCAGCACATGGTCCGGCAGGTTGCCGGCATAGCTGGGCAGGTGTCGCTCCAGTACAAACCCCAAGGCTTGCACCCGGCTGCCATCCTCGAGACGGCAGCTGAGCCAATGCGGGCGATAGGACGGGACCGGCATCTCGCGCTGCCACAGGGCAAACAGCGAATCTTCGAGATTCTCCTCCGGCAATCGGTAGGCGAAACCGCTGCACGAGCCGCCGCGATCCAGCCCGAACACCAGCCCCGGCAACTCCGGTGTACCGCGATGCTCGTGGGACCACAGGTACAAACCGCGATGGTAACCATGGACCCGGCCGCGCATCCGCTCCACCGCCGTGCATTCGGGCCGCCAGATCAATGAACCGTATGCGAACAGCCAGACCGGACCGCCCTGGTGGAGACTCATGGTCAATTGCATCGAGGCGAGCAATTGCTCACGGGTCAGTTGCGGGCCCAGGTCGAGCCTTGGCGGGTACAAGGCACAGGTAATGGCGGATTCGATAGCGGTCATGGCCGGTAGCGTAGGGCTCCTCGCAATTCATGAAGCTGGATGGTGCGCCGTCATGACACTGACGCTTGGCAGAACCAAGGCAAATTAGATGCCATGAATGCTCGGGGCGCTGGCATATACCATAGCGGCATCTGGCTTATGGGTTAAATATCGAATAGGTATATCGGGCGATATATGACCCGTGGCGAGGGAGCTTGCTCCCGCTGGGCTGCGAAGCAGCCCTAAAAAACTTGCGGTCGCTGCGCAACCGAGCGGGAGCAAGCTCCCTCGCCACGGGATTCGGGTGAGTTTTTAAGTACGTGGCGCATAGGCGAAGACATCCGCGCGCATTTGATGGGCGTCCATTCCGGCTTCGACCAGTGCATCGAGCGTGGCGTAGATCATGGCCGGCGAGCCGCTGGCGTAGACGTGCACGCCGGATAGATCGCTGATGTCCTCGCATACAGCTTCATGGAGCATGCCGCAGCGCCCTTCCCAGCCGCACAAGTCGCTGACGACTTTGTGCAGGAACAGGTTCGGCAGTTTTTTCCATTCGTCCCAGTGCTCGATTTCATAGAAATCTTCCGGCCGCCGCACGCCCCAATACAGGTGCACCGGGTGCTTGAAACCCGCCGCCCGGCAATGCTCGATCAGGCTGTGCATCTGCGCCATGCCGGTTCCGGCGGCGATCAGTACCAACGGGCCATCGGGCAGTTCGGACAAATGCGTGTCGCCAAAAGGCATCTCGATGCGCACGCTGGGGTTGCGCCGCAGCTGCTCCAGCAGGGCTTGCGCACTGCTTTCGCGCACCAACACGTGCAATTGCAGCTCGCGCCCCGAATGCGGCGCCGAGGCCAGGGAGAAGGCCGATTTTTCGCCGTTTTCCCGTTCGATCATCAGGTACTGCCCGGCGTGATAGCGCGGCGGCTTGCCGGCCGGCGCACGCAGGCGCACTCGCCAGACATCGCCCCCCACGTCGGCGCACTCGACCACCTGGCACGCCAGGTTGCGTACCGGTAGCTCACCCGGCGACAGCACGCCATCCCACAACACCACGCAGTCCTCCAGCGGCTCGGCGATGCAGGTGAAGATCTCACCGTGATCGCGCACCTCGCCCGCCTGTTCCACACGGCCCTCCACCAACAACGCGCCGCAGACGTGGCAGTTGCCGTTACGGCAACTTTGCGGGCATTCATAGCCCAGGCGCCGCGCGCCATCGAGAATCCGCTCGGCGGGCCGGATCTCCAGCACCGCCCCGGAAGGCTGCAAGGTTACACGCATCAATCTATTCCTAACTGATTCCAGATGGCATCGATCCGTTGGGTAACGGCTTCATCCTTGACGATAACCCGGCCCCACTCACGAGTGGTTTCACCGGGCCATTTGTGCGTGGCATCGAGCCCCATCTTCGACCCCAGGCCGGACACTGGCGAGGCGAAGTCGAGGTAGTCGATCGGCGTATTCTCGATCATCACCGTGTCGCGCTTGGGGTCCATGCGCGTGGTAATAGCCCAGATCACGTCGTTCCAGTCCCGTGCGTTGATATCGTCGTCGGTGACGATAACGAACTTGGTGTACATGAACTGTCGCAAAAACGACCAGACCCCCAGCATGACCCGCTTGGCGTGCCCCGGATACGACTTCTTCATGGTCACCACGGCCATGCGATACGAACAGCCTTCCGGGGGCAAATAGAAATCGGTGATTTCCGGAAACTGCTTTTGCAGGATAGGCACGAACACTTCGTTCAGCGCCACGCCGAGAATGGCCGGCTCATCGGGCGGACGGCCGGTATAGGTGCTGTGGTAAATCGGCTTGATCCGATGGGTGATGCGCTCGACGGTGAACACCGGAAAGCTGTCGACTTCGTTGTAGTAACCGGTGTGGTCGCCGTACGGCCCTTCATCGGCCATTTCGCCAGGATGGATCACCCCTTCAAGGATGATCTCGGCGGTGGCCGGCACTTGCAGGTCGTTGCCGCGGCACTTCACCAGCTCGGTGCGGTTGCCGCGCAACAGGCCGGCGAACGCATATTCGGAAAGGCTGTCGGGCACGGGCGTGACCGCGCCGAGGATGGTCGCCGGGTCCGCGCCCAGGGCCACCGACACCGGGAATGGCTGGCCGGGGTGTTTTTCACACCACTCACGGTAGTCCAGTGCTCCGCCCCGATGGCTCAGCCAGCGCATGATGACCTTGTTGCGACCAATTACCTGCTGACGATAGATGCCCAGGTTCTGGCGATCCTTGTTCGGGCCCTTGGTGACGGTCAGGCCCCAGGTGATCAGTGGCCCTACGTCGCCCGGCCAGCAGGTCTGCACAGGGAGCATGGCCAGGTCGACATCCTCGCCCTCGATCACCACTTCCTGACAGATAGCGTCCTTGACGACTTTCGGCGCCATGGAAATGATCTTGCGGAAAATCGGCAGCTTGGACCAAGCGTCCTTCAGGCCTTTCGGCGGCTCGGGTTCCTTGAGGAACGCCAGCAGCTTGCCGATTTCGCGCAGTTCGCTGACCGCTTCGGCGCCCATGCCCAGCGCCACGCGCTCCGGCGTGCCGAACAGGTTGCCCAGCACCGGAATGTCGTAGCCCGTGGGGTTTTCGAACAACAACGCCGGGCCTTTGGCCCGAAGCGTGCGGTCGCAGACCTCCGTCATCTCCAGCACTGGAGAGATGGGAATCTGGATGCGTTTCAACTCGCCGCGCTGCTCCAGTTGCTGCACGAAATCCCGAAGATCCTTGAATTTCATTGAGATGCCACCCCGAAAATAGGCGTACATCCTACCTGCTCTAACGCCCAAACAGCAGCCCGTGCGTGCGCAGCAGCGATCAATTGTCGGTTGTACCCACCAGCACCGGCGCAAACAATGGGCTCAGCCGGGCACTGCCGATGTCAGACAGATGATCCTCGTCCTTGTATTGCATATACCCACCAACCACGATGCTGCAGACTTGGCCCGCACACATCAGCGGGGTAGGGTCGATGACATGCACGCCGGGGTCGGCGGCGCTCATCGAGTCGAACAACCCACTCAGGAAACGCTGGCGGGACAAGTGCTCCTGAAGCGGGCGCCCCAAGCCCTCGGTCGAACGCCCGACCCGGGCCAGGCTCACCAACCGGCTGACAAGGCCCTTGTGCTGCAACGGTACCTCCTTGAACAACCAGACTTGCGCGCCTGCTGCCCTTATCGCTGCCACTCGCGCCTTGAGCGCCGCGGCCAGACGTGTTTCGGCCTCGGCGGTATTGTCGCGAGGGTTGAGCAACAACTCTTTATCACCGTTCTCACGACCGTAGACATAAAGACTCCAGTTGGACGCGAGCACCACGTCGCTGATCTGCAGGCGACGAACCTGATCCATGGTCCGTTCGTTAAAGTCCTTGCATCGCTGTCGGGGGGCGTCGCTCAGGATCGGCGGGCAACCGCTCAAGCTGTAGAGCCATACCGGGCGCCCTTCGGGGGCAGCACCGGTTTCAATCGCCGGCAACAATGCGGCGGCATGACTGTCGCCCCAAAACAGTTGAGTCGCCGACGCCTCTTTGTTCCTGCCGATCAAGCACGCCTTGTCCAGGTTCTTGTCCGAATTCGCTAACATGCATTTCATTTGCCCGGCCCGCCACTCTCGCGCCTGAGCATATTCCAGGGCCTTGCCCGTAAGGCGCTGGGGAAAACCATCGGCCGAGCGCACCACTAACCCCGTCACCGCCAGGGCAACCATCGCCAGCAAACCGGCGGCAAGCATCGGCTTGCGTGCGGCCAGCACACGCTTTTCACGAAACGGAAGCTCGACGAAACGCCAGCTCAACCAGGCCAGGCCCAGCGCCAGCAGAATCCAGCCCGCCGCCTCCCAAGCCTGGATACCGTCGATCGAAATGGCATTGGCATAGACGTAGACCGGCCAATGCCACAGATAAAAGGAATAGGACAGCAGGCCAACCCAGACGAGTACCCTGGCACTGAGTGCCTGAGCCACCCAAGTCGATCCCTGGGCACCGGACCAGATCAGCGCAGTGGTGCCAAGCACCGGCAGCAAGGCGGCCCAACCCGGAAATCGAGTGGCCTTGTCAAAAGTGAAAACCGCCACCAGGACAGCAGCCAGCCCGGCCGCACCCGCGAGCTGACAGAGCCATGGCCTCACCGGCTGTTTCGATGCAGGCCACACCGCGAGCATTGCGCCGCATAACAATTCCCAGGCCCGTGTCGGCAGCGAAAAGAAGACGAAGTCAGGCTTGCGGTCGATAGAGGCGACATTCAGTCCTAAAGAAACCAGCAGCACGGCAAACAGCATCCAGCGCCAATGGCGAACGTGGCGCATCAACAACACCATCAGCAGCGGAAAGAAGATGTAGTACTGCTCTTCAACCGCCAGGGACCAGGTGTGGAGCAAAGGCTTGAGGTCCGACGCGGGCTCGAAGTAACCGTCCTCACGCATGAACAAGATATTGGAAATGAACAGCGCCTGATAACGAACCGCCCTACCCAGCTCCGAAAAATCCTTGGCCGTCAGCAGCAACCAGCCCAGGACCAGCGTTGCCACCAGCACCACGCTCAAGGCCGGAATGATGCGCCGGGCACGGCGCGCCCAAAAATCGACGAAGCTGAAACGCTGCGCACTGATCTCGCGAAACAGGATGCTGGTTATCAAGTAACCGGAAATGACGAAAAAAACGTCAACACCGACAAAGCCACCACTGAATGTGCTGAAGCCGAAGTGAAACAGCACCACAGGAATAACGGCCAGGGCCCTCAAACCGTCGATGTCACGGCGGCTGCCGAACGTATGCATAACGATCCTTGTCGTTTTACAAGATGATGCAAGCACGGACATTACCGGCTTGGGAAAGTTGTCTTTTTTGATACAAAGCCACGAAAAAAAAAGGGCGCCCCTGTTCGGGGCGTCCTTTTTTGAAACGTGCTGGGTGTTACTTGCGTTTCATCGACAGGAAGAACTCGTCGTTGGTCTTGGTCGTCTTCAGCTTGTCGACCAGGAACTCGATGGCGGCGACTTCATCCATCGGATGCAGCAGCTTGCGCAGGATCCACATGCGCTGCAATTCGTCATCGGCGGTCAGCAACTCTTCGCGGCGCGTGCCGGAACGGTTGATGTTGATGGCCGGGAAGACACGTTTCTCGGCGATACGACGATCCAGAGGCAGCTCCATGTTGCCGGTGCCCTTGAATTCCTCGTAGATCACTTCGTCCATCTTCGAGCCGGTTTCAACCAGCGCGGTGGCGATGATGGTCAGCGAACCGCCTTCCTCGATGTTTCGCGCGGCACCGAAGAAACGCTTCGGTTTTTCCAGCGCGTGGGCATCGACACCACCGGTCAGCACCTTGCCAGAGCTCGGGATGACGGTGTTGTAGGCACGGGCCAGACGAGTGATGGAGTCCAGCAGGATCACCACGTCCTTCTTGTGTTCGACCAGGCGCTTGGCCTTCTCGATCACCATTTCGGCAACCTGCACGTGGCGGGTCGGCGGCTCGTCGAACGTCGAGGCGACCACTTCGCCGCGCACGGTGCGCTGCATCTCGGTCACTTCTTCCGGACGCTCGTCGATCAGCAGCACGATCAGATGAACTTCAGGGTTGTTACGGGCGATGTTGGCCGCGATGTTCTGCAGCATGATCGTCTTGCCCGCTTTCGGCGGCGCCACGATCAAGCCACGCTGGCCTTTGCCGATGGGTGCGCACAGGTCGATGACTCGACCGGTGAGGTCTTCGGTGGAACCGTTGCCGGCTTCCATCTTCATGCGCACGGTCGGGAATAGCGGGGTCAGGTTCTCGAAGAGAATCTTGTTCTTCGCGTTTTCCGGACGGTCGAAGTTGATCG
Source organism: Pseudomonas sp. 3JA (assembly GCF_036961705.1). Lineage (NCBI taxonomy): Bacteria > Pseudomonadati > Pseudomonadota > Gammaproteobacteria > Pseudomonadales > Pseudomonadaceae > Pseudomonas > Pseudomonas sp. 3JA. Next base: position 27,022 of record NZ_JBAMDJ010000025.1, read on the forward strand.
TGTCGACCTTGAGCAGCGCGAAGTAACGCTCGCCTTCCTTCGGAGGGCGGATCTTGCCAACGATGGTGTCACCGGTGCGCAAGTTGAAGCGACGGATCTGGCTCGGCGAGACGTAGATATCGTCCGGGCCGGCGAGATAGGAAGCGTCTGCGGAGCGAAGGAAGCCGAAGCCGTCCTGGAGAATCTCCAGCACGCCATCACCGGAGATTTCCTCGCCGCTTTTCGCGTGCTTCTTGAGCAGGGAGAAAATCACGTCCTGCTTGCGCGAACGGGCCATATTTTCTATGCCCATCTGTTCGGCCAATTCGAGCAGTTCGGTAATCGGCTTTTGCTTGAGTTCAGTCAGATTCATATAGGAATGACGTAATCATTTATGGAGGGGGGAAATTAAGCTTTTGGCTTAATGAGGCCGCGCCGCGGAGAAGGCGACAGGATCGCGTACTTATTCGAAAGGAGAGCGTCGGCGACGGCTTGCAGGGGGCAATGGAGAAACCAGTGCGGGGCCGAATGTACCACCTGGGTTTGCAAGCGTCTAGCCCCGAATAACGAAAAAGCCCCGCGATTTGCGGGGCTTTTTCAGTGGCATTCGGCGCTTAGATGTTGGCGTCGAGGAAAGCAGCCAGTTGCGACTTCGACAGCGCACCCACTTTGGTGGCTTCGACGTTGCCGTTCTTGAACAGCATCAGGGTCGGGATACCACGCACGCCGTGCTTGGCCGGAGTCTCCTGGTTTTCGTCGATGTTCAGCTTGGCAACGGTCAGCTTGCCTTCATAAGTGGTAGCGATTTCGTCCAGGACCGGGGCGATCATTTTGCACGGACCGCACCACTCTGCCCAATAGTCGACCAGTACCGGGCCTTCGGCCTTGAGTACTTCTTCGTCGAAGTTATCGTCGGTAACGTGTTTGATCAGATCGCTGCTCATGGAAATCTCCGGGGTTGTCAGCAAAAAAACGTGGCCCATGATAGCGGCCCTTCCGGGGTTCAGGAAGCCGCAGTTGATTGAGTCTCGCTATGACGAAAGACGTATTTGGGTATGGCTCAACTCACGAAGCGACGGGGGCGACGAAGGCAATCCCGGTACGCAACGCCGCGTTACGTACATGTTCCTGCATGGCTTTTTGCGCAGCGCCCGAAGCGCGGCGAGCCAAGGCGCGGAGGATCTTGCGATGCTCCTGCCACGTTTCCATCGCCCGCTCCGCCCTGATGAACGGTAGTTTCTGGCTTTCCAGGAAGATCTCGGCGCTGGCGGTGAGAATGCTCAGCATCGCCTGATTACCGCTGGCCAGCAGGATGCGCCGATGAAATTCGAAATCCAGCCGCGCGGCGGCGTCGAAGTCGCCGATCTTCAATTCCCGTCGCATGGCTTCGACATTGTCTTGCAGCATGTCCAGCTCATCGGCGCTGAGCGTCACCGCCGCCAACCCCGCCGCGAAACCCTCCAGGGCGTAGCGCAACTGGAAGATATCCACTGGCGAGGCCTGGGCCGCGAACGGCCAGCCCGGCGCCGATTCGCTGCGTGGAGCCTCTACCGGTGCCTGCACGAAGACCCCTTTGCCCGGCTGCACGCTGATCATGCCCAGGGCACTGAGGGATGACAGCGCTTCGCGCAGCGACGCCCGACTCACCCCCAATTGCAGCGCCAGGTCCCGTTGCGACGGCAGCGCATCGCCCGGGCCGAAGCCTTCATCGACGATCAGTTTGCGGATGGCTTGCAGGGCCACTTCAGGAACGGCGCGAGCGATGGAATTCATGATTTTTTAGACGAACCGGGCCAGTGAGCGGCTAGTTGTAAAGCTATTCGCCGCGCCCGGCAAGTCGTGCCCCAGCAGGGTTCGGCGACAAATGCCGACGCCCGATAACGGTGCGAAAAACGCCGCGACTGTTCAGACCAGTAAGACCGCTCCCCGCCAGCAAAACCGTGGGTTGGGCCGCTGAAAAGTCGCCTTGGCATGGCCTGTGCTCTGTCCGAACGCAGAAATCACATCACCGATTGCGGAGATTCGCCATGATTCAGCGTTGCAGCGCCCTGCTCACAGCTCTGTTTGCCAGCCTGATGCTCTGTCAGCTACCCGCCCACGCCGATGGCCTGGAAGACGTGGTCAAGCGTGGCACCCTCAAGGTCGCCGTGCCCCAGGACTTCCCGCCATTCGGTTCGGTAGGCCCGGACATGAAACCCCGCGGCCTGGACATCGACACCGCAAAACTGCTCGCCGACCAGCTCAAGGTCAAACTTGAACTGACGCCGGTCAACAGCACCAACCGCATCCCCTTCCTGACCACCGGCAAGGTCGACCTGGTGATTTCCAGCCTGGGCAAGAATCCGGAGCGGGAAAAGGTCATCGACTTCTCCAGCGCCTACGCGCCGTTCTACCTGGCCGTGTTCGGTCCGCCTGACGCCGCCATCAACAACCTGGACGACCTCAAGGGCAAGACCATCAGCGTCACCCGTGGCGCCATCGAAGACATCGAACTGACCAAGGTCGCCCCCGAAGGCACCACTATCAAGCGCTTCGAAGACAACAACTCGACCATCGCCGCCTACCTGGCCGGTCAGGTGGACCTGATCGCCAGTGGCAACGTCGTGATGGTCGCCATCAGCGAACGCAACCCCAAGCGTGTTCCGGCCCTGAAGGTGAAACTCAAGGACTCGCCGGTGTACGTGGGCGTGAACAAGAACGAGCCGGCGCTGCTGGACAAGGTCAACCAGATCCTCGCCACCGCCAAGACCGATGGCAGCCTGGAAAAAAATTCCCAGACCTGGCTCAAGCAGCCGCTGCCGGCCGATCTCTGACCGTCGCTTGAGAGGCTGAGCATGGCTTATCAGTTCGATTTTCTGCCGGTGGTGCAAAACACCGAGCTGCTGTTGCGCGGCGCGCTGTTCACCCTGGAACTGACGGCCATCGGTACGTTGCTCGGGGTCAGCCTAGGCATCGTCGGGGCCGTGGTGCGGGCCTGGAACATTCGCCCGTTCGCGGCGATCTTCGGAGTGTACGTGGAGTTGATCCGCAACACGCCGTTCCTGGTGCAGCTGTTTTTCATCTTCTTCGGTTTGCCGTCCCTGGGCCTGCAGATTTCCGAATGGCAGGCGGCGGTGCTAGCGATGGTGATCAACCTCGGCGCCTATTCCACCGAGATCATCCGCGCCGGCATCCAGGCCATCCCACGAGGGCAACTGGAAGCCGCCGCGGCCCTGGCGATGAGCCGCTTCGAGGCCTTCCGTCATGTGGTGCTGCTGCCGGCGCTGGGCAAGGTCTGGCCGGCGTTGAGCAGCCAGATCATCATCGTGATGCTCGGCTCGGCGGTGTGTTCGCAAATCGCCACCGAAGAGTTGAGCTTTGCCGCCAACTTCATCCAGTCACGTAACTTCCGCGCCTTCGAAACCTATGCGCTGACCACGCTCATTTACTTGTGCATGGCGCTGTTGATCCGCCAGTTCCTCAACTGGGTGGGCCGCCGCTGCCTGTACAAGAGCAGCAACGGGAGCCGCCCATGAGCGATTTCACTTTCTGGGACGTGGTGCGCAACCTGCTCACCGGCCTGCAATGGACCCTGGCGCTGTCGCTGGTGGCGTTTATCGGTGGCGGCGTGATCGGTTTGCTGATCATGGTGTTGCGCATCTCCAAGAGCGCCCTGCCCCGCAACATCGCCCGGACCTACATTGAGCTGTTCCAAGGCACACCGCTGTTGATGCAGCTGTTCCTGGTGTTCTTCGGCGTGGCCCTGGCCGGGGTGGAGATTTCCCCCTGGATGGCGGCGGCGATTGCCTTGACGCTGTTTACCAGCGCCTACCTGGCAGAGATCTGGCGCGGTTGTGTCGACTCGATTTCCCACGGCCAGTGGGAAGCCTCGGCGAGCCTGGCCCTCAACCCGCTGGAGCAGTTGCGCTACGTCATCCTGCCCCAGGCCCTGCGCATCGCCGTGGCGCCGACCGTGGGCTTTTCGGTGCAAGTGGTCAAGGGCACGGCCGTGACGTCGATCATTGGCTTTACCGAACTGACCAAGACCGGCGGCATGCTCGCCAATGCCACGTTCGAGCCGTTCATGGTCTATGGCCTGGTCGCCCTCGGTTATTTCCTGCTCTGCTACCCCTTGTCCCTCAGTGCGCGCTACCTGGAAAGGAGACTGCATGCCTCTGCTTAGAATTACCGCCCTGCATAAATACTACGGCGATCATCACGTGCTCAAAGGCATCGACCTGAGTGTCGAGGAAGGCCAGGTGGTGGCGATCATCGGCCGCAGCGGCTCGGGCAAATCCACCTTGCTGCGCACTCTCAATGGCCTGGAATCGATCAATGATGGCGTGATCGAAGTCGACGGCGAATACCTCGATGCGGCCCGCGCCGACCTGCGCAGCCTGCGGCAGAAAGTCGGGATGGTGTTCCAGCAGTTCAACCTGTTCCCGCACCTGACGGTCGGCGAGAACGTGATGCTCGCGCCGCAAGTTGTTCAAAAAGTGCCCAAGGCCAAGGCGGCCGTGCTGGCGCGGCAGATGCTGGAACGGGTCGGGCTTGGGGAGAAATTCGATGCCTTCCCGGACCGCTTGTCCGGTGGTCAGCAACAGCGGGTGGCGATCGCCCGGGCGCTGGCGATGTCGCCGAAAGTGCTGCTGTGCGACGAAATCACCTCGGCCCTGGACCCGGAGCTGGTCAATGAAGTGCTCAGCGTGGTGCGGCAGTTGGCCAAGGAAGGCATGACGCTGATCATGGTCACCCACGAAATGCGTTTTGCCCGGGAGGTCGGCGACAAACTGGTGTTCATGCACCAGGGCAAGGTGCATGAAGTGGGCGATCCCAAGGTGTTGTTTGCCAATCCGCAGACGGCGGAGCTGGCGAACTTTATCGGGACCGTCGAGCCAGCCTGATTTTCTCAGCCGAAGAGCTCTTGTGGCGAGGGAGCTTGCTCCCGCTCGGCTGCGCAGCAGTCGTGAAACCGGCCAGCCGAGTTTTCCTGATGGACCGCGTTGAATGGCTTTGGGGCCGCTTCGCAGCCCAGCGGGAGCAAGCTCCCTCGCCACGGGAACTGCTCTGGCTCAAGGGTTTGGTTCAGGTGCGTTGGCGTAGGCGGTCGATCGTGGCAGGATGGCAAGGTTATCGACCGAGACTTTTTGACCATGCCGCCATCCCAAGCCAAGAATCTGTCCCTGATCGCCGCCATAGACCTGGGCTCCAACAGTTTCCACATGGTCGTCGCCAAGGCCCAGAACGGGGAAATCCGCATTCTTGAGCGGCTCGGCGAGAAGGTCCAACTGGCCGCCGGCATCGACGAAGAACGCCATCTGAGCGAAGAATCCATCCAGCGCGGGCTTGACTGCCTCAAGCGGTTTGCCCAACTGATCAACGGTATGCCCTTGGGCGCGGTGCGGATCGTGGGCACCAACGCCCTGCGCGAGGCGCGCAACCGTGGCGAGTTCATCCGCCGTGCTGAAGAAATCCTCGGGCATCCGGTAGAAGTCATTTCCGGCCGTGAAGAGGCTCGCCTGATCTATCTGGGCGTTTCCCATACCTTGGCCGACACCCCAGGCAAGCGCCTGGTGGCGGACATCGGTGGCGGCAGTACCGAATTCATCATCGGCCAGCGCTTCGAACCGCTGCTGCGCGAAAGCCTGCAGATGGGCTGCGTGAGCTACACCCAGCGTTATTTCCGCGACGGCAAGATCACCCCGGCCCGCTATGCCCAGGCCTATACGGCGGCGCGCCTGGAGATCATGAGCATCGAGCACGCCCTGCACCGCCTGACGTGGGATGAAGCCATTGGCTCCTCGGGCACCATTCGCGCCATTGGCCTGGCCCTCAAGGCCGGCGGGCATGGCACCGGCGAGGTCAATGCCGAGGGCCTGGCCTGGCTCAAGCGCCGGGTGTTCAAGCTCGGCGATGCCGACAAGATCGACTTCGAAGGCATCAAGCCCGACCGCCGGGCGATTTTCCCCGCGGGTCTGGCGATCCTCGAGGCGATTTTCGACGCCCTCGAACTGCACCGCATGGACCACTGTGAAGGCGCCCTGCGCGAAGGCGTGTTGTATGACCTACTGGGGCGTCATCATCACGAAGACGTGCGCGAGCGCACCCTGGGCTCGCTCATGGAGCGTTATCACGTCGACCTGGAGCAGGCCGCACGGGTCGAACGCAAGGCGCTGCATGCCTTCGACCAGGTGGCCGATGACTGGGACTTGAACGACGGGGTCTGGCGCGAATTGCTGGGCTGGGCCGCCAAGGTCCATGAAGTGGGCCTGGACATCGCCCACTATCACTACCACAAGCATGGCGCCTACCTGATCGAGCATTCGGACCTGGCGGGGTTTTCCCGGGAAGACCAGCAAATGCTCGCGCTATTGGTGCGCGGCCACCGACGCAATATTCCCAAGGATAAGTTTGCCGAGTTCGGCGATGACGGCATCAAGCTGATTCGCCTGTGCGTGCTGCTGCGCTTCGCGATCCTGTTCCATCACATCCGTGGCACCCAGGAAATGCCCCAGGTGGCCCTGCATGCCGACGGCGATCAACTGGATGTGATGTTCCCCGAGGGCTGGCTGGAAGAAAACCAGCTGACCCAGGCCGACTTCGCCCAGGAGGCCGAATGGCTCACCCGGGTCGGGATTGTGCTGAACATTCACTAAGCCCCGCCACAACCCAGATCCCTGTGGCGAGGGAGCTTGCTCCCGCTGGGCTGCGAAGCGGCCCCAAGTCTTGGGAGGGCTTCGCCCTCCAGCGGGAGCAAGCTCCCTCGCCACAAAAAGCCGAGCCTGCCCCCCTCCACCGATTTTTTAACGAACCGCCAACACCGGGCTGCTCAAGCGCTCCAGCAACGTCGCCTGGGCACTGCGTGGGTTCTGGTTGCCGGTCGGGGTGTTGCGGATGTAGCGACCATCCGACTGCAGGCTCCAGCTGTGGGTGTTGTCGGTGAGGTAGCTTTCCAGCTCCTTCTTGACCCGCAGGATCAGCTTCTTGCCTTCCACCGGGAAGCAGGTCTCGACCCGCTTGTCGAGGTTGCGCTCCATCCAGTCGGCACTGGACAGGAACATCTGCTCCTCACCGCCGTTGAGGAAGTAGAACACCCGCGTATGCTCCAGGAAGCGCCCGATGATCGAGCGTACATGGATGTTGTGGGACACCCCCGCAATGCCCGGCCGCAGGCAGCACATGCCACGCACCACCAGGTCGATGCGCACGCCCGACTGGCTGGCCTTGTACAACGCACGAATGATCTTCGGGTCGGTTAGCGAGTTGAACTTGGCAATGATATGGGCCGGTTTGCCGTCCAAGGCGAACTGCGTTTCCCGGGCGATCATGTCGAGCATGCCCTTTTTCAGGGTGAACGGCGCATGCAGCAGTTTCTTCATGCGCAGGGTCTTGCCCATGCCGATCAACTGGCTGAACAGCTTACCGACGTCTTCGCACAAGGCATCGTCAGAGGTCAGCAGGCTGTAGTCGGTGTACAGGCGGGCGTTGGCAGCGTGGTAGTTGCCGGTGCCCAAGTGGGCGTAGCGCACGATCTCACCGGCTTCACGGCGCAGGATGAGCATCATCTTGGCGTGGGTCTTGAAGCCGACTACGCCATAGATCACCACCGCACCCGCCGCCTGCAGGCGGCTGGCCAGTTGCAGGTTGGATTCCTCGTCGAAGCGCGCGCGCAACTCGATCACTGCCGTGACTTCCTTGCCGTTTCGCGCCGCGTCCACCAGGGCATCGACGATTTCCGAGTTGGCGCCGCTGCGGTACAGGGTCTGGCGCACCGCCAGGACGTGGGGATCCTTGGCGGCCTGGCGCAGCAGGTCGACCACCGGTGTGAACGACTCGAACGGGTGCAGCAGCAGGATGTCCTGCTTGCTGATCACGCTGAAAATGTTCTCGCTGTTTTGCAGCAGTTTCGGGATCTGCGGCGTGAACGGCAGATATTGCAGCTCCGGATGGCTGTCCAGGCCGGTGATGCTGAACAGTCGGGTCAGGTTGACCGGGCCGTTGACCTGGTACAACTCGGTCTCATGCAGGTTGAACTGCTTGAGCAGGTAGTCGGACAGGTGTTTCGGGCAGGTATCGGCCACCTCCAGGCGCACCGCATCACCGTAGCGACGGGAGAACAGCTCGCCGCGCAGGGCGCGGGCCAGGTCTTCGACGTCCTCGGTGTCCACCGACAGGTCGGCGTTGCGCGTCAAGCGGAACTGGTAGCAACCTTTCACCTTCATGCCCTGGAACAAGTCATCGGCATGGGCGTGGATCATCGACGACAGGAACACATAATTGTCGCCAGGGCCACCGACGTCTTCCGGCACGCGGATGATCCGCGGCAGCAGACGTGGCGCCGGAATGATCGCCAGGCCGGAATCGCGACCGAAGGCGTCGATGCCCTCCAGTTCGACGATGAAGTTCAGGCTCTTGTTGACCAGCAGCGGGAACGGGTGCGTCGGATCGAGACCGATCGGCGTGATGATCGGTGCGATCTCGTCGCGGAAATAGCGGCGCACCCAGGTCTTGATCTTGGTGTTCCAGTAGCGCCGGCGGATGAAGCGCACCTGGTGCTTTTCCAGCTCCGGCAACAGGATATCGTTGAGAATCGCGTATTGCCGGTCCACATGGCCGTGGACCAGCTCGCTGATGCGCGCCAGGGCCTGGTGCGGTTGCAGGCCGTCGGCACCGGCCTGTTCACGGGCGAAGGTGATCTGCTTCTTCAGCCCGGCGACGCGGATTTCGAAAAACTCATCCAGGTTGCTGGAAAAGATCAGCAGGAACTTCAACCGCTCCAGCAGCGGGTAGGACTCGTCCAGCGCCTGCTCCAGCACGCGGATGTTGAACTGCAGTTGCGACAGCTCCCGATGGATGTACAGGCTGCTGTCATCCAGGTTGGGAATCACAATCGCCGGGGCCGGTGCGGGCTCGACGACAGCTGGGGCAGCAGGCTCCAGCGTCGGCGGTGTCTCGGCAATCTGCTCGACCACGGGTTGAGCGTCTTTTACGGCAACTTCGGAGAGTCCTTCGGTATTCATCGCAAGTTCCTGGGAGGCTATTTCTGCTCTCGTAACAATTGGGCGGCGCGCACGGCAAAGTAAGTCAGGATGCCATCAGCCCCTGCGCGCTTGAAAGCGGTCAAGGACTCCAGGATCACCCCTTCGCTCAACCAGCCGTTCTGGATCGCGGCCATGTGCATCGCGTACTCGCCGCTGACCTGATAAACAAAGGTCGGCACTTTGAATTCGTCTTTGACCCGGCAAAGAATGTCGAGGTAGGGCATGCCAGGCTTGACCATGACCATGTCTGCCCCTTCTGACAAGTCAGCCGCCACTTCGTGCAAGGCTTCCTGACTGTTGGCCGGGTCCATCTGATAAGAGGCCTTGTTGGCCTTGCCCAGGTTCAGGGCCGAGCCGACCGCGTCGCGGAACGGACCGTAATAGGCGCTGGCGTACTTGGCCGAGTAGGCCATGATCCGCACGTTGACGTGACCGGCTACCTCGAGGGCTTCGCGGATCGCCTGGATGCGCCCGTCCATCATGTCCGACGGCGCCACGACCTGGGCGCCGGCCTCGGCGTGGGACAGGGCCTGCCTGACCAGTGCATCGACGGTAATGTCGTTCTGCACGTAGCCTTCTTCATCGAGGATACCGTCCTGCCCGTGGGTGGTGAACGGGTCCAGCGCCACGTCGGTGATCACCCCCAGCTCCGGGAAGCGCGCGCGCAAGGCGCGGGTCGCGCGCTGGGCGATGCCTTCCGGGTTCCAGGCTTCGGCGGCGTCCAGGGACTTGAGTGTCGGCGGCGTGACCGGGAACAGCGCCAGCGCCGGAATGCCCAGTTCGACCCAGTGGGCGGCCTCTTCGAGCAGCAGGTCGATGGTCAGGCGTTCCACCCCGGGCATCGACGCCACCGCTTCGCGACGGTTCTCACCGTCCAGCACGAATACCGGCAGGATCAGGTCATTGGTGGTCAGCACGTTTTCACGTACCAGCCGACGAGAGAACTCATCACGACGGTTGCGACGCAGGCGGGTAGCAGGGAACAGACGATTGGCGGGGGTAAAGCTCACGGCAGACTCCTGAGCCCGTGCTGACGGGCGAGCGTGACAGTTATAAGCGCCCATTATGACGAAGACATTACAGTTATGTGCACCTGCGTCCTGTCGTCGCAGTTATTGTCATTGTAGGAATTGTTCACGTCGAGACACATTTCGATACTTTCCTGAATGTGCCTGAAGGGTTAGGCTGCGCGTTCATTTCGCCAGCACCCAGACAATGCTCCAACAATTTCTGCATGACTTCGGCTACTTGGCCCTGTTTATCGGCACGTTCTTCGAAGGCGAAACTATCCTCGTGCTCGCAGGTTTCCTGGCGTTCCGTGGCTACATGGACATCAACCTGGTGGTCGTCGTAGCGTTCTGCGGCAGCTACGCGGGCGATCAGCTGTGGTATTTCCTGGGACGCAAGCACGGGCGCAAGCTGCTGGCCCGCAAGCCACGCTGGCAGTTGATGGGGGATCGGGCGCTGGAGCACATCCGCCGGCATCCGGACATCTGGGTCCTGAGCTTCCGTTTCGTCTATGGCCTGCGCACGGTGATGCCGGTGGCGATCGGTCTGTCAGGCTATCCGCCGGGTCGCTACCTGCTGCTCAACGGCATCGGTGCGGCGATCTGGGCCACGGCGTTGGCTGCGGCCGCGTACCACTTTGGCGCAGTGCTCGAAGGCATGCTGGGCAGCATCAAGAAGTATGAATTGTGGGTACTCGGCGCACTGCTGGTGCTGGGCCTGGTCTTGTGGCTGCGCCGACGCATCAAGAATGCGCGCCTGGCCAGGAAAGTCCTCGAAGCCGAGCGCCTGGAGCAAGCCAGGTCCGGCGAACCTACGACGCCAACCGAGTAAACCGGGTACGGCAGCAATATAGCCCGATGCCGCTGAGCAGGCTGTAGCTGAGCAGCCCGGCCCAGGCCACAGGGTTGGCCGGCCACAACCCGGCCAGTGGCGCCAGCCATACCAGCGGCAGGTTCGAGGCCAGCCGCAACAGCTCCAGCCGCAACGCCCACGGGCGATTCTCCAGGGCCACGCCCAACACGAACAGACCGAACGCCACCGCGCCCCAACCCAGCATCAGGGCGACGACCGGCAGGCTGGCTTCAAGGTTCATCAGATAACTGCCCAAGGCGATGTAGGCGCAGAACTGCAGCCCCACGTACCACTGCTGGCGAACATCCAACGGCACGTCGAATTTGCGGAACTGGCTCAAGTCCGACTTGTTCAGCGGGTACCTGGCCGCGACGTCCGCCGGACGCCAACCGGTGGGCATGAACCAGATCCGCAGCTTGTCCCACCAACGCCCGGCCCGCCTGGCATCGGCCCACAGCTGCGCATAAAACTGCAGGTTGGCCCACAACGGATTCCAGCTCTCCAGCGGCGTGGTCACGCCGAAAATCACTGGTTCGTTGACGTCTTCTTCCTGGAAGGTGCCAAACAGACGGTCCCAAATAATGAACACCCCGCCGTAGTTGCGATCCATGTAGAGAGGGTTCTGTGCATGGTGGGCACGATGATTGGACGGCGTCACGAAGCACCACTCCAGCCAGCCGAGCTTGGGAATGTGCTGGGTGTGGACCCAAAACTGGTACAGCAGATTCAACGCCGCAACGCTGACGAAGACCACCAGTGGCACACCCAATACGGCGAGCGGGACGTAGAAGATCCAGCTCAACAGGAACCCGGTACTGGTCTGGCGCAACGCCGTGGAAAGATTGTAGTCCTCGCTCTGGTGGTGCACCGAATGAGCGGCCCAGAGGATGTTGCGTTCATGGCCCATGCGGTGCAGCCAGTAGTAGCAGAAGTCGTAGAGCACAAAGGCAACCACCCAGGTCCAGACCCGGTCGGCAGGCAGCTCGATGACAGCCAGGTGTTTCAACGCAAAGGCATAGGTCACCAGCCCCACGCCTTTGGTCAAAAGGCCCGTTGTGGTCGACAGCACGCCGGTGCTCAAGCTGTTGATCGCGTCGGCCACTCGGTAGTGGCTCACGCCCCGCCAGCGATCGGCCAGCAACTCGACGGCGATCAGCACGAAGAAGAACGGCACGGCATACAGGATGAAGTTCATGACGCAACCCGGACATGCAAGGCAGGGAGATAGTCGGCAGATTAGGTGTAGCTGCCCGATCCCCCTATGGCAACGAGTGACAAATTAGTAGACATTTAACGCCATGAATCTGGAGAAAAGCCCATGAGCAAAAAAATTGCAGTGATCCTTTCCGGCTGTGGCGTCTATGACGGCGCCGAGATCCACGAAAGCGTGATCACCTTGCTGCGTCTCGATCAGCGTGGGGCTCACGTCCAGTGCTTCGCCCCCAACATTGCCCAACTGCATGTGATCAATCACCTGACCGGCGAGGAAATGCCCGAGAGCCGCAACGTGTTGGTGGAATCGGCGCGGATCGCCCGGGGCAACGTGAAGGACTTGCGTGAAGCCAGGGCCGAGGATTTCGACGCCCTGATCGTACCCGGTGGTTTTGGCTCGGCGAAAAACCTCTCCAACTTTGCCGTCGAAGGCGCGGCTTGCACGGTCCAGCCAGAGGTCCTCGCGCTGACCGAGGCCTTTGCCGAGGCCGGCAAACCGGTCGGGCTGATCTGCATCTCCCCGGCCCTGGCGGCGAAAATCTACGGCCCGGGCGTGGTCTGCACCATCGGCAACGACGTCGACACTGCCGCCGCTGTGACCAAAATGGGGGGTACTCACGAAGCGTGCACCGTCACCGACATCGTTGAAGACCGAGCGCGCAAACTGGTCAGCACCCCGGCCTACATGCTGGCGCAGAACATCAGCGAGGCGGCTTCCGGCATCAACAAACTGGTGGATCGGGTGTTGGAATTGACGCACGAGAACGACGCCTGACCCCACCACCACTAACCCTGTGGGAGCTCGCTCCCACAGAGGTTTGGGCATGATTCAAGGCAATCGGGTCAGGCGCGTCAGGATCCGATCCAGGGCATTGGCAAACCCCTGCTTGTCCCGCTCGCTGTAGGCCGCCGGGCCGCCGCCCATGTGGCCCTGTTCACGCAGATCAGTGAACAGGTTGCGCACCGCCAGCCGCTCGCCCATGTTCTGGGCATCGAACTCCTTGCCGCGCGGGTCCAGGGCCGCGACGCCCTTCTTCACCAACCGGTCGGCCAAGGGCACGTCGCTGCAGATCACCAGTTCACCCGGCTCGGCGTGCTCCACCAGGTAATCGTCCGCCGCATCAGGGCCACTGGGTACCACGATCAGCTTCACACAAGCCAGGGCCGGCTTGATCTGCGGCTGACCGGCCACCAGCACCACCTCGAACCGGCGCTTCAGGGCGAACTTGACCACCAGTTCTTTCGCCGCCTTGGGACAGGCATCGGCGTCGATCCATACGCGCATTGGGGTTGCTCCTCTTTAAAATGCATCGCGAGCAAGCTCGCTCCCACAAGGACAGCCTACATCCTGTGGGAGCGAGCTTGCTCGCGATAATGAGCGCAGCGAGTGCTTTTCAGGAAACCTGGACCCGACGCTTCTCCACCACCCAACTGCGCCCATACAGCACCATGATCGCCAGAATCGCCACCACTTGAGCGGCCAGCGAATAGGCATCGGCATGAATGCCCAACCAGTCGAAGTCGAAGAACGGCACCGGATGAGTGCCGAAGATCCCGGCTTCCTGCAACGCCTTCACGCCGTGACCGGCGAATACCACCGACAGCGCGCACAACAACCCGGCGTTGATACTGAAAAACAGCGCCAGGGGCAGTTTCGCCGAGCCGCGCAGGATCACCCAGGCCAACCCCACCAACAACACCAGCGCCGTCGCGCCGCCGGCCAGCACCGCGTTGTGTCCGGCGGGGCCCGCTTGCAACCACAGGGTTTCGTAGAACAGGATCACTTCGAACAGTTCGCGATAGACCGAGAAGAACGCCAGGATCGCAAAACCAAACCGCCCCCCGCCGCCCACCAGGCTGCTCTTGATGTAGTCCTGCCAGGCCGCTGCATGGCGACGGTCATGCATCCACACACCCAGCCACAGCACCATCACACTGGCGAACAACGCCGTCGCGCCTTCAAGCAGCTCACGCTGGGCACCGCTGACGTCAATCACATACGCCGCCAGGCCCCAGGTCGCCAGGCCGGCCACCAGCGCCAGCCCCCAACCGACGTTGACGCTACGCACCGCCGACTGCTGGCCGGTGTTGCGCAGGAACGCCAGGATCGCCGCCAGCACCAGGATCGCTTCCAACCCCTCACGCAGCAGGATCAGCAACCCGGAGATAAAGCTCAGCGACCAGCTCAAGCCATCGCCACCCAGCAGGCCGGCGGACTCCTTCAACTTGGCCTTGGCCGCGTCCAGACGCTGTACGGCCTGCTCCACCGGCAAACCGTCCTGCAACGACTGACGGTAGGCCATCAGGGACTTTTCGGTGTCCTTGCGCACGTTGGCATCGACGTTGTCCAGCGAGCTTTCCACCAGCTCGAAACCTTCCAGGTAAGCCGCTACCGACAAGTCATAGGCCTGGTCGTGATCACCGGCACGGTACGCCGCGATGCTTTTATCCAGGGTGGCCGCCGTGTAGTCGAGCAACTGCGCCGGGCCACGTTGCACTTGCGGCGGCTGGGCACGCTGGGCACGGAACGTCGCCGCCGCTGCCGGGCCTTGTGCGGCGAGGACCTCGGCCGGGGTCTGGCGCGCCAAGTCAGCGAGGTTGAAGACCTGTTCGCTTTTAGCGGCGGCCGGGTCCGCGCTGAAGCTGGCGATGTAGGTCGCCAGGTCCCAGCGCTGACGGTCGTCGAGCTGATCGGCGAAGGCCGGCATATCCGTGCCTTCGATGCCCATGCCGACGGTGTTGTAGATCCCATAGAGACTCAGGCGATCCAGGCGCTGGGCGTCCCGCATGTTGGCGGGCGGCGGTTCCAAGCCGACACCGGCAGGACCGTCGCCGGCACCGTTGGCTCCGTGGCACACCGAGCAATTTTGCGCATACAGCGGCGCGCCGCGGGTGGGGTCGGGCGTGATGACCGGTGCCTGGCTGACTTCATATGCCACCGCCAGCTTGGCCCCCAGTTGCCGCGCCAGGCGCGCAACATCACCGCCGTCCTGGCGCTGGGTGATCGCCGTGCGCAGGGTGCCGATGCCTTGGACCAGCTCAGTCTTTTCTGGCTTGGCCGGCCACCCGGCAACCAACCCTTCCAGCGCTTGGGTAAATTCCAGCTGCTCGCGGTACTCCGCCTCGTCGATGACCTTGCCCGCCTCGACCGTCGCCGGGTAATCCGCCCCGATGTAATCCAACAAATGCAGCGCCTGGGGGGCACTCTCGAGGGGCTCGGCCTGCAGCGCAGTGCTGCACAAAGCAAGCAATGGCAGTACAAGCCAGGCCAGGAAACGGAACGGCACAGTCATGAATGACTCTCAGTTGGTAATAAGAAGTAACACATTGTTCACTTCCAATGGCTTCGGCTCAAGGGCGGATGTGACTTGGGAGCCGATTTTCATCGGATTTTCATGCTTTGGAGGTGATGTCACAAAAACCGCATTTAGACATTGAAAAGCCATTACATAGCCAAGCGCCATGTTTATAATCCCGCCGCCTTCTTATCATTCGATGGCATAAAAGCTCCTCTTTTTATGAGGAACCGACAGCGTACCAACGCTTGTCCGTGGGATCGCCCCAGCCCGACCCGCACACCCCGGCTGTTTCTCAGGGAAGAAATGTTCATGGCATCCCGTGCCGTTTTTTCGATCGCCCTCGGTGCGATCACCTTGTTGTCCGGCTGTTCGGCCTTTCGCAACTACGACAGCGAATTGGCCCAGACCAACCAGCAACTGGCTTCCGGCAACGTCGACGCCGCATTGACGCTGCTGGAAAAGAACAACACCAGCCAGGACAAGGACCTGCTGTATTACTTCGAGAAAGGTGAGCTGCTGCGCGCCAAGGGCGACCTGTCCGGCAGCCAGACGGCCTGGACCAGCGCCGACCAACAGGTTGGCCAATGGGAAGATGCGGTCAAGCTCGACACGGCCAAGTACCTGGCCCAGTTCGGCAGCTTCCTGGTCAACGATAAAGTCCGCCGCTACGAAGGCTACGATTACGAAAAGGTCATGCTGACCACGCAGATGGCCCTGAACCTGCTGGCGGTGAATGACTTCGACGGCGCACGGACCCAGATCAAGAAGACCCACGAACGCGAAGCGGTGATCGCCGACCTGCGGGACAAGGAATACCTCAAGCGCGAGGAAGAAGCCGAGAAACAAGGGGTCAAGACCGAATACAAGGACCTTCAGGGTTACCCGGTGGCCAGCCTCGACGCCCCGGAAGTGGTCAGCCTCAAGAACAGTTACCAGAGCGCGTTCAGCCATTACCTGGCCGGTTTCGTCTACGAAGCCCTGGGTGAAAAGGACCTGGCCGCACCGGGTTATCGCAAGGCCGCCGAACTGCGCCCCAACACACCGCTGCTGGAGCAGGCCCTGCGTGACCTCGACAAGCCCGCCGCCAAGAGCGACGACAGCGACATCCTGATCGTGGTGCAGAGTGGCCTGGCGCCGTCCAGGGACTCGATCCGCATTCCCTTGCCTTTGCCAATCAGCGGCAACCTGGTCATCACGCCGTTGTCGTTCCCACTGATCAAGCCCGACACTTCCACGGCCACCTTCGGCCAGATCGGTGTCGACGGCCGCCAGCTGGACCTGACCCAACTCAACAGCACCACCGCCATGTCCCGTCGGGCCCTGCGCGACGACATGCCGGGCATCATCCTGCGCACCACCGTGCGCGCCGTCACCCGTGGCGTGGCGCAAAAGCAGATCAACGACACCAATCCCCTGGCCGGCCTGGCCGTCGGCCTCACGTCGGCCGTACTCGAAGGTGCCGATACCCGAACCTGGCGCACCCTGCCCGACTACACCCAGGTGGTGCGCCTGCGCCTGAAGAAAGGCGAGCACCAGGTCACCTTGCCAAGCGCGGTGGGCGGCTCGGTGGTCAAGGTCACCGTCGACCAGCGCTACCAGGTCATCAGCCTGCGTGCGGTGGGTAATCAGGTGTTCGCCGGTGGCCTGGCGGCCCAGGTGATGCCAAGCGCCAACCCGACCGCCATTGCCCTCAAGCAACCTTAAGAACGGAGTCTTGTTCACATGCGTTTAAAACTGATCGCCGTTGGCGCCCTGGCCCTGCTGGCCGGTTGCGCCACCCCGCCGCCTCCGGAACCGGGCAGCGCCGCCAGCAAGGTCGTGGCGATGGGCAAGACCAAGAACATCGTGGTCGGCGCCATGCGCGTGGCCCGGGAAAACGGCTACATGACCGTCAATGTCCAGTTGAGCAATACCAGCTACAACAACAAGACGATGTATTACCGCTTTGCCTGGCTCGGACCGGAAGGCTTTCCGATCGCCGAGGAAGAAACCTGGAAAAGCCTGACGCTGTATGGCGAACAGACCGGTTTCCTGCCAGCCATCGCACCGACCCCCAAGGCGGTGGATTTCCGTTTGGAAATCAATACTCCTTGAGCCTGATCCCGGTCGGTCAAGCCAACACCAGACCTGTGGCGAGGGAGCTTGCTCCCGCTCGGTTGCGCAGCGACCGCAAGATCTTGGGGCCGCTTCGCGACCCAGCGGGAGCAAGCTCCCTCGCCACGGGGATCGCCGGCACAAGTTCCTTTACTGATCGGCATCAAGCCTTAGCCCCATTTCATTCAGTTTTCGAGAGCACCCACATGTTCGTACGCATTTCCTCCATCGCCCTCGCCGCCCTGCTGGTCAGCGGTTGCGCCAACAACTCGCCGGTCCTGGGCAACAAGAACATCAGCTACGGCGACACCAAGGCCGTGGAAACCGTGACCAACGAGTTCGGTTCCACCGACCTGCAAATGATCGCCGAGTCCATGACCCGCTCCCTGGCCCAGTCCGGCATCCTGCAGGGTCGCCCGGTGGTCCAGGTCTATGACGTGAAGAACAAGACCAGCGAATACATCGACACCCGTGAAATCACCACCAGCATCAAGACCCAGCTGATGAAGACCGGCGCTGCTCGCTTCGCCAGCGACAACACCGCCATGGACAGCCAGGTCGATCAGCTCAAGCTGCAGAACCAGAGCGGCCTGTACAAGAAAAGCACCGTGGCCAAGACCGGCAACATGATCGCTGCCAAGTACCGCCTCGAAGGCTCCATCAGCTCGATCGTCAAGCGCAGCAGCGACTACAAGGACGTCTTCTACAAATTCAGCCTGCAATTGATCGACGTCGAAAGCGGTCTGGCCGAGTGGATGGACGAAAAAGAAATCCGCAAGACCACGGAGCGTTAAGCCATGCGCACATGGATAGGTATCATGGCCCTGGCCTGCGCATTTGGCGCGCAGGCGGCCCCGAAAGTCGCAGTGACCGACCTTGCATACCAGGAGCGGGTGGAGGAATACATCCACACCGTCTCAGCGCAGAGCAACTTCCAGGCGAACCCTTACAGCGCCAGCGCTTCCTCGAGCTACGACGAGATGGAAGCCACCAGCAGCTATATCGAGCAGGGCGAACTGCGCAAGTTCACGGGTGACATCAAGGGCGAGATCCTGCGCAGCGGGATGTTCCAGCTGACCCAGGGCACGCCCTACACGGCGGCGTCCAAGGGCGACGTCTATGACGTGATCAAGCGCATCAAGGCCGGGAACTTCAAGGGTGCCGACTACGTGCTGTTCGGCACGGTGTCGGACATCGACTTCACCCGCGACATCAACGAGCTGGCCAATACCGACAGCTATTCGGCCGTACTGGCGCTGACCTTGGTGGCAGACTTCAGCCTGATCAACACCAAGACCTACGAAATCACCTCGGCCTTTACGGCCATGGGCGAAGGCCAGGACACCAAGTTGTTGAACCACCGGGACGTGCGCATCAGCCTCAACCGGCCGCGGGTGGTGCGCGATGTGTCCAAGGCCCTGGGGGAAGACGTGGCGCGGCAACTGAGCGAACAGCTCGGCGGCCCGAGCTATCAACAGCCCGGCGAGCCGATGCAGCGCAATAATCTGCCCCGGGATACCGCGCCGGTGATCTTGCGCTGAGCCACGCCGCAGGGATGGTAGGTGCTTTTTGTGGCGAGGGAGCTTGCTCCCGCTCGGTTGCGCAGCAACCGCCAAAAACCAGGGCTGCTTCGCAGCCCAGCGGGAGCAAGCTCCCTCGCCACAGGTGTTGTGTATAAGCCGGTTACACCGCAGCCTTGCGAATCGTCGCGAGCAAGCCCGCCGCCCCGATGAACAGGCCAGCAAACGTGCGGTTCATGCGCCGTTGCTGCTTCGGTGTACGCAACAGGCGCAGGACTTTGGACGCCAACCCGGTGTACCCGGCCATGACGATGAGATCGACGACGATCATGGTGACGCCCAGGATCAGGTATTGCTGGATCAATGGTGCATGGGGATTGATGAACTGTGGCAACACCGCCAGCATGAACACCAGCGCCTTGGGGTTGCTGATGTTGACCAGGAAGCCACGAAACACCAGCGCCAAAGGGTTACCGATAGGCCGCACGACGGAGTCATCGCTGATATCGCCAGGGATGGCTCGCCACTGTTTGATACCCAAGTAAACCAGATAGGCCACGCCGAACCACTTGATCGCATAGAACGCGGTGGCCGAGGCCGTGAGGATAGCGCCAACACCGGCGGCGACGATCACGATTTGCAGCGCCAGGCCCAGTTGCAGGCCCAGGGCATTCCAGTAACCGCGCCAAAACCCGTAGCGCAAGCCACTGGACATCGATGCAATGGCACCGGCGCCCGGGGAAAGACTGATCACCCAACAGGCGGCGAAAAACGCCAGCCATGTTTCCAGCACCATTGCACACCTCGGCTCGGATTCGTCGAAAACGACTAAGCTAATGCGCCGCTGAAGGATTGACCATCGCTTTTTTGCAAAAAAAAGCCAATCGGCGAGGCCGGATTATTCGACGAACCCACCCACCGGAAACGCTTCGCTGCCACGCCAGCGCCGTACCGAACGCTGGAAGAACAGGCTGTTGGGTACTTGCACCATGGCACTGCCGGTGCCGAGTTCCTCGGGTTCGATCAGCGTGGTGTACAGCAGATTGATCGCCACCACACGTCCCTTGATGCCGGGCTTATCGGTGGTGTCCACCAGCTCGACCACATCGCCCAGGCGAAACGGTCCGACGGTGTAGATCAACACGGCGCAGAACAGGTTGGACAGCACGCTCCAGATGGCGAAGAACGCCACCGCCGCCACCGCCACGAAACCCGAGATTGCCGTCCAGAGTACCGTGGCCGAGACACCCAGGCGCTCCAGCGCCACCAGTACGGCGCTGCCCATGATCAGCCAGCGCAGCACACCGCGCAGGATGATCACCAATTGCGTCGGCAGTGGGTAGCGCTCGCCGAGGCCCGTGAGCGCACGCGCAACGAACCGTTGGGCGACATATCCCACCAACAGGATCAGCAGGATTTGCACACCCAGCCAGATCGGCTCGATCCACATGACGGGTATAGGCAACGCCAACGCTTCCATCAGGACAACGCCTCCAGCTCCGCTTGCAGGTTTTCCAGCAGTTCCAGCGCTTGCATCCAAGCCTCCTCGAGTTCCGCTTCCCGAACTTTCAGCTTGGCCTGCTCGGCCAGCAGGTCGCGCAACTCATCTTTGCGCGCCGCCTCGTAGAGACCACTGTCGCCAAGGCTGGTTTCGATCTTTTGCAGTTTTTCATGCAGCTTGCCCAACTCGGCTTCGAGTTTGTCGGCCTCACGCTTGTGCGGTGCCAGTTGCTGGCGCAATGCGGCGGCGGCCTGGCGCTGGGCTTTCTTGTCGGTCTTGTCCGGGTTGACCGGCGTGCTGCTGACCGGCGCGTTGCGCTGGCGGTATTCCACCAGCCAACGGGCGTAGTCTTCCAGGTCGCCATCGAACTCCTCGACTTTGCCGTCGGCCACCAGGAAGAAATTATCCGTGGTGCTCTTGAGCAAATGCCGATCGTGGGACACCACCAGCACCGCGCCACTGAATTCCTGCAAGGCCATGGTCAGGGCCAGGCGCATTTCCAGGTCCAGGTGGTTGGTCGGTTCGTCGAGCAGCAACAGGTTCGGCCGCCCCCAGGCGATCAGTGCCAACGCCAGGCGTGCCTTTTCGCCACCGGAGAAATTCAGCACCGGCTCGTCGATGCGCGCCCCGCGGAAATCGAAACCGCCGAGGAAATCCCGCAGGGTCTGCTCGCGCTCGGTCGGTGCCAGGCGTTGCAGGTGCAACAGCGGGCTGGCCTTGGAGTCCAGGGAATCGAGCTGATGCTGGGCGAAGTAGCCGACCACCGTGTTCTCGCCCCGGGTCAGGCGCCCGGCCAGAGGCTCGAGTTCACCGGAAAGGTTCTTGATCAGGGTCGACTTACCGGCACCGTTGGGGCCCAGCAGACCAATCCGCGCACCCGGGGTCAGTTGCAGCTTGACCTTCTCCAGCACGGTCTTGTCGCCATACCCCAGGCGCGCGTCGGACAGGTCGATCAACGGGCTGGAAATCTTGGTCGATTCGCGGAAGACAAAATCGAACGGTGAATCGACGTGGGCCGCCGACAGCTCTTCCATCCGCTCCAATGCCTTGATCCGGCTCTGGGCCTGGCGGGCCTTGGTGGCCTGGGCCTTGAAGCGGGCGATGTAGCTTTCCATGTGCGCACGTTGCGCCTGCTGCTTCTCGTAGGCCTGCTGTTGCTGGGCCAGGCGTTCGGCACGCGCGCGTTCGAAGGCGCTGTAACCGCCACGGTACAAGGTGAGCTTGCGCTGATCGACATGGGCCACGTGATCCACCACCGCGTCGAGGAAATCACGGTCGTGAGAAATCAGCAGCAGCGTGCCCGGGTAACTCTTGAGCCAGTCTTCGAGCCAGATGATGGCGTCGAGGTCCAAGTGGTTGGTCGGCTCATCGAGCAACAGCAGGTCCGAAGGACACATCAAGGCCTGGGCCAAGTTCAGGCGCATCCGCCAGCCACCGGAGAAGTCCCCGACCTGACGATCCATCTGCTCATTGGTAAAGCCCAGGCCGGCGAGCAATTTGCGCGCACGGGCATCGGCGGTGTAGCCGTCGGCACTGTCGAGTTCCGCGTGCAGACGGGCCTGTGCGGCACCGTCGTGGGCCGCTTCGGCCGCAGCCAGGTCGCGTTGCACCTGGCGTAGGCGCAGGTCGCCATCGAGCACGTAGTCCACCGCCAGACGCTCGAGGGTGTCGACCTCCTGGCGCATGTGGGCGATGCGCCAATCAGCCGGCAACAGGCAATCACCCGAGTCCGGGTGCAGCTCGCCTCGCAGCAAGGCGAACAGGCTCGATTTGCCGGCGCCGTTGGCACCGATGAGGCCGGCTTTGTGGCCGGCGTGCAGGGTCAGCTCGGCGTCTTCTAGCAGACGTTGCGGGCCACGCTGTAAAGTCAGGTTCTGAAGTCGGATCATAATGGCGGCGGAGTCTACCAGCTTCGCTCGCAACTG
The DNA here is from genome assembly GCF_036961705.1 of Pseudomonas sp. 3JA. Classification (NCBI taxonomy): domain Bacteria; kingdom Pseudomonadati; phylum Pseudomonadota; class Gammaproteobacteria; order Pseudomonadales; family Pseudomonadaceae; genus Pseudomonas; species Pseudomonas sp. 3JA. The sequence goes on from NZ_JBAMDJ010000025.1 coordinate 49,432, forward strand.
GCGCGAGTAGCACGATGTCCCCAGACCTGTGGAGCTTTTCCCTCGACCTCTATGCCAAGCCTGGCGTAGAGCCTGCGTGCCTGACGCTGCAGAGCGCCGGTGTCAATGTCTGCCTGCTGCTTTGTGGACTGTGGCTGGAACGACGCGGCGTGGCCTGCAATGAACAACGGCTGCAACAGCTTCGACAATTGACCGAGCCTTGGGAGGCAGAGGTGGTAAGGCCCTTGCGCGTACTTCGCAGCCAGTGGAAGACCGGTGCCCGGCAAGACACGGCACTCGATAGCCTGCGCGAACAGGTCAAGCGACTGGAATTGGAAGCCGAACGACGATTGCTGGAACGATTGCAGGCGGCGGCCGAGGATTGGCCTGAGGAACAATGGAATGATTCAGCGCTATGGCTGCAAGGGCTGGTGGCGAGTGCCGACCCAGCGAACCGCGACGCGCTGCATCAGCTACGCGTCGCGGTGTCCGGCACTTAGGAAGCGCTGGTTGGGGTGCTGCTAGTGGTCGGCGCAACGGCGGCTGGGCTGGTCGCCGAGGCCGGAGTGCTGGCGGTAGGCGCAGGCGTCGCGGTCGGAGCCGGTGTCGCTGGCTTGGCGGCTGGCGCAGTCGCAGGTTTTGCAGCGGCTGGCTTTTTCACGGCCGGTTTAGCGGCGGGCTTGGCGGCAGCTGGCTTGGCCGTAGCGGCGGGTTTGGCAGCCGTTGGCTTCGCTGCAGCAGGCTTCGCGGCAGCAGGCTTGGCAGCGGCTGGTTTGGCAGCGGGTTTAGCCGCCACTTTGGTAGGCGCTTTGGCAGCGACGGGCTTGGCAGCCGTTTTCGCAACAGGCTTGGCCGCGGCCGTTTTGGTTGCCGCAGGCTTGGCAGCAGGTTTGGCGGCAGCAGGTTTGGCAGTGGCTTTTACCGCCGCTTTGGCAGCCGGTTTAGCAGCAGCGGTTTTCGTCGCGGCAGGTTTTGCGGCGGCGGTTTTAGCGGCAGGCTTGGCTACAACTTTTGTTGCAGGCTTAGCGGCAGGCTTAGCAGCGGCTTTTACAGCAGGCTTGGCAGCGGCAGGTTTAGCGGCCGCCGTTTTTGCGGCAGGCTTGGCAGCAGCAGCCTTGGCGACTGGTTTTTTTGCCGCAGGTTTTGCAGCGCTGGCAGCGACGGGTTTGGCAGCCGGCTTGCTGGCCGCCTTGGCCGGTGCTTTGGCGGCAGGCTTGGCAGCGACTTTGGCCGGAGCTTTTGCCGCGACGGGTTTAGCCGCCGGCTTCTTGGCCGATACAGCGGCAGGCTTGGCAGCACGAAGCGTCAGCGCCTTGCCTGCGGCTTCCTGCACGCGACCGACACCCTGGGCCAATTTCAGGCTTTCCTGGGCATCACGCTTGAGTTGCAGAATGTAGGTGCGGGTCTCGGACTGACGATCCTTCAAGGCATCGAGCAGGTCTTCGAGTTCTTTCACGACATCTTTGGCCTTGGCTTGCGCCTTGGCCTTGCCAGCGGTGGCTGCGTCTTGCAACTTGGTGCGCGACTTGTGCAGTTTTTCCTGCGCTTTGCCGCGTTGTTTCTCAAGTTTGGCGAGCAGTTTTTCAGCATCAGCCAGGGCTTGGGAGCAGGCATTTTCCAGATGTTCGAGCAGGCTGCCCGAGAGTTGTTGGAGCAAGTGCAACGGAGTGTTTACAGGCTTCTTGGTGGCCGACATGGTTTACCTCCTGACTGACGTGAGTGCGGCTCATACTAGACCTCTGCTTCAACCGCCGCTAGGGCATGTTGACAGTACACAAGACGTTGCGTTGCAAGGGACGAAAAATCTTCTGCGCCAGTGCCTTGGCAATCCACCTCTATAGATGTCGGCACTGGCATAATTCCTCGATTCGAGGCCGGAGAGCACACATGTCGCGTCACCTGTTTTTATTCCTGTGCATGGTTTGCTCCACGGTCCAGGCCGTTGAAAAAACCAGCGCAAACGATGCCCACGATTTGGCTTATAGCCTGGGCGCAAGCCTCGGCGAACGCCTGCGCCAGGACGTGCCGGACCTGCAGATCAAAGCCTTGGTCGAAGGCTTGCAACAGGCCTACCTGGGCAAGCCGCTGGCCCTCAAGGATGAACGCATCGAACAGATCCTGGCCGAGCACCAGGCACGACTGAATTCGCAATCGACAACGCCACAGATCGAAGCCGCGTTGAAAACGGAGCAGAAATTTCTCAATGAAGAAAAGAACCGTCCAGGCGTCCAGCAACTCGCAGACGGCATCCTGCTGACCGAGATCAAGCCAGGCCACGGCGCGAAGGCCGGCCCTCACGGCAAGGTCCAGGTGCTGTATACCGGTCGATTGCCGGACGGCACCGTATTCGATTCCAACCACCAGGCACAATGGTTCAACCTCGACAGCGTGATTGACGGCTGGCGCAGTGCATTGCCGCAAATGCCGGTAGGCGCAAAATGGCGGTTGGTGATTCCGTCGACCCTGGCCTATGGCGCCGAAGGGGCGGGAGATGTGATCCCGCCATTCACGCCACTGGTGTTTGAAATCGAATTGCTGGGCGCGACGACCTGACGCCGACTCAATAAAAAACGGTGCGCAATGCGCACCGTTTTTTCATGACCGCGAAACCCTCAGGCCTGGACCGCGGCTTCTTCCTTGTGAGCGTTGTGCAGCACTTCGATCAGGCAGTCTTCCAGTTCGAAACGTTCGTGCAGCAAGCCGCCCAGCTCCTTGAATTTTTCCGCTACGCACTTGCCTTCATCGCACAGGTCGTTGAACGCCAGCAGCTTTTCGGTGATGACGTCGATACGCGGGTAGATCTGCTCGGCCAGTTCCAGGCCGCGCTTGTCGTTGAAGGCCTTGGCCTCGCCCGTCAGTTGTTCGTATATCTCGAAATGACCGGCAGACACATAGTCGACCAGCACACCGCAGAACTCCTGCAAGGGTTTGCGGCTTTCGCTCAGCGCTTCAGGCTTATCGCCGAGGGCATCGTAGGCCCGAACCAGTTCGTGACGCTCCTGCAACCAGCGATCGATCAGCAGATGCACCCCACCCCAGCGTTCCTGAGCATTCTGACAACTTTCGAGCATGGTGATTTCTTCCCTTGTGAGTCATGCCACTCGCAGCCTGTGCACGCCTGATGATCAGGGACAAGCCAGACACAACATGATCGAGCGGCACAATTCCAATAACACGTGCGGGCCAGATTATGCCCGCACGACAATGGCTTCAAGGTACGCAGGAGATAAAGTTCATACAAGTGTTTAATCCACGGCCCGGAGCATCTGCGACGTATCGCCGCTGAGCGGTCGTACCAGAGCACTCCAGGCAAGGCGCAGCAGTAGATAGGCCATCGCGCTGGACACCGCGAGAAAAAACAACAGGCTCCATTCGGGGATACTCAGGTCGAACAGCGTCCAGGTGATATTCGCGCAATCGACCGCGCCGTCGAGGACGCGATGCAACGCGCACCACCACGAATCCATCAGCTTGGGCTGGGCAACACAATCAGGAAACGGCTCGAACGAATGGCTTTGCATCAAGACCTGACGCCATGCCAGGGTCATTCCCCCCGTCGCAAAAACCAACCCTGCCGCACCATAGAAGAGACTGCCTCTTTGGCCTGGACCGTGTACGCATGCCACAAGGCTGTTCACCAGGAACAGCGTCAGGCACAACCGCTGCAAGACACACAGGCTGCAAGGCGTCAGGCCGACCGAATACTCCAGATAAGTGGCAATGCCCAAAGCCAGGGCTGCGGCGATGGAAGCCATGAAAAACAAGAAGCGTGAGCTGGCCAAAGACATGGCGGATCCGTAACAGAAGAGACAAGCAGTTACGGTAGAGGAAAGCCCTCGGGCCTTTCAAGGCAGGCCCGCGCAGACACTTCACCAGGGATGTAGGGAATTCCCGACAGGCCAAAGAGGATACAGCGCGATGGGCTGTAGGACTTTACTGACGGCATGAGCAAAGCCCCAAAACCAGGGCGGTATTCGCAACCCTTCGCTCACGGCCGACACTGAACCTGTGGCGAGGGGATTTATCCCCGCTGGGCTGCGAGGCAGCCCTAAAGCCTGGCGCCGTGCGTGCTGTATCAGATTTTCATCGAGCCCAAGCTTCAAAGGGCCGCTTCGCAGCCCAACGGGGATAAATCCCCTCGCCACAAGGGTTCATACCATTTTCAAGAATGAGTCATGCCCCTCTCAAGTGGACAACACCTGAGCCGGAACCGGCAACGGTGCGGCCAGCAGGCGCTCGTCCAGCAGCCCCAATCCCTCCTGGAACAACTGGTTGCTGCGCTCGGCATCGCCCAGTTGCGCCAGCAATCGCGCCAGTTCAGCACAGGCTTCGGGGTTGCGTTGGACGCGCAAGCTGCTTTCCAGATAGTCCCGCGCCTTGCCCCACAAACTGTTCTGCAGGCATAGGCGCCCCAGGGTCAGCAGCAGGCTTGGATCCGCCGGATGATCCTTGAGCCAGCCTTCGGCCGTTTGCAACTGGCGGATCGGATCATTGCCTCGAACCAACCCGTACAGGCGCGCCAGATGGCTGTCATAGTGACGCTTGAGCGCACTTCGCAGTACCTCTTCGGCCTCGACCTGGGCTCCCAACTGACGCAACTGCTCGGCATAGGCCAGCACCAGCGCCGACTCCTGGCGCTGCGCGGAGGTCAGTTGTTGCCAGGCGCGATTGAGCGACTGCAAACCGACGCTGCCGTCCTCCTCACGGTGGGCTGCCAGGGTGAGGTTTTCACCCCAGGCACGACGTTCCAGTTCCGCCAGTTCAGCGGGTGGCAGGACCTTGTCCTTGCGCAGCTCCGGCAACAGCCGGATCAATGCCGACCAGTCGCCGCGCTGCTGATGCAGTCGTTGCAGTTGGCGCAGGACCTGGACGTTATGGGGATGCCGCTCATGCATGGCCTGGAGCGTGGTCAACGCGCCGTCGGTGTCGCCTCGGTCCGTCTGCAGTTGCGCGTGCGTAAGGGCAATGGCCAGTTCCGCCTGGGGCTGACGCTCCAGGGCGCGCTCGAGCAAACTGTCGCTCTGTTCGTAGAGGCCTTGTTCGTTGGCCGCACGGGCGGCGCCGAGGTAATACAGCAGCGGCTGGCGCTCGGCTTCGGCAGCACGATGCAGATGTCGTTGGGCACTGGCCCAGCGACCTTCGGCCAGGTCCAACTGGCCGTGCTCGATCGCCACTTGCACCCGCCGGCTGCGGTTGCGCCGCGACCACGGGTTGACCACGCCGCTCGACGTAGTCACCAGCCCGATCAGTGCCCTCAGGCCTCGCCACACCAGCCAGAGCACCGCCACCAGCGCCAGGGTGACCCAAAGGCCAGCTTCATAACGGAAGTTCTTGTACGCCACCAGCACGTAACCCGAATGCTCGGCAATCGCCACGCCCAGCAAGGCAGCGGCAGCGATGACCACGAACAGAATCACGTAGAGACGCTTCATGGCGTGGCCTCCTGCGCGCCAGGCGCGGGCAGCGGCTTGACCGATTCCTGGGCATTGAGGTTGCGGCGCTCAAGGTAAGCCTGGACGCTGCTCAGCGTGCCCGTCAGGTCCGGGGTGACCACCGTCACCGGCTGCTTGGACAGCTCGACCACGCGCTCGAGCATGATCTTGCTTTGCGGGTTGTCCTGGTTGAAGTTGTTCTTCAACACGTCCCGAGCCTCGGTCAGCGCCTGGGTGTAGACCGGCGCCTGACCATTGAGGGCGGCCCATTGCGCCTGCTCCAGCGCCAGGCTCAAGGCCAGGCGCACTTGCACGAGGCTTTGCCCGGCCAGCAGCGGACGAACATTTTCATCGGCGTTGAAGTCGATACGGATATAGCGCGAGATCTGGTCCCACCACTGCGCCCAACGACTGGCACCATCGCCGTCGGCGGTCAGGCCCAGCAGGGATTCACCGCGGTCCTTGTACTCGGGCGCCAATTCGGTCAGCTCCAGGACCTGGTCACGCAAGGCGCCCAGTTGCAGGAACAGCCCGGTGCGATCCGGTTGCTCGGTGCTGCGCAACGCGGCGAGGGTCTTGGCCAGTTGCTCGCGGGCGGCGAACGAACCGGGGTCGTTCTGCTCGCACAGGATTTCGTCAGCCCCCTGGACCAGCGCCTGGGCACTGTTGATGTCCTGCAGGGCGGAAAGACGCAGGCTGGCCAGGCGCAACAAGTGCTCGGCCTCCGCCAGGCGCCAATCCTTGCGGCTGGCACCGAGCACGGTTTCCAGGCGCTGGTTCAGGTGCTGCTGGTCACTTTGCAACTGGGCCACCAGGCGCCGCCGCCCCTCCAGCTCTTCGGCCGGAGGCAATTGCGCCAGGCGCTCGCTCAGGCGTTGCTCGTTGAGCTTGAGGCTCTGGGCCTGGTCATTCAGCGCCTGGACCTGGGCAGACTGCTGCTGGTTATTGGTTTGCAGGTGACGCACCTGCCACACGCCCCAACCGCCCACGGCCACGCCAGCGGCCCCGAGCAGCAATGCAACTATGGCCAACCCGTTGCCGCGACGCGGCGCCACCGGGGGCGGAGTTTCAACCGGCGCATCGATCGCTGGCTGGTCTAGATCTTCTTTTGGCAAGGCTGTTTCGCTCACGTATCCATCCTTTGCATTAGAAAACGGCACGGAGTGTTCCCGTAACGCCGCCAGCAAAGCCGCGGCATTGGCGCCACGACAATCCACAACTGTTCGGGCCCCGGCGGCACGCGCCATCTCGGCAACCCTTGGGCTTGGAACAAACAACGGTAACCGCGCCAAGGCCGGCCACGCATCGCCGGCCAGCCGCTGCAGATGCTCGAAGCCCTGCCCACTGCTGACCACCAGTGCGTTCAAGTGTTCCGCTTCGACTTTCGCCGGCAACGCCCCTTCGCCGTAATCGGGCAAGTGGCGGCGGTACAATTCCAGATAATCGACACTAGCACCTTGCTCGCGCAAACGCTCTGCCAGCAAGCCACGCCCGCCTTCACCGCGCACGATCAAAACCTTGGGGTCGGGCCGCGCAACAGCCTGGCGCAAGACCAGGTGTTCCAGCAAGGCTTCGCTGTCATCGCCGTTATCGGGATAAAACACCGTGAGGCCGGCATCGACGAGAATCTGTCCGGTGGCCGCCCCCACGCTGAACCATGGTTGGTCTGGAGGCTGGGGCCAGTATTGGCGCAGCAACTCGACGCACAGGCGTGCGGCCGGTTTGCTGACGACGATCACGGCAGAGTATTGGTCCAGCACCTGGAGTATCGCCCGCCCGGCATCGGACAGCGGGACCGGCTCGATATCCAGCAAGGGCAGGCTGCTGCTGTAGATCCCCGCTTCGGCCAGGACAGCCGCCAGCGCCGACGACTCGTCCGCCGGCCGGGTGAGCAACAGCCGCCAACCCGTCACGTGTGGCCGGCCTCGCCATAGACGGCCTTGAGGATGTCGGCGGCGCCCTGGCTCAACAGATCCTCGGCCACCCGCACGCCCAACGCCTCGGCATCGTGGCGCGGCGCCCGGGCGTCGGCGCTGAGCAGCCGGCCACCGTTGGGATCCCCCACCAGGCCACGCAACCAGACCTGTTCGCCTTCCAGCACGGCGTAACAGGCGATCGGCACTTGGCAACCGCCATTGAGGTGTTTGTTAAGGGCGCGCTCGGCGAATACCCGCGTAGCGGTGTCTTCATGGTGCAGCGGCGCCAGCAAGGCATGGATGTCGCTGTCGGCGCTACGGCACTCGATGCCCACCGCCCCTTGTCCACCGGCCGGCAGGCTGTCGTCGACGCTGATGGCCGAGGTGATGCGATCTTCAAAGCCCAGGCGGATCAGGCCGGCGGCGGCGAGAATGATCGCGTCGTACTCACCGGCATCGAGCTTGGCCAGGCGCGTATTGACGTTACCGCGCAGGAAACGGATTTGCAGGTCCGGGCGGCGAGTCAGCAACTGTGCCTGGCGACGCAGGCTGGAAGTCCCCACCACGCTCCCGGCGGGCAGTGCGTCAAGACTGGAGAACGTGTTGGAGACGAACGCATCGCGGGGGTCTTCCCGCTCGCAGATGCAAAACAGGCCCAGGCCTTCGGGGAAGTCCATGGGCACGTCTTTCATCGAATGCACGGCGATGTCGGCTTCGTTGTCCAGCAACGCGGTTTCCAGTTCCTTGACGAACAGGCCCTTGCCGCCGATCTTCGACAGCGGCGAATCCAGCAGCTTGTCACCGCGACTGACCATGGGCACCAGGGTCACGATCAGGCCGGGATGGGCCGCTTCCAGGCGGGCTTTGACGTATTCGGCCTGCCAGAGGGCCAAGGCACTTTTACGGGTGGCGATGCGGATCTCGCGAGGGGACATGGATCAATCCGTACTTAAAAGATACGGCAGATAATAACAGCTCAGCCAAAACCGCTTTGATTTGAATCACGACCCTAAGGCCTCCCTGGCCGCCAAATCCTCGAATTGAAACGCATCGAACGCCTTGGACCGCCGCATTAAAGCTGCTGCATCATCTTGCGCACGCCGGCCACGTGTCGCCGGCTGACAATCAGCGCGTCGCCATTGAGACCTTTGAGGAACAGCTGGAAATGCCCAAGGGGGGTGCGTTGCAGACGCTCGATGCGCTCACGGGCCACGAGGGCGTTGCGGTGGATGCGTACGAAGCGTTCGCCGAACTCGTCTTCAAGGGCCTTGAGCGGCTCGTCCAGCAGCACCTCGCCACTCTCATGGCGCAAGGTCACGTATTTATGGTCAGCAATAAAGTAGACCACCTGGTTCAAAGGGATCAGCTCGATGCCTTTGCGGGTGCGGGCACTGATGTGGCTGCGCGGGCCGCTGCCGCTTTCGGCGGCCGGACGGGTCAGCGCTGCCAGCTGCACGCGGTTGGGCCGCTCGGCCTTGCGCAAGGCTTCGAGCAACGCCTCGGCCGCCACGGGCTTGACTAGGTAGCCTACGGCGCCGGCCTGCAACACCTCGGGAGGGAAATCGTCCCGGGTGGTACAGAACACCACGGCGGGCGGCGACTCTCGTTCGCACAGCTTCGCCGCGACCTGCAGACCGTCCAGGCCAGGCATGCGAATGTCGAGCAGCACGATATCCGGCTTGTGGCTGTCAATAAGGGCCAATGCCTCTTCGCCATTGGTGGCGCTCGGCTCCAGGACACTGTAACCCTCGAGCTCGCCAACCATTCGGCTCAGGCGCTCGCGGGCCAGTGGTTCGTCATCAACGATCAGGACATTCATATTGCGCTGGATTCCTGCGTGAGTCTCGCACAAGGATAGCGTAGACAGGGGAAGTGACATCCGTCACGGCGATCCACGCTAAGACTCGTTCGAGGGCCAAAAAGTGCCGCGAGGCGGTTGCCTATCTTTACCAGCGCTTGCCGACCGATGCCCGAGGCCCGTTGTCGCACGGCGTCGCCGTAGGGATTGTTAACTGTCGATCTGACCAATATGAGCCCCCCTTCTTATCTATATCCGCTGCGCCATGGGTGGAAAAAGCAAAAGTCCTACAGTCCACTGTAGACGGTTGCCACGACGATATTGCTCAATCGAAAAATATCGTTGCGGGAAAACCCGGTTGGATCCCAGGCTTGCACCGAAAAAACCTGCCGACCAGTGCCAGCGCCAGTCCCGGCAACCCTGCTATCATCCGCCGCAGCCTTTAACCGCTACTTTCTCCACAGCCGATCACGAGCGAATTCATGAGCACTGACAAGACCAATCAGTCCTGGGGCGGCCGCTTCAGTGAACCCGTCGACGCCTTCGTCGCCCGCTTCACCGCCTCCGTCAACTTTGACCAGCGCCTGTATCGCCACGACATCATGGGCTCGATCGCCCACGCCACCATGCTGGCCAAGGTCGGCGTGCTGACCGATGCCGAGCGCGACAGCATCATCGACGGCCTGAAGACCATCCAGGCTGAAATCGAGGCCGGCCAGTTCGACTGGCGCGTCGACCTTGAAGACGTACACATGAACATCGAAGCGCGCCTGACCGACCGAATCGGCGTGACGGGCAAGAAACTGCACACCGGCCGCAGCCGCAACGACCAGGTCGCCACCGACATCCGCCTGTGGCTGCGCGATGAGATCGACCTGATCCTGGCCGAAATCACTCGCCTGCAAAAAGGCCTGCTGGAGCAAGCCGGGCGCGAAGCCGAGAGCATCATGCCGGGCTTCACGCACCTGCAAACCGCCCAACCTGTAACGTTTGGGCATCACATGCTGGCCTGGTTCGAAATGCTCAGCCGCGACTACGAGCGCCTGGTGGACTGCCGCAAGCGCACCAACCGCATGCCCCTGGGCAGCGCCGCGCTGGCCGGCACCACGTACCCGATCGACCGTGAATACACCGCGCAGTTGCTGGGCTTTGACGCCGTGGGCGGCAACTCGCTGGATAACGTCTCGGACCGCGATTTCGCCATCGAATTCTGCGCCGCCGCAAGCATCGCGATGATGCACCTGTCGCGCTTCTCCGAAGAGCTGGTGCTGTGGACCAGTGCGCAATTCCAATTCATTGACCTGCCGGACCGCTTCTGCACCGGCAGCTCGATCATGCCGCAAAAGAAAAACCCCGACGTGCCGGAACTGGTGCGGGGCAAGAGCGGCCGGGTGTTCGGCGCATTGATGGGCCTGCTGACCCTGATGAAAGGCCAGCCGCTGGCCTACAACAAGGACAACCAGGAAGACAAGGAACCGCTGTTCGACGCCGCCGACACCTTGCGCGACTCGCTGCGGGCCTTTGCCGACATGATCCCGGCCATCAAGCCCAAGCACGCGGTGATGCGCGAAGCGGCCCTGCGCGGCTTCTCCACCGCCACGGACCTGGCCGATTACCTGGTGCGCCGTGGCCTGCCATTCCGTGACTGCCACGAAATCGTCGGTCACGCCGTGAAGTACGGCGTGGACAGCGGCAAGGACCTGGCCGAGATGAGCCTGGACGAACTGCGCCAGTTCAGCGACCAGATCGAACAGGACGTGTTTGCCGTGCTGACCCTCGAAGGCTCGGTCAATGCCCGTGACCACATCGGCGGCACCGCGCCGGCGCAGGTCAAGGCAGCTGTGGTACGTGGCCAGGCGTTGCTCGCCAGCCGCTAAAAGCATCGCGAGCAAGCTCGCACACACTGGATCTTCATGTAGAGATTCATTGTGGGAGCGAGCCTGCTCGCGATAACTCACTTCAAAACACCACGAAACTCATTTCTTGGCAGCGATCATCGCCAAAAACGCCGGCATCGCCGCCTCTCTGTCCGCCGCAATCCGCTGCACATTTGGATTCTGTTCCATGCGCTCCATCAGCGCCTTGGCCGCTGGCATGCCTGCCAGCAAGTCGATATCGAACAGCTTCCTGCCCACCTGCAAGGCCAGGGATAAGCTGTAGAAGAAATACAGATCGGCCAGGCTCATGCGCTCGCCCGCCACATAGGGCGAGAATTTTCCGTGCCTGCCAAGCGAGGCAAACCCCAGCAGCAATTCGGCCTTGGTCTTTTGCTTGATGGCATCGGGCACCGGCGTGCCGAAAAATGCCTCGCCATAACAGGCTCGCCCCGGCAGCTCGATGTACAACTCGATTTCCCTGCACAAGGCCAGCACCTGGGCACGCTCGAACGGGTCACCGGGCAGCAGGGCTTTCCCGGGCTGGGTTTGCTCGATGTACTCAAGGATCACGCTGGTCTCGTTGATAAACCCTTGTTCGGTCTTCAACACCGGGACCTTGCCGCGTGGGCTGACAGCGAGCGCTTCAGGGGTCTGGCTTGGGTAAAACGGCACTTCCTCGAAAGGCAGGCCCTTCTCCAGCAGCGCCAGCTTGACCATGTTGTAGTAGTTACTGACAGAAAAACCGTAAAGCTTGAGCATCACAAAGCCTCCAGGCCGTGCGGGGTTGGCAGCCAAGCGTTATAGACCGCCAGGGCATTTCTTGCCAGGCGCATCACGCCGCTGAATGCAGGTAAACTGGCGACCTTTCTCCCAGGAGCCTGCCATGAGCGAGCCAACCGACATCGACAATGACGAAGAAGAATTCGTCGAGAACACGCTGATCCAGGCCATCGAAAACCAGATCGAAAGTGACAATCCGCCTGCGGCCAAGGCCACTTTCAACAAGTTGACCCTGGTCGGTTATGAGCGCGAAGAAATCCTCAACCTGATGGCCCATGTGCTGGCGGTGGAAATCGACGCGATCCTGGAAGAGGACCGCGCGTTCGATACCCAATGGTACGAAGCCGCATTGCGCGCCCTTCCCGAGTTGCCGCCGGAAAAGAAATAAACCGTGAGGCAAAGTTGCTCCTGTGGCGAGGGAGCTTGCTCCCGCTGGGGCGCGAAGCGGCCCCAATAGCTTGACGACTGCTGCGCAGCCGAGCGGGAGCAAGCTCCCTCGCCACAAAGAATTGCTTTAAACAAAAAAACCATGACACTGAGACTGGACAGCTCGGCCGAGTGCGCTCACCTTAGTGACGCTGTCGACCAAATTCCTAGAAAGTCTGGAGTCCTTATGTCGCTTACCCCTGAGCTGGTTGCCGAACTGGAAATCCTTGCACTCTTCAACCTGGACAGTTCCCAGGAAGGCCTGAAAATTCATCAGACCGCTGCCCCTAAAGCGATTGCCGCTGCCCAACGCCTGTTCGAAAAAGAACTGATCACCCAGCCCGATGGTGGTTACCTGACAAGCCTGGGCCGAGATGCCGCCCAAAACGTACAAACCGTCCTGACAATACTCAGCGTGCAAGAAGCCGCCTGATCCCCCCTGTCGCCCACGGAAATCTCCCTTACGGGATTTCCGCAGGCGCACGGGTGCCCTGCGTAAAAAACCGGCATCCGAATTCTGTTTTCAGCTTAAGTATTCCCAAGATCGGGCGCTAACCTGCCATCACCCCACGTTCGACGCCGCGAGCCGGTTTGAGCTGACATGACCCGCAATCACGAAATACGCCCTGATCTGGACGAGGGAATCGACCGCAAGGTCTTGAACCAGTTGCGCGCACGTTTTCTCAAGCTCAACACCGTGCGGATGGAGCGCGCCCTCGAAGGCCTGTCGCCGCGCCAGCAAGGCGTGCTGACGTTGCTGCCGCTGTTCTTCCACGTCAACCATCCACTGCTGCCCGGCTACGTTTCCGGCAGCACGCCTGCCGGGCTGTCGAACTACGAGCCTGACGCCAATATCCTTGCCGAAGCCCAGCGACTGACCCGTTCGTTTTCCTACAAGCCCCGGCATGGCAGCAACCCGCCACGGCCGATCCTTGGCCTGTTCCTGATGGGCAGCCTCGGCACCCTGGCCCAGGCCGACCAAAGCGACATGGACGTTTGGGTGTGCCACGGGCCGGACCTGAGCGACGATGAACTGGCCGAACTGCGCAAGAAATGCCAGTTGCTGGAGATCTGGGCGGCGACCCAGGGCGCCGAAGCCCACTTTTTCCTGATCGACCCAGCGCGTTTCGTAAGGGGTGACCGTGACAACCAGCTCAGTTCCGACGATTGCGGCACCACCCAGCATTACCTGCTGCTGGACGAGTTCTACCGCACCGCGATCTGGCTGGCCGGGCGCACGCCGATCTGGTGGCTGGTACCGGTCTATGAAGAAGAGAACTATGAGCAATACACCCATACGCTGATGTCCAAGCGTTTCATTCGCGCCGATGAAACCCTGGACCTGGGACACCTGGCCTACATTCCGCCAGGCGAATTCGTCGGTGCTGGGCTCTGGCAGTTGTTCAAAGGTATCGAGTCGCCCTACAAATCCGTGCTCAAGCTGCTGCTGACCGAGGTCTATGCCAGTGAACACCCGAATGTTCGCTGCCTGAGCCTGCGCTTCAAACAGGCCGTATTTGCCAATCGCCTGGACCTCGAAGAGCTGGATCCGTACATGCTGGTCTATCGCCGCATCGAGGAATACCTCAATGCCCGCGGCGAATCCGAACGCCTGGAGTTGATCCGCCGCGCGCTGTACCTGAAGGTCAATCGCAAGCTCACCGGCCAGATGCGTAGCAACGGCTGGCAACGGGTGCTGCTCGAACGACTGGCTCGGGAATGGGGCTGGGACCAGCGTCAACTGGCGCTGCTGGACGCCCGCAGCCAATGGAAAGTCCGCCAGGTCAGCCACGAGCGACGGGCCCTGGTCAACGAACTCACCCACAGCTACCGCTTCCTGACCCAGTTCGCCCGCACCGAGAAAACCGTCAGCCTGATCAACAAGCGCGATCTCAACGTGCTTGGCCGGCGGCTGTATGCCGCCTTCGAACGCAAGGCCGACAAGGTCGAGTTCATCAACCCCGGCATTGCGCCGGACCTGGCCGAAGACACCCTGACGCTGGTCCAGTCACCCAACAAGAAAGAACCGGGGCAGAACCAGTGGGCGCTGTACAACGGCAGCCTCAACGCCCTGGAGTGGGAGAATTTCGCGCCGATCAAGCGCTGCCGCGAGTTGCTGGAACTGCTGACCTGGTGCCATCGCAACGGCGTGATCGACAGCAGCACGCGCCTGGCGCTGCACCCAGGCGACAGCGACCTGAGCGAGTTCGAACTGTTCAACCTGCTGGGCAGCCTGCAACAGTCCATCGCCCTGCCCTTGACCACCGTGGATGAAGCACAGTTGCTGCGCGCCAGCGTGCCCAGCGAAGTGTTGATCCTGGTGAACGTCGGCGTCGACCCACTCAAGCACCACCGCGACCTGAATATCCTGATGACCACCGAGCGCACCGACTCCCTGAGCTATGCCGGGGTCCGGGAGAACCTGGTGCTGACCCTCGACCAGGTCACGCTCAACAGCTGGAACGAGGTGCTGGTCAACCGTTTTGACGGCGAACACGCCCTGCTCGACTGCCTGCGCGATTACCTCAACGACCTGCCCGTCACCCAGCACCAGCCACGCTTGCAGGTGCGCTGTTTCTGCCACAACCGCGCCCAATTCATTGCGCGGCGCGTGGAAGAAGTCATCGACACGGCGCAGACCCTGCTGCTGAGCCGGCTCAATCACCGCTATCTACTTCAGGTCCAACAGCACTATCACGTGTTGGAGCTGGTGCCCGGCCAGGTCAATCACGTGGCGCTGGGCAGCCTGTCGGCGCTGATGGATTACCTGGGCGAGGAACTGACAGCCTACAGCCCCTTGCACCTGGACCCGATGGCCCTGGACGACCATGACCTGGCGCTGATCCTGCCCATGGGCCAGCCCGAGTGCATCCAGGTGTTCTACCGCGTCGACGAAGACGAGGCCGATCTGTACGTGCTCGACGAGTTCAACGCACTGTGGCAACAACACGTGCCTTATCACGACGAACAAAGCCTGCTGGTGCCGCTGCAACGCTTTTTGCAGTCGGTGCTTTATCGTCGCGATGCCCTGCTGCCGCTGGATGCCGCCCAGCCGCTGACCCTGGAAACCCTGTACTACCAGTTATTGCCCTCAGGCAGCGGCCGGGCGCGACGGATCGAAGCGCGGCAAGCCCCGCAGACGCTGGTCAACAAACCGTTCTATGACGTGCAGGCGATCATCGGCAAAGCGGCGCACGGGCAGGTGCACGTCACCCTGTACTGCGATCAGCAGGAGTTTTCCGAACTGGAACATGGCGACCAACTGTTCCGCGTGGTCGCCAGGGAGATCGTCGAACAGCGCCGCGAAGCCCAGCGCTATCGCTGCTATATCACCGACCTGGACCTCTCGGGCCTGGTGGGCGACGGCGCCTGTTCAAGCAATTTGTACCTGCGCTACAAGGCCGACCTGGAACGCGCCCTGAACGAGGCGCTGAACCAGGTCTGAGACGGGTTCAGAACGCACAGTCGCCGCCGTTGACCGGCTGCGACTCGACCTCCAGCAACGTCAGCTTCAGCGTCTTGCCACCCGGGGCCGGCCAGTCGATGTGCTGGCCGACCTTCAGGCCCAGCAACGCACTGCCCACCGGCGCCAGGATCGAGATCCGGCCTTCGTCGGCGTTCGCGTCCTGCGGATAAACCAGCGTGAGGTGATAGTCCTTGCCGCTGCTTTCTTCGCGACAATGCACGCGCGAGTTCATGGTCACGACATCGGCAGGCACTTCTTCGTGGCCCACCACGTTCTCGGCGCGATCCAGTTCGGTTTGCAGCGCAATCACACCCGGCAGCGTTTCATCAAGGCTGTCGATCAGGCGTTCCAGACGCTGTACGTCCAGACGGGTAAGGGTGATGGAAGGTGCGGTCATGATCCTGGCAGACTCCTTTCTTCTGCACAAAAAAAGCAAAACCCCGCCACAAAAAGGCGGGGTTTTCACGGGCCTCGATGGATTGAGGCGTAACCGGACACTATCACAGCTCAATAAATAAACAAGTCAGGCGGGACCTGCCCTATCTATGGACAGTGAACCATGTCCCCGGGCCAAACAAATCCCTGTGGCGAGGGAGCTTGCTCCCGCTGGGTTGCGAAGCGACCCCAAAATCCTGCGACTGCTGCGCAGCCGAGCGGGAGCAAGCTCCCTCGCCACAAAAGCTTCCAAGGCCAATGGTTACCTCAGGGATTGGCGCTTAGCCGCCTCGGCGCAGATGACCCGGCGGCGCTCATCGTCGGCCGAGCGCCATTCGCGGATGTGCTCCACATGGCGGAAACAGCCGAGACAGACCTTCTGTTCATCCAGCTTGCACACGCTGGTGCAGGGCGACGGGACGGCGGGGCTGACGTTGCTGTAGAGCGGCTTGGGTGGCCGCGCCGGGGCTGTCTGGTTCACGCGGTTACAGCCCTTCGAAATCGAGTTCCACGCCCGCCTGCTGCTTGACGATGCGCTCGAGCATTTCGCCCAACTGCTCTTCGCTCTTGTCGCACATCCAGCGCTCGCTTTCTTCGTCGTAGTCGAAGTGAAAGCCACCGGAGACCGCCGCCAGCCATAATTGCCGCAACGGCTCCTGGCGACTGAAAATCAACTGACTGCCGTTTTCGAACTTGACGGTGAGTACACCGGCAGAGACTTCCAGGTCAATGTCCAGGTCACTGTCATCGAACACATCCTCCAGCGTTTGCTGGGTCGCATCGACCAGATCGTGGAAACGGGCTTCAGTCAAACTCATTGCGGCAACCTCGAAAATGTCTGCTCATGCTCAAGCGCCGCAAGATACGGACGCTTCCCGGCGATTGCAAAGGATATACCCACTGACGACCACCAGCGCCGCCAGACGGGCACCCCGTTGCATAGGCAAGCTGACGGGTGGCCGGTATACTCCGGCGCAATTAAAGCATTTTCAAGGATTTCGCCATGAAGCGCCTGATCTCTTCCCTTGCTGCGCTCGTCGCGGTTGCCTGCCTCGTGACAGCCTGTGGTCAAAAAGGTCCGCTGTACCTGCCTGATGACAGCAAGTCCCCTGAAGAACAGGCCAAGTCGTCCCAGGCCAAATCCCACTCGCACGACACCCACACCACCACTTACTAAGGGAACGCCATGGACGCTTTTAACTACCGTGGCGGGGAGCTGTTCGCGGAAGGGGTTGCCCTGTCCGCGATCGCCGAACGTTTCGGCACGCCGACCTATGTCTATTCCCGCGCTCACATTGAAGCCCAGTACCGGACATTCGCCGATGCCCTCGTGGGCATGCCGCACCTGGTGTGTTTCGCTGTAAAAGCCAACTCCAACCTGGGTGTGCTCAATGTCCTGGCGCGCCTGGGCGCCGGTTTCGACATCGTCTCCGGTGGCGAGCTCGAACGTGTGCTGGCCGCTGGCGGCAGCGCCGACAAGATCGTCTTCTCCGGCGTCGGCAAGACCCGTGAAGACATGCGCCGCGCCCTGGAAGTCGGCGTGCACTGCTTCAACATCGAATCCACCGACGAGCTGGAGCGCCTGCAGGTTGTCGCCGCCGAGCTGGGCGTTCGCGCACCGGTCTCCCTGCGCGTGAACCCGGACGTCGACGCCGGCACCCACCCGTACATTTCCACCGGTCTGAAGGAAAACAAGTTCGGCATCGCCATTGCCGACGCCGAAGACGTGTACGTACGCGCTGCCCAACTGCCGAACCTGGAAGTGCTGGGCGTCGACTGCCACATCGGCTCGCAACTGACCACCCTCGAACCGTTCATCGATGCCCTCGACCGCCTGCTGGCGCTGGTCGACCGCCTCAGCGACTGCGGCATCTACCTGCGCCACATCGACCTCGGTGGCGGTGTCGGCGTGCGCTATCGCGATGAAGAGCCGCCGCTGGTGGCCGACTACATCAAGGCCGTGCGTGAGCGCCTCGACGGGCGTGACCTGGCGCTGATGTTCGAACCGGGCCGCTACATCGTCGCCAACGCCGGCGTGCTGCTGACCCAGGTCGAGTACCTCAAGCACACCGAGCACAAGGATTTCGCCATCGTCGACGCGGCGATGAACGACCTGATCCGCCCGGCGCTGTACCAGGCCTGGATGGACGTCACCGCCGTGCGCCCTCGCGACACTGCGGCCCGCCCCTACGACATCGTCGGGCCGATCTGCGAAACCGGCGACTTCCTGGCCAAGGGTCGGGAGCTGGCGCTGGAAGAAGGCGATCTGCTGGCCGTGCATTCGGCTGGAGCCTATGGGTTTGTCATGAGTTCCAACTACAACACCCGCGGCCGTTGCGCCGAGGTGCTGGTGGACGGTGATCAGGCATTCGAAGTGCGTCGCCGCGAGACGGTAGCCGAGTTGTTTGCCGGCGAAAGCCTGCTGCCGGAGTAAAACCATGCTGCTGCGTTTTACCAAGATGCACGGCCTGGGCAATGACTTCATGGTCCTCGACCTGGTCAGCCAGCACGCGCATATCCTGCCCAAGCACGCCAAGCAATGGGGGGACCGGCACACCGGTATCGGTTTCGACCAGTTGTTGATCGTCGAGGCACCCAATAACCCGGACGTGGATTTCCGTTATCGGATCTTCAACGCCGACGGTTCGGAAGTGGAGCAATGCGGCAATGGCGCGCGCTGCTTCGCCCGCTTCGTGCTGGACAAGCGCCTGACCGCCAAGCGGCAGATCCGCGTCGAGACCAAAAGCGGCATCATCGAACTGGATGTGCGCAGCGACGGCCAGATCGGCGTCAACATGGGCGCTCCGCGCCTGGTACCGGCGGACATTCCATTCCAGGCACCGGCCCAGGCCTTGAGCTATCAGGTGGAGGTCGACGGCGCCACGGTGGAACTGGCAGCGGTTTCCATGGGCAATCCCCATGCCGTGCTGCGAGTGGCCGATATCAACAGTGCCCCGGTGCATGAGCTGGGGCCGAAAATCGAGCATCATCCGCGCTTCCCCGCGCGAGTGAACGTCGGTTTCCTGCAAGTCATCGACCGTCACCGCGCACAATTGCGCGTCTGGGAACGCGGTGCCGGGGAAACCCAGGCCTGCGGTACCGGCGCCTGTGCCGCTGCCGTCGCTGCGATCAGCCAGGGGTGGATGGATTCGCCGTTGTTGATCGACCTGCCCGGCGGGCGCCTGTCCATCGAATGGGCAGGCCCTGGCCAACCGGTGATGATGACCGGCCCGGCAGTGCGCGTATACGAAGGACAAGTTCGTCTTTGAGTGAGCCAAACCCATGACCGACCAGCCACAGGTTCCAGCCCCACAGCCCGACGAATCCCCCAGTCTGCCAGAAACCGCGGCCGTAGCGGCTTACCTGGAGGCTAACCCGGACTTCTTCGTCGCGCATGAAGAACTGCTCGCGACGATGCGCATCCCCCACCGGCGCGGCGATACCGTGTCGCTGGTGGAGCACCAGATGAAAATCCTGCGCGAGCGCAACATCGAAATGCGCCATCGTCTTTCGCACTTGATGGATGTAGCCCGGGACAACGACCGACTGTTCGACAAGACCCGTCGGCTGATCCTCGCCCTGATGGACGCCACTACCCTCGAAGACCTGGTCATGAGCGTCGAAGACAGCCTGCGCCAGGATTTCCAAGTGCCCTTTGTCAGCCTGATCCTGTTCGGCGACAACGCCATGCCAGTGGGCCGCTGGGTGACCCATGCCGAAGCGCAGACGGCCATCGGCGGCCTGCTCACGGAAAACAAAAGCGTCAGCGGCAGCCTGCGCGAGCATGAGCTGGACTTCCTGTTCGGCGAAGAACAACGCAAGCAGATCGGCTCCACCGCCGTCGTCGCCATCGCCCATCAGGGCGTGCACGGCGTGCTGGCCATCGCCAGCCGCGATCCGCAGCACTACAAAAGCTCGGTGGGCACGCTGTTTTTGAGCTACATCGCCGAAGTCACCGGCCGGGTGCTGCCGCGGGTCGCCGGTTCGCTGCGCTCGGTACGCTGAGGATGGAACGGCAACTGGACGCCTACTGCGAACACCTGCGCAGTGAGCGCCAGGTGTCGCCCCACACGTTGTCGGCCTATCGCCGCGACCTGGAAAAAGTGCTGGGCTGGTGCCAGAAGCAGAACATCGGCAGCTGGGCGGCCCTGGACATCCAGCGCTTGCGCAGCCTGATCGCCCGCCTGCATCAACAGGGGCAGTCCTCTCGCAGCCTGGCACGCCTGTTGTCAGCGGTACGCGGCCTGTATCACTACCTCAATCGCGAAGGCCTGTGCGATCACGACCCGGCCACCGGGCTGGCACCGCCCAAAGGCGAGCGCCGGCTGCCAAAGACCCTCGACACCGACCGCGCCCTGCAACTGCTCGAAGGCGCCGTCGAGGATGACTTCCTGGCACGGCGCGACCAAGCGATTCTCGAGCTGTTCTATTCTTCCGGCCTGCGACTTTCAGAGCTGACAGGGCTTAACCTGGATCAACTGGACCTGGCCGATGGCATGGTCCAAGTGCTCGGCAAAGGCAGCAAGACCCGCCTGCTGCCCGTCGGTCGCAAGGCCCGTGAAGCCCTGGAGCAATGGCTGCCGCTGCGGGCGCTGTCCAACCCCGTCGACGACGCGGTCTTCGTCAGCCAACAGGGGCGGCGCCTTGGCCCGCGGGCCATTCAGTTGCGGGTCAAGGCTGCCGGCGAACGGGAGCTGGGACAGAACCTGCACCCGCACATGCTCCGGCACTCCTTCGCCAGCCATTTGCTGGAGTCCTCCCAGGACCTGCGCGCCGTCCAAGAGCTATTGGGGCACTCGGACATCAAGACCACCCAGATCTACACCCACCTGGATTTCCAGCACCTGGCGACGGTCTATGACAGTGCCCACCCCAGGGCCAAACGCATCAAGGGCGACGAATCATGACCATCGAACTCATCACTTTCGACCTGGACGACACCCTGTGGGACACCGCGCCGGTGATCGCCAGCGCCGAAGCCATACTCCGCCAATGGCTGACCGACAACGCGCCGAACCTGGGCGGCGTGCCGGTGGAGCATCTTTTTTCGATTCGCGAACAAGTGCTGCGCGAGGAGCCTGGGCTGAAGCACCGCATCAGCGCCTTGCGCCGACGGGTGCTGTTTCGCGCCCTGCAGGAAGCCGGCTACGACCAGTGGCAAGCCTCTGCGCTGGCAGACCAGGCCTTCGAGACGTTCTTGCACGCCCGTCATCAGCTGGAGATTTTCCCCGAGGTGCAGCCCACCCTGGAGATCCTGGCCAATCATTTCGCCCTCGGTGTGGTCACCAATGGCAACGCCGATGTGCGCCGCCTGGGGCTGGCGGACTATTTCAAGTTCGCCTTGTGTGCTGAAGACATCGGCATCGCCAAGCCGGACGCGCGGCTATTCCACGAGGCCTTGCTGCGCGGCGGCGCGACGGCGCAGACCGCCGTGCACATTGGCGATCACCCCGGCGATGACATCGCCGGCGCCCAGCAGGCCGGCCTGCGTGCGGTGTGGTTCAACCCGACGGGCAAGGCCTGGGAGGCCGACCATGCGCCGGATGCAGAGGTCCGCAGCCTGACCGAACTGCCAGGGTTATTGGCAGGGTGGCATCGCCAGCGCTGAACCCTGCCTCACAGCCGCCAAAGCCCTCTGTGGGAGCGAGCTTGCTCGCGATGACGGCGGTACATCCAACATCAATGCCAACAGACCCACCGCTATCGCGAGCAAGCTCGCTCCCACAGGGATTGTGCCTGGCCTGGGAATGGAATCGCGCCCATGAAAAAGCCCGCAGCGACGGCGGGCTTTTTCAGCAAGCAATAAAGCCGATACTCAGATAGGGCGGCTGCCGTACTTGTTGTCAGGCTTCTTGGGCGGATCAGCGACCACGTTGGCCTCCACTTCCTGCACCTTACCGCCCCTGGCCAGGAATTCCTCCATGGCCTTGGCGAGCGCATCACGCTCCTTGTTCTTGGCCTCTACGCTCGGCAACTCGTCGACCGAAACGGCCGCCTTGGCCTTGCCTTTGGCGGTAGGAACCGGAACATCGGCCCCATCGTCGTCGGCAACGTCTTCCGCCGCCGCTTCAAGGCCTTCTTCGGTCTCGTCTTCGTCACCTACTTCGAGGTCGTCGTTTTCCAGATCATCGTCGCTCATGTTCTACCTCATGACTTGCGAAAAGCAGATTAGTTATAGCCCAGCTTCGCCATCTGTTCGAAGGCTGCCAGAAAAAATTCAACATCCGCCGGCAATCAGCGGTTATGCCCCTTCACCGTACAAGGTGGCGAGGACTTTACGAGCACCGCCGTGATCACGGTGCTCGCCCAGATAAACACCTTGCCAGGTACCCAATGCCAGCCGCCCTGCCGTGACCGGCAGACTGAGTTGACAACCGAGCACACTGGCCTTGAAGTGCGCCGGGAGGTCGTCCAGGCCTTCGTCGTTGTGCTCATAATCGGCGGCTCCTTGTGGGATCAGCCGATTGAAAAATCGTTCGAAGTCTCGACGTACCGCCGGATCGGCGTTCTCGTTGATGGTCAACGAAGCCGAGGTATGCTGCAGCCACAGATGCAACAGACCGACACGACACGCCTGGAGTTCAGGCAGGCCGGCAAGCAACTCGTCCGTCACCAGATGAAAGCCCCGAGGCCTTGCCCGCAGGGTTATCAGCGTCTGTTGCCACATACAGATCTCCGCACGTTCGGCGCGCATTCTAGCGCGCTCTGGGAAAAAACAAAGGGCCTAATATTCTTGCTTCGGTGTAAGCCTTTGGCGGTATAAAAACCCATGTCGCATCCACAACAAAAGGCGTCGGAAAAACCGGGGCGCCCTCTGAGCAATGACAAATTCCAGACAAAAAAATGCCCGGCGAACCGGGCATTTTTTATTGCGTGTGCGTGTGCTTACAGATTGTAGCCACGTTCGTTGTGCTGGGCCAGGTCCAGGCCCACCGCTTCTTCTTCCTCGGTGACACGCAGACCCATGACGGCGTCCAGGACCTTGAGGATGATGAAGGTGACGATCGCGGTGTAGACCACCGTGAACCCCACACCCTTGAATTGAATCCACACTTGCGCACCGATATCGGTCACGGTGCCGAAGCCACCCAGGGCCGGTGCCGCGAACACACCGGTCAGGATCGCGCCGAGGATACCGCCGATGCCATGCACGCCGAAGGCGTCCAGGGAATCGTCGTAGCCGAGTTTACGCTTGAGGGTAGTGGCGCAGAAGAAGCACACCACGCCCGCTGCCAGGCCGATGACCAGGGCGCCCATCGGGCCCACGGTGCCGGCAGCCGGGGTGATGGCAACCAGGCCTGCCACGACGCCCGAGGCGATGCCCAGTGCGCTTGGCTTGCCGTGGGTGATCCACTCGGCAAACATCCAGCCCAGCGCCGCCGCAGCGGTCGCGATCTGGGTCACCAGCATCGCCATGCCGGCGGTGCCGTTGGCGGCGACAGCGGAACCGGCGTTGAAGCCGAACCAGCCGACCCACAGCATGGCCGCGCCCATCAGGGTGTAACCCAGGTTATGCGGTGCCATTGGCGTGGTCGGGAAGCCTTTGCGCTTGCCCAATACCAGGCACGCCACCAGGCCTGCGATACCGGCGTTGATATGCACTACGGTGCCGCCAGCGAAGTCCAGTACGCCCCAGTCCCACAGCAGGCCGCCGTTACCGGACCAGACCATGTGGGCAATCGGTGCATACACCAGGGTGAACCACACGCCCATGAAGATCAGCATGGCGGAGAACTTCATCCGCTCGGCAAATGCGCCGACGATCAGGGCCGGGGTGATGATGGCGAAGGTCATCTGGAAGGTGATGAACACCGCTTCAGGGAACAGCGCTGCCGGGCCGGTCAGGCTGGCGGGCGTGACGCCCGCCAAGAAGGCTTTGCCGAAACCGCCGATGAAGGAGTTGAAGTTGACGACGCCCTGCTCCATGCCGGTGGTGTCGAACGCAATGCTGTAGCCGTAGATGACCCACAGGATGCTGATCAGACCGGTAATGGCAAAGCACTGCATCATCACGGAAAGAAGGTTTTTCGACCGAACCATGCCGCCGTAGAACAGCGCCAGGCCGGGAATGGTCATGAACAGTACAAGAATCGTGGCCGTGAGCATCCAGGCGGTGTCGCCGGAGTTCAGGACTGGGGCTGCCGCTTCTTCTGCCATGGCCAGGCCAGGCATTGCGAAGGACAACAGGGCTCCTAGCCCTGCGAATTTACGCAGAGTCATATTGTTTTCTCCTGGGGCGTTGGGTTTGGCGGCTTAGATAGCGTCGGTATCGGTTTCGCCGGTACGGATGCGGATAGCCTGTTCCAGATTGACCACAAAGATCTTCCCGTCACCGATCTTGCCGGTGTTGGCGGCCTTGGTGATTGCCTCGATCACCCGGTCCAGATCCTTGTCGTCAATGGCGACATCGATCTTCACCTTGGGCAGGAAATCGACCACGTATTCCGCGCCGCGATACAGCTCGGTGTGACCCTTCTGCCGACCGAAGCCTTTGACCTCAGTAACGGTAATGCCCTGCACGCCGATCTCGGACAACGACTCGCGCACGTCGTCCAACTTGAACGGCTTGATGATGGCAGTGACTAGCTTCATGAAACTTTCTCCCGAATTGGTGGACTTGCCCCAGGAAAACAAACCCGACTCAAGTCTAAGCGCAGTGCCTGGCTTTGTAACGCGTCGTCGGCTCAAGTTGCCCGACAGGTGCCAGTTAACCGATCCTGACGAAACTCCCCGTTCCGCCTGCTGCACTGCATTCGTCACAGCGACTGCATCAGTGCATGGGTCATCAGCCTCTAAGCAGAAACCTTGCCATCTGCATCAAACCCTCTGATTTCAGTCGCTTGGCCACCTGCTCGACATGCGTTGCGCCATGAACCGCAGCGATACGCACAACAACAGTGCAGCGATGCCCAGGTCCATGCGCGAAAAGCGTGCATCCCTGGCTTGCGAATTGACTATAGACACTGCGTGATACACTGCCCGCCATTGTTTTCAGGACACCTGCCATGCTTGCGCCCAAAGACCTCCTCGACGCCCTGAGCGGCCACGCCTCCCGCCTCTTGAGTGGGGACACCCCCCTGCCAAAAAGCGAAATCGAAAGCCAGTTCAAAGCCCTGCTGCAAAGCGGCTTCAGCAAACTGGACCTGGTAAGCCGGGAAGAATTCGACAGCCAGATGGTCGTGCTGGCCCGGACCCGAGCGCGGCTCGAAAGCCTGGAGGCGAAGGTCGCAGAGCTGGAAGCGCGACTGGCTCCAGCCCAGGAATAAGCAGCGCGCCTGCGACATACGCCCGGTAGCCCAGGCGTATTCAACCTGAAGGGTCAGAGACGGAAACGGCCAACCAGGCTATTGAATGACAGGGCCAGGTTGGACAGCTCCTGGCTCGAAGCATTGGTCTGGTTCGCCCCGGCCGCAGTCTGGGTCGAGAGATCCTGGATATTCACCAGGTTGCGATCGACCTCGCGGGCCACATGGGCCTGCTCCTCGGACGCCGTGGCAATCACCAGGTTACGGTCATTGATCTGCGAAATATTATCGGCGATCTGCTCCAGCGCCTCGCCAGTGGCCCGGGCCAGGTCCTGGGTCTCGGTCACCAACGCCTGGCTCTTGCCCATCGCATCAACCGCACTGTCGGCACGGTCCTGTACCGCGTGGATCATGCTCTCGATTTCACCGGTTGACGCCTGGGTGCGGGCTGCCAGGGCGCGAACCTCATCGGCCACCACAGCAAAACCGCGGCCCTGTTCCCCGGCGCGTGCCGCCTCGATGGCCGCGTTGAGCGCCAACAGGTTGGTCTGTTCAGCGATCCCGCGGATCACATCCAGCACCTTGCCAATATCGCGCACCTGTACGGCAAGATCTTTGACCAGCCCAGTGGACGAGGTGATTTCCTGGGTTGCGGTGTTGATCGCCTGCACCGCGCTACGGGCCTGATCACGCCCCTCGCTGGCTTGTGAGCTGGTCGATTGCGAAGCCTGTGAAGTGGAGACCGCGTTGCGGGCCACTTCCTCGACTGCGGAAGTCATCTCGGTCACGGCCGTGGCGGCCTGCTGGATTTCATCATTCTGTCGGAGCAAGGCACGACTGCCATCATCGGTGACCGCCGTCAGCTCCTCGGCGGCGGAAGCCAATTGGTCCGAAGCGCTGGCAATCTGCTGGATGGTGGTCTTCAAACTCGTCTGCATGTCGCCCAGGGCCTTGAGCAACTGGCCGGCCTCGTCGCGACTGTTGCTGGTGATGTGCTGAGTGAGGTCGCCCTGGGCGATGCGTTGTGCGCAATCGACCGCCACGGCAATCGGTCGACTGATCAGGCGACTGATAAACATACCCAACAGGAGTGCGGCGATAAACGCCACGACGATGCCGCTGTACAACACGGTCTTGGCCGTCACCTCCTGCTGCGTGGCGGCCTTGGCGTCTTCGCTGATCTGACGGTCATTGGAGTCGATCATGATGGTCAACTGGTCCATCACCTTGCGATACGCCTTCTGCAAATCCCCCAGCAGCAGGGTGCGGCCATTCTCCAGGTCGCCAGCCGCCATCATTGCCAGGTACTGCTGCACCATGGCCTGGTAGACCGGCCAATCGCGGGCCATCTGGTCGCCGGCGATGCGCTCGTCTTCAGCCAGATTGCCCTTGCGGTAATCGGCGAAAGCCTTTTCGCTGGCCAACTGATTGGCTTTCATCGAAGCGAGGAACTCATCCTTCATGCTCTGCGGAGCATTGCCGGCGGTAGCGACATACAACCGATACATGTCACGCGTCTGGCCGACCGCCTTGGTCTTGGTCTGCGACGTATTGGCGACCGAGACCAGGTTGTTGTTGAACACTCCCTGCAAACGTGTCGACAGCGCGGAAACCCCACTGACGCCAAGCAGGCCCACGGCGAGCGTTATCAGGGCGCAGAGGAAAAACGAGGTGATCAATTTGGTCGATAGTTTTGCGTCGTTGAGCCAGTTCATCGGTGGATCCTCATGGGGATGCTGGTCCAGCAGCCCGGTCATGTGTGCATTTCCCTGCCCCGCGTAACGCC
Source organism: Pseudomonas sp. 3JA (assembly GCF_036961705.1). Lineage (NCBI taxonomy): Bacteria > Pseudomonadati > Pseudomonadota > Gammaproteobacteria > Pseudomonadales > Pseudomonadaceae > Pseudomonas > Pseudomonas sp. 3JA. The sequence goes on from NZ_JBAMDJ010000025.1 coordinate 76,572, forward strand.
AGGTCAAGGGCCTGTGTCCTGATTCCATCGCTGCTCGGGCTCGTCTGCCGACAGGGCATCGTTGGCGTACCGCTTGATGGTTTTTTCGTCATGACGTCGTACAACATTACGAAAATGTAAACAAAACCTCTCTGTTCACCCTCAATCTGGATGACGCAATTTCCCTTCTTTCTGGCCTGCTCCGTTGACGATTATTTTGCTAATGAATTTATGAAATGCGCGTACTAGAGCCATTAAATAAAAACAAACAGATAGTAGCCATTAGCCATAAACGTTGCAAAATGTTACACCATGTGAAATCTTTGTCGCAACGCAAGACATCGTACAACTGTGCAATTTTTACGAACCGAGCCAAAGGCCACGCGTCGAAATCCATGAGGAGTGACACATGTATCCGCAGAGGAGGGACCAGCCATTGCCCAGCGTGGGCAAGGTGAAGTCCATGAGGAATATGCTCGCGGGCGGCCTGGCCCTGATGACGATCAGCCTGGCGACCCACGGCGAGACACTCGACACCAGCGCTTCGCCCGGCAAGCGACTGGCGGTGGCCGCCGATTGCGTGGCCTGCCATAGCACCGTCGGTGGCAAGCCCTTTGCCGGCGGTTACCCACTCAACTCGCCGATGGGCACCATCTACTCAACCAACATCACCCCTTCCAGGAGTGCCGGCATCGGCCAATACACTCAGGCAGACTTCGCCCGCGCCGTGCGCGACGGTGTGACCCCGGACGGCACCCACCTGTACCCGGCAATGCCCTACACCTCCTACGCAAAGATGACCGACAGTGACGTCGCCGCCCTGTACCAGTACTTCATGGATGAAGTCGAGCCGGTGGATACGCCCAGCCCCAAGACCGAGCTCGACTTTCCGTTCAATATCCGCGCCTCGATGCTCGGCTGGAACGCCTTGTTCCATCGCCAGAAACGCTTCGAGGCGGATCCGGGCAAGTCCGCGCAGGTCAATCGCGGCGACTACCTGGTCAATGCACTGGCCCACTGCGACACCTGCCATACCCCACGCAATGTCCTGATGGCGGCGGATAACGCCAAGGCGCTTTCCGGTGGTTCGCTGGGGGCCTGGTACGCCCCGAACATCACCTCGGACAAGACCAGCGGTATCGGCGCCTGGTCGAGCGATGAGCTCGTTGCCTACCTGCGCAGCGGTCATGTGGAGGGCAAGGCGCAGGCTGCCGGGCCCATGGCCGAGGCGGTCGAGCACAGCCTGCAGTACCTCGGCGAGGAGGACCTCAAGGCCATCGCCGCCTACTTGCTGCAGACCCAGCCAATCGCCACCGGCGAACGCCAGGCCCGCCATACCTTCGGCCAGGCCTCGAACGACGAACTCAACCTGCGCGGCGGCAAGCCGCAGGACAATCCGGGCTGGCACATCTTCAGCGGCACCTGCGCCAACTGTCACCAGGCCAACGGCGAGGGCACCCGTGAGTATCCGTCACTGTTCCACAACACCGCGACCAGCCGCCGCGACAACCTGATCGCGACCATCGTCTACGGCGTGCATCGCGAAGTCGACGGCGTGGCAATCGACATGCCGGCCTTCGGTCCCGGCGCGCTGTTCACCGATCGCCTCGACGACCAGCAGATCGCCGACGTCAGCAACTACGTCCTGTCCCGCTACGGCAACGCCGGCTTGAACGTGACTGCCGCCGATGTGGCACAGGTACGCGAAGGTGGACCCAAGGCCCCCATCACCGTGCTGGCACGCTACAGCGTACCGGCACTGGTTGTGCTCGGCCTGCTGATCCTCCTGGGGCTTTACAGACTCAAGGCTCGTCGCCGGCTGCAGGAGGCCTGAGCAATGGAAACTTCAATGACCGACACCCACATGCCCGTTTCATCCATCCCTACCGCCCGACTGTCCCGCCGTAGCCTGCTGCGCGGGTCAGTCACCCTGGGCCTGGTGGCCCTGGCCGGAGGGCTCGCCCCCTGGCAATCGGTGATGGCCGAGGGCGACCAGGACTTTATCGCCCTGTCGCAATTCCTTGTCAGCCGTCCGGTCAACCCGGTCCTGGCGGCGCGCTACTACCGCGCCCTGAGCCGGCGCGCACCGAACTTCAGCGGCAATGTCGGCGCCCTCAAGCAACTGGTCGACAGGCAGGGCTTCAAGCATGTGGATGAATACCTGGCCCAGGCCAACCCGGACCCATCGTTGAAAGCGACGGCCACCAGCATCATCTCGGCCTGGTACTTGGGCATCGTCGGCGAGCTCGCCGATGCCGAACTGATCAGCTACCGCGAAGCGCTGATGTATCGCCCGACCCACGGCATTCTCATCATTCCAACCTACGGTGGCGGCCCCGAATCCTGGGGCGCCAAGCCAGCCGACACGCAGGATTTCAAACTATGAGCAGCGTTGTTTACGACGCCGATGTGGTCGTCATCGGTTCCGGCGTGATGGGTGGCTTGATTGCCAGCGAGCTGGCCAAGGCGAACAAATCCGTGATCGTCCTCGAAGCGGGTCCACGGGTGAACCGCCGCGACATCGTCGAGACCTTCCGCAACGCGCCGGTCAAGCTCTCGCTGGCCAACGCCAAGCTGCAGGGTGCCGGCTCGCCCTATCCGAGCCTGCCCCATGCGCCCTCCACCTATGGCGACTACCTGCAGCAGGTCGGCCCGGTGAAGTACAACACCTCCTACCTGCGAGTGGTCGGCGGCACCACTTGGCACTTCGGTTCCTCGCTGTGGCGCATGCTGCCCAACGACTTCCGCCTCAACTCCCTCTACGGACGCGGGCGTGACTGGCCGATCAGCTATGACGAATTGGAGCCCTTCTACGCCCGCGCCGAGACCGAGCTGGGCGTGTCCGGGGTCGACGGCCAGGATGAAAGCGGCCAGGGTGGCGCGGCTTATCCACCGCGCTCGATTCCCTACCCGATGGAAGGCCTGAAGCCCAGCTACATGTTCAAGCGCCTCTCGAGCCTGTTGAGCAAGGGCGGCTACAACCCGATCCTCGAACCCAATGGTCGCGCCACCCGCCCCTATGGCAAACGCCCACCGTGCGCGGGCAACAACAACTGCAACCCGGTCTGCCCGATTGCCGCCAAGTACGACGGTTCGATGCATATCGACGAGGCCGAGCGCCATGGCGCCAAGGTCCTGGACAATTCGGTGGTGTACCGGATCGAGGCCGGCGATGACGGCAAGATCACCGCGATCTGGTACATGCGCCCCGACAAGACCCAGCATCGCCTGACCGCCCGGTACTTCGTGCTGGCGGCCTATGGCATCGAATCGCCGAAGCTGTTGCTGATGTCCACGTCCGAGAAATACCCCAACGGCATCGCCAATACTTCCGATCAGGTCGGTCGCAACCTGATGGACCACACCGGCGTGAGCATGAACGTGATGACCAAGGAGGACATGTGGCCCGGCGAGGGTCCGACCCAGTTGCTGGTCTACCTGAACAGCCGCGACGGCGCGTTCCGCAAGGACTACCCGAGCTACAAGATCAAGGTCCGCAACACGGTGCCCACCTCGCAGATCACCACCAACCTGATCGCCAAGGGCGTGCTGGGCTCCAAGCTCGACGAACAGATCCGCCTGCAGTCGGCACGTTCCTTGAACTGGGCGGTGGACTTCGAGACCCTGCCGTTGCCGGAAAACCGCGTCACCCCGAGCAAGACTCGCTTCGACGCGATAGGCCTGCCGGTACCGGAAATCTACTACAGCGTTCCCGACTACTGGCACGCGGGCAAGGAAAAGGCCTTGGAGGACCTCAAGCAGTTCGCCCACCTGCTCGACGCCGACATCCTCAGCACCGACGTCAACTTCCAGAACCGTCAGCACATCATGGGCACCACCATCATGGGCGACGATCCGAAGAACTCGGTGGTCGACCGCGACTGCCGTAGCCACGACCACGCCAACCTGTTTATCGCCGGGACCAGCGTGATGCCGTCATCGTCCTGCGTGAACCCCACGTTGACCGGGGCCGCACTGAGCATTCGTATCGCCGATCAATTGCTGAGGGAGGTGTAGGGCCAGCTCAACCGCCCGCCACCCGCTGAGAGGGAGCCGGGGTCAGTGCCAGCGGCAGCTCCAGGATAAAGAGCGCGCCCTGGCCCGGCCCCGCGCTCTGCGCCGTCAGATCGCCGCCCATTTCGTGCGCCGCCAGAATACAGCTGTGCAAACCAAAGCCGTGACCGTCGACACGCGTGGTGAAGCCGTGCTCGAACACCCGCGCAAGATTGTCCTGCGCAATCCCCTCGCCATTGTCCTGGACCTCGACCCGCACGCGCCCATCGTCAACGACCTTCAGGCGCAGGATGATCTGCGGTGGCCGGTTCACACCGGCGTCCAGCGCCTGCTTGGCGTTGTTGATCAGATTCACCAGGATCTGCAGCACGCGGTGCTTGTCCAGTGGCATTTGCGGTATATCGCTGAACTCCTTGATCAGCGTGATGTGGTGGCGGGCCAGGGACACATCGCAAATGCGCACGACATCCTCGACCAGCTCACGCAACGAGCCCGGCTCCAGCACGCTGGCGTTGCCGGCGTAGGATTGCTGGGTGGCGACGATTTCCTTGATGTGGTCGATGCGGCGGGTCAACTGCGCCAACTCGGCGATCATGCCCTGCTGCTCGACGGCCAACGCGTCGGCCAGCTTGTCGAGATAGTCCGGTAGCGCGCGTCCTTTCGGGTCGCTGCTGATGAAGTCGCCGAGGTCGTCGGGATGCTCCTTCATCAACTGGACAACCTTGGCCACCCCGGGCCCCTTGGAGGTGTGCACCTTCTCGTACAGGACCTGGGCTGACACATTGACGCTGTTGAGCACATTGCCAACGTTGTGCAGCACATTGGTGGCGATCTCCGCCATGCCGGCGCGGCGGGCGGTGGTGACCAGTTCGGCCTGGGCCTCGCGCAACTCGTCGTTGACCTTGGCCAATTGCTGCGGGCTGGGGATCTTCAGGGCCGCCGGTACCAGCCGGACCAGCAGGATGGCGGTAATCACCGAGGCAATCGCGGTGATGACCTTGACCAGCGCCATCAACCAGTAATAAGGCTGCCAGATGGTCAGGATCTCCATCACATGGCTGGTCCCGCAGGCCAGGATAAACACGCCAAAGGCCGCGAGCATCCAGTCAAACGGCACGTCCTTGCGCTTGTGGATAAAGTACAGGAGCGTGAAGGGGATGGTGACGTAGGACAGGGCGATCAAGCCATCGGCGATCACATTCGTCCACAGCAGATCCGGGCGCCACATGTAGCAATGCCCGTGGGGCATGAAGCGCTTGTCGGTTAACAGAGCCAGCAAATCGTTCATGGCCACTTCCTCGTTGTGCCGTTGATACCGCCAAGTGCCGACTGGGCAAATCGGAGTCTAGCAGAGGGCCCTTCCCGGGCATTTTGCGTGGACAGGTGAGACGGTGATATGCGCTACCGCACCGCGCTTGTCGCCCTCGGCCGTCACTCGCTGTCGAAACATCCTGCCAAATTTTCCCCCTTCAATTGCCGCGCCCAAGCTCATCCCCACGACTAACCTTCCAGAGCCGCAGGACGCGGCGCCCTATTCACTCAAGGAATGATTCATGTCGCTTGCCATCGTCCACAGCCGCGCCCAAGTAGGGGTCGAGGCGCCTGCCGTTACCGTTGAAGTCCACCTGGCCAATGGCTTGCCGTCGCTGACGATGGTTGGCCTGCCGGAGACGGCGGTGAAGGAAAGCAAGGACCGGGTGCGCAGCGCGATCATCAATTCGGGCCTGAGCTTCCCAGCGCGGCGCATCACCCTGAACCTGGCGCCGGCGGATCTGCCCAAGGACGGCGGGCGGTTCGACCTGGCGATTGCCCTGGGCATCCTGTCAGCCAGTGTGCAGGTGCCAACCCTGACGCTGGACGACGTCGAGTGTCTCGGTGAGTTGGCCTTGTCCGGCGCGGTGCGCCCGGTGCGCGGGGTACTGCCGGCGGCGCTGGCGGCTCGCAAGGCCGGACGCATGCTGGTGGTGCCGCGGGCCAACGCCGAGGAAGCCTGCCTCGCGTCGGGCCTCAAGGTGATCGCCGTGGATCATCTGCTCGAAGCAGTGGCCCACTTCAATGGGCACACACCGGTCGAGCCTTTCGTTTCCAATGGACTGCTCTCGGCCAGCAAGCCCTACCCCGACCTGAATGAAGTACAAGGCCAGGCCGGGGCCAAGCGTGCCCTGCTGATCGCTGCCGCGGGGGCACATAACCTGTTGTTCAGCGGACCACCGGGCACTGGCAAGACCTTGCTGGCGAGCCGTCTGCCCGGGCTGCTGCCGCCCCTGGCCGAGAGCGAGGCCCTTGAGGTGGCGGCGATTCAGTCGGTTGCCAGTTGCGTGCCGCTGAGCCATTGGCCGCAGCGGCCGTTTCGCCAGCCCCATCACTCGGCTTCCGGCCCAGCACTGGTGGGTGGCGGCTCGAAACCGCAACCCGGGGAAATAACCCTCGCCCACCATGGCGTGCTGTTTCTCGACGAGCTGCCGGAGTTCGACCGCAAGGTGCTGGAAGTCTTGAGAGAACCGCTGGAGTCAGGGCACATCGTGGTGTCCCGCGCCCGTGATCGAGTACGGTTTCCGGCACGCTTCCAACTGGTGGCGGCGATGAACCCCTGCCCCTGTGGATATCTTGGCGAACCCAGCGGTCGTTGCTCCTGCTCACCGGACATGGTGCAGCGCTACCGCAACAAGTTGTCCGGTCCTTTGCTGGACCGTATCGACCTGCACTTGACCGTGGCCCGGGAAGCCACCGCACTTAACCCGAAGAGCACAACGGGCGAGGACACGGCCACTGTCGCCGAACGAGTGGCCGAGGCCCGGGAACGCCAACAGCGACGCCAGGGCTGCGCCAATGCCTTCCTGGATCTGCCGGGCCTGCGTCGGCATTGCAAGTTATCCACAGCCGACGAAACCTGGCTGGAAACCGCCTGCGAGCGGCTGACCTTGTCGCTGCGTGCCGCCCACCGCCTGCTCAAGGTCGCCCGGACATTGGCCGACCTGGAACAAGCGGCAAGCATCCGCCGCGAGCATCTGGCCGAAGCGTTGCAGTATCGGCCTGCTACACCCTGATCACGGCTTGGTCAGGTCCACCAGCGGCGTATCGCGCACTTCGGTCTTTTGACCGTTCTGGATCGCATTGATGCGCTTGAGCGCCTTATCCACAGCGCCCTTGTCCGCCAACAGGCTGTAGTGGATCTGGAACTGCTTGTGCTCTTTCGGCCCGATCGTGGGCACCAGGCCCAGTGGCCGCTGATACCGGCGGTTATAGGAAAAACTGGTGCCCGGTTCCAACCCGGTCACGTAGCCCTGGCCTTGGGTATCGGTATTTTTCCACAGGGAGAACACGGGCAGCGTACCGGTGTTGAAGCCTACCGACACACCGAGGCTGCCGGCCTTGTTGTGCAGCACGGTGAGGGTGTCGCCCTTGGCGTCAGCGTAGGGCACGACGTTATAGACGGTTTCGTCATAATCCTTGGTCGGGGCTCGGTAGGTTTGCCAATCCGGCAAATCGCCCTTGGCCTTGTCGTTGAACGGCGAGACCTGCTTGACCGGTGCCGCGAAACGAGCGCCCTGCTCCAGGAAAGGCGTGCTGAAATTGCTGTGGTAGAGCGCTTGGTATTCCTTCGGGTAATCGCCGTTGTTGGTCAGTGTGTCGCTGAGCGCGAACGTCACGCTGCCGGGCTCGGTGACCAGTTCGGTCTGTACCGAAAAGTCGACCTTCTTGAACGCCTGCTCCTTCAACTCGCCCCGCAGGGTGATGGTGTAAGGCGGTTTTTCATCAATGTGCAACGTGACTTTGTTGGCAGGAATATTAGCGGCGCGACCATGCAGGGTCAGCAGCTCACCATTGTCCATGCCGGGATGGCCGACCCACTCGTAGCCGCAACGGGTGACCAACTCGTTGAACCCTTCGAGCCAGCCCAGCCCGCCTCGACCGTTGAGTTCGATGAACGCCGGGTTGACCACTTCCTTGACGGGCGAATCCCAACCCATGCGCACATTCCCGACCGAAGCCTGCAGCACGTTCATGCCACGGGTCGGGACGACTGAAAGCTTCAGGGTGCCATTGTCGATGTCGACGATGCTGACGCCTTCCTGCCGGCCGCCGTGCAGGGTGCGCATCGTCACGGAAAAGGGCTTGCCGGTTTTCACACCGAGTTGCTGGCTGGTGATTTGCCAGGGTTGAGCGGCTTTATCCGTATCCAGCAGGACGTAGTCCCAAGCCATCGCATGGGAGGCAGCGCCCAAGGCGCCAAGGGTGATGAGGAGTTTGAGCGGAGTCATGGTCACGACCTTTTATTGGAGTTGTGCGGTTTTTATAGACTTGAAGAAACGTTTCAGCAAGCTTAAAAACAGCAATATTCCTAAAAAAGGCACGACCACCAGATGGCAGCTTTTGTGGGAGCGAGCCTGCTCGCGAAGGCGCTGGGTCAGATTGAGATGATGTTGGCCGGACAGCCGTCATCGCGAGCAAGCTCGCTCACTGGGGTATGGGTGAGCTTGCTCATGACGGGAGGCTTCAGCGGAACCGATCAACCTCTTGGCGCAGGTCCTGGGCCAGTTTCTCCAGTTCCTTGGCGGTGAGTGCCAGGTTCGAGACCACTTCGCGCTGTTCGCTGTTGGCCATGGCGATGCTTTGCAGGTTACTGCTGAGCAGGGTCGCAGTGCTGCTTTGTTCCTGGGTGGCGGTGGTGATCGCCGCAAACTGCTGGCCCGCCGAACGGCTCTGCTCATCGATTCGGGCCAGGGCCGTGGCCACGTTGGCGTTGCGCGACAGGCCTTCCTGCATCAACAGGTTGCCCTGCTCCATCGTGCTGATGGCATTGCCGGTTTCCTGCTGGATGCTATTGATCATGCTGGAAATTTCGTCAGTAGCCTGGCGAGTACGGGAAGCCAGGCTGCGGACTTCATCGGCCACCACGGCGAAACCACGGCCCTGCTCGCCTGCGCGGGCGGCTTCGATAGCGGCGTTCAAGGCCAGCAGGTTGGTCTGCTCGGCGATCGAGGTGATCACACCCACGATGCCGCCGATTTCCTGGGAACGCTGGCCCAAGGTATTGATGACCGTGGCCGTGCTGTTCAGCGCACCGGCAATTTGCTCCAGGGACGACGACGCTTCGTCCATCGAGGTTCGGCCAATGCGGGTTTGCTGGGCGTTTTCCTGGGCCAGGCGCTCGGTGTTGCCCATGTTGTCGGCAATGTTCAATGAGGTCGCACTGAACTCTTCCACCGCGCCGGCCATGCTGGTGATTTCGCCGGATTGCTGCTCCATGCCTTCATACGCCCCGCTGGACAACCCGGACAGCGCCTGGGCACGGCTGTTGACCTCCTGGGAGGCCTTGCGGATGTGCTCGACCATGGTCGACAAGGCCTGGCTCATCTGGTTGAAGGCACGGGCCAACTGACCGATCTCATCATGGCTCGACACGTTCAGGCGCACGCTCAGGTCACCGGCGCCCAAGGCTTCGGCCTGGCGCACCAGGTCCCCGAGCGGCGCCAGTTTGCTGCGCAGCAACCACATCGCCGAGCCGACCGCCAACAACATCGCCAGCAGGCTGCCAATGGCCAGTTGCGTACCGACGCTCCAGGTCACGGCACGAATCTCGGTTTTGGGCATGCTCGCCACCACCGCCCACGGCCCACCTTCGAACGGTACGGCAACGCTGTAGAAATCTTCGGCGGTATCGGTCCAGAACGCGCCTTTGCCCGGCTTTTTGATCAGGCCCGTGATGGTTGCGGTAGCGTTGTCCAGCGCCTGCACACCGGCCGGCGGTACCAGCCATTTGTTTTGTTCGTCCAGCAGCGCCAGGGAACCGGTCTGGCCGATACGGAAGCGCTTGAGGTTCTCGAACTGCGCGTTCTGCGCATCGGTGTAGTCGAAGCCTACGTACAACACGGCAATGATCTTGCCGCTGCTGTCGCGTACCGGCGTGTACTGCGACATGTAGAAGCGCCCGAAAAGCAGGGCCCGACCAATGTAGCTCTGCCCGCTGATCACCGGGCCGTAGGCGGGACCGGCGCGGTCGAGCACAGTGCCGATGGCCCGCGTACCGTCCTGTTTGCTGACGGAAGTACTGACGCGGATGAAATCGTCGCCGCTGCGCACGAATACCGTGGCGACCCCGGCTGTCATCGCTTTGAAGTCGTCCACTTCCTTGAAGTTGTTGTTCAACACTTCGCTACCCAGGTTCAAGCCTGGGGTTTGCACGCCCGCCACTGTCACCGGCTGGTCTGGATGCACGCTCAGGCCCGCGCTGAAGCGCTTTTCGAACAGGCCGGCCAAGCGCTGGGTACTCTCGCGCAAGGTACCGTGGAACGTATTGAGCTGATCGGCCATCAGGCGCGCTTCGCTGGCCAGGTGTTCTTCACGGGTGGCGAGGTTGGCAGCGTCCAGCGAACGCAGGGCAAAGACGGTACTGCCGGAGATCACGACCGCCAATATCACAGCGAGGGCAAGGCCTAGCTGTGAGGCGATCCGGGCACGGGGTTGAGACATGACGGCTCCTGGCCGAGAGACCGGATCATCCTGATCACGCTCGCACGCTCGGCATTTTATTCGGGGTAGGGTGTAAGTTGGCCTTTCTGAACGAAGGTTCCATCTTCACGGATTCGGCGGCAAAGCCAAATACTTGAGCGGCTTGGAAGGATTAATATCAAGTGGCTAGCACGCCAACTGCAACGTTTCAGCCCAGACGCTGCACATCAGGTAATTGCATGGCCTTCACCTCACCTTGGAGGAAGTCGCTGAGCCGGCGCAAACGTTCACCTCCCGGCCGGGTTTTCGGCCAGACCAGGTAATAGTGTTCACCGCTGGCGACAGCCGTCGGCCATGGCAGGCTCAGGCGCCCCTGGGCGACGTCTTCAGCCACCATCAGCAGATCGCCCATGGAGACCCCATAGCCGCGTGCTGCCGCGATCATGCCCAGCTCCAGGGTATCGAACACCTGCCCCCCTTTGAGCGAGACCTTGTCGGACAGCCCCATGCGTTGCAGCCAATTGCGCCAGTCCCGGCGATCCGGCGTGGGGTGCAGCAATTCAGCGCTGGCCAACCGCGCCACATCCCAGGGCTGGTCGTTCAACAGGTTCGGCGCGCCCACCGGGATCAATTCCTCGGGAAACAGCAAACTGGCCTCCCAGTCTGCCGGAAAATGCCCGTTGCCCAGTAGTACGGCGCAATCGAAGGGCTCGACGTTGAAGTCCACCGAGTCGACGTCCATCCAGGCACTGGTCAGTTGCACCTCGTTGCCGGGCTGCAAATGCCGGAAGCGACTCAAGCGCGCCAACAACCAGCGCATGGTCAGCGTGGAAGGCGCCTTCATGCGCAGGATGCCGTCCTCACCATGCAAGGTATGGCAAGCCCGCTCCAGCGCCATGAAACCCTCACGTACGCCCGGCAACAGTAACCGTGCGGCCTCGGTCAATTGCAGGTTACGGCCGCTGCGCAGGAACAGCCGACAGGCAAAGTGATCTTCCAGCGTGCGAATGTGCCGGCTGACGGCGCTCTGGGTGATCGACAGCTCTTCAGCGGCGCGAGTGAACGAGCTGTAGCGCGCCGCGGCTTCGAATGCCCGCAGCGCATAAAGAGGAGGAAGACGACGAGACATCGCAAAAGCTCCATGGCGTTGTTTGCAAACCCTACCAGAAACGCGTCCAGCATGAGTTTTAATCATGCCAGCGATCTTTTTTATCCCTTTGTGCAATCCGCCGAGAGCGCCGAGAATCGTTGCTTTACTGCCTTGTTTGAACATGGAGCGTGATGATCATGCGGCATCCGGTGCGTACCGAACTCTGGGCCCTCCTGCGGCTGGCGGGGCCGTTGATTGCCTCGCAGTTGGCGCACATGCTGATGGTGCTCACCGACACCGTGATGATGGCGCGCCTGAGCCCCGAAGCCTTGGCCGGCGGTGGGCTTGGGGCGGCCACCTATTCGTTCGTGTCGATCTTCTGCATCGGCGTGATCGCTGCGGTGGGCACGCTGGTCGCGATCCGCCAGGGCGCAGGCGATGTCGAAGGCGCCACCCGGTTGACCCAGGCCGGGTTATGGCTGGCCTGGCTGATGGCGCTGATGGCCGGGTTGCTGTTGTGGAATCTCAAGCCAGTGCTGCTGATGTTCGGCCAGACCGAAACCAACGTGCTGTCCGCCGGACAGTTCCTGCTGGCGCTGCCGTTCGCCCTGCCCGGCTACTTGAGCTTCATGGCCCTGCGCGGTTTCACCAGCGCCATTGGCCGGGCCACACCGGTCATGGTGATCAGCCTCGGCGGCACCGTGGCCAACTTCCTGCTCAATTACGCGCTCATCACCGGAATGTTCGGCCTGCCGAAACTCGGCCTGATGGGGATCGGCCTGGTCACGGCCATCGTTGCCAACTGCATGGCCCTGGCGCTGGCCTGGCATATCCATCGGCACCCGGCCTACCGCGCCTATCCGTTGCTCGAAGGCCTGTCGCGGCCCAATCGCCAGTACCTCAAGGAACTGTGGCGCCTGGGCCTGCCGATTGGCGGCACCTACGCGGTGGAGGTCGGGCTGTTTGCGTTCGCCGCGCTGTGCATGGGCACCATGGGCAGCACGTCGTTGGCAGCCCACCAGATCGCGTTGCAAATCGTCTCGGTGGCGTTCATGGTGCCGGCCGGGATGTCCTACGCCATCACCATGCGCATCGGCCAGCACTACGGTGCCGGGCAACTGCTGATGGCACGCCTGGCCGGTCGGGTCGGGATTGGCTTTGGCGCGGCCACCATGCTGGCGTTCGCCATGGTGTTCTGGCTGCTGCCCCATCAATTGGTCGGCTTGTTCCTGGACCACGACGACCCGGCGTTCCGCGATGTGATCAACCTGGCTGTGAGCCTGCTGGCGGTGGCGGCGTGGTTCGAGCTGTTCGATGGCACGCAAACCATCGCCATGGGCTGCATTCGCGGGCTCAAGGACGCCAAGACCACCTTCCTGGTGGGCCTGGGTTGCTATTGGCTGATCGGCGCACCGGCGGCGTGGTGGATGGCGTTCCACCTGAACTGGGGCCCGACCGGCGTCTGGTGGGGCCTGGCCCTGGGGCTGGCCTGCGCGGCCGTGAGCCTGACAGCGGCGTTTGAATGGAAGATGAAGCGGATGATTCGCAGTGAGCCCGGACGGCAGCGTTTCGAGGCCATCCAGGCCAAGTGAAATCCATCCCTTTGTGGGAGCGAGCAAGCCCGCACACACATGGGTTTGTGTCAGCTGATTTCCAGCATCGACTGCTGATCACCCTCGAACATCAAGTACTCAACCAACTCCGGCAACGGCAACGGCTTGCTGATCAGGAAACCCTGCACCTGGTCGCAACCGAAGCCGCGTAGCAGGTCCAGTTGTTCCTGGGTTTCCACCCCTTCGGCCACCACTTCCAGATTGAGGTTGTGCGCCAGGTTGATCATCGCGTGCACCAGTTTGCGGTTCTCTTCGCGCTGCTCCATGCCACCGACGAAGCTCTTGTCGATCTTGAGCAAGGCGATCGGCAGGCTGTTGAGGTGCACGAACGAGGAGAAGCCGGTGCCGAAGTCGTCCAGGGAGAAGCGCACCCCCAGGCGGCCCAGGGCATCCATGGTCTGCTTGACCAGTTCGCTGCGGCGCATGACGGCGGTTTCGGTGAGTTCGAACTCCAGCCATTGCGCCTCGACACCCCGCTCGGCAATCAGCCGGCTCAGGGTCGGCAGCAACTGGCTGTCCTGGAACTGTCGGAACGACAGGTTGACCGCCATGTGCAACGGCGCCAGCCCACGCTCGCGCAGGGCCTGCATGTCCCGCAGCGCCCGGGAAATCACCCAGTAGCCCAGCGGCACGATCAGGCCGCTCTGTTCGGCCAGCGGCACGAACTCACTCGGTGGCAGCAAGCCACGTTCGCCGTGACGCCAGCGTACCAACGCTTCGAGGCCGACAATGTGGCCGCCATCGAGGTTCAGCCGTGGCTGGTAATGCAGTTCCAACTCGTCACGGCGCAGTGCCCGGCGCAGTTCGCTTTCCAGGTCGGCGAGGCTGCGGGCGTTGCGATTGATGCGCTCGTTGAAGATATGAAAGGTGCAGCCCTGGGTGCTCTTGGCCTGCTGCATGGCGATGTGGGCGTGCCACATCAGCGGATCGGCGCCGGCCTGGGCGCGAGCATGGGCAACGCCCAGGCTGCAGCCGATCAGCAGGCTTTCACCGTCCACCCAATAGGGTTCGGCCAAGGCTTCGGTAATACGCTCGGCCATCCACTCGGCCCGCTGTGGTGCGCGGCGGGTGTCGATCAGCAGGGCAAATTCATCACTGCCCAACCGCGCCAATTGATCGCCGGCCTCGAGCGAGCTCTTGAGCCGCGACACCACTTGCAGGATCAAGCGGTCACCGGCCTGGTGGCCGAGGGCGTCGTTGGCGTGACGAAAGTTGTCCAGGTCCAGATGACCGAGCGCCAGGCCACGGCCGTCGTTTTCCGCCAGGCGCGCCGCCAGCAGCGTCTGGAAACCCTGGCGATTGGCGATGCCCGTCAATGGGTCCTGTTCGGCGAGGCGCTGCAAGGTATTTTCCAGCACGCCGCGTTCGCGCACATGGCGCAGGCAACGACGCAGGGTCGCGCTGTCGAGGACATCACGCACCAACCAGTCGCTGACACCGTCGGGGGCAACCGCCGGCTCGTGCTCAAGCAACAGGATCGTCGGCAGGCTGCAACGGCCCGGCGCCGGCTGCAACGCCGTAACGGTCAACAACACCGCGTTGCGATTATCTTCGAACAGGCTGCTGACCGATTCCCAGCTCGGGGCGCTGATCAACACGACCGAGGGCCCCAAGGGCGCCAGGCACTCGCGCAATATTGCTGACCACGCAGGCTCTTGGGCCAATAACAGCAAACGCAAGGGTTCGACAGGCGTTGACAAGCTGACTCCCTAGACTCTGCAAGGTGGTAGGCGCCGGGCATTATGACGCGCCGATGGGCAATGACCAATGCCAATGGTTCTCAAACACGCGGTTTTGGTGGTTTTTTTCCACTCCAAACCCTGCGCTGGACGCAATTGGCCCCACATCCTGCGTGAAAGTAGCAGAAGCGGCAAATGACAATGCGCTATGCGTCACAAGTCGGACAGAGCAGCACAATTCGCTGAGCCTGTTAAAATGCCGGCCCATTTCGCAAACGACTCCCTGACTCTGTCATGTCCCGACTCAATCCCCGGCAGCAAGAAGCCGTGAACTATGTCGGCGGCCCTCTTTTGGTGCTCGCCGGTGCAGGCTCCGGCAAGACCAGCGTAATCACCCGCAAGATCGCGCACCTGATCCAGAATTGTGGCATCCGCGCCCAGTACATCGTCGCCATGACCTTCACCAACAAGGCCGCCCGGGAAATGAAGGAACGGGTCGGCGGCCTGCTGCGCGCCGGCGAAGGCCGCGGCCTGACGGTCTGCACCTTCCACAACCTGGGCCTGAACATCATCCGCAAGGAACACGCGCGGCTGGGCTACAAGCCGGGCTTCTCGATTTTCGACGAGACCGACGTCAAGGCCCTGATGACCGACATCATGCAGAAGGAATACTCGGGCGACGACGGCGTGGACGAAATCAAGAACATGATCGGCTCGTGGAAAAACGACCTGATCCTGCCGCCACAAGCCCTGGAAAACGCCCGTAATCCCAAGGAACAGACCGCCGCCATCGTCTACACCCACTACCAGCGCACCCTCAAGGCGTTCAATGCGGTGGACTTCGACGACCTGATCCTGCTGCCGGTCAAGCTGTTTCAGGACCACGCCGACATCCTCGAAAAATGGCAGAACAAGGTCCGCTACCTGCTGGTGGACGAATACCAGGACACCAACGCCAGCCAATATCTGCTTGTGAAGCTGCTGATCGGCAAACGCAACCAGTTCACCGTGGTGGGCGACGACGACCAGTCGATCTATGCCTGGCGCGGCGCGCGGCCGGAAAACCTGATGCTGCTCAAGGATGACTATCCGTCGCTCAAAGTGGTGATGCTGGAGCAGAACTACCGCTCCACCAGCCGCATCCTGCGCTGTGCCAACGTGCTGATTTCCAACAACCCCCACGAGTTCGAAAAACAACTGTGGAGCGAGATGGGCCACGGCGACGAGATCCGTGTGATCCGTTGCCGCAACGAAGACGCCGAAGCCGAGCGCGTGGCCATGGAAATCCTCAGCCTGCACCTGCGCACCGACCGGCCGTACAGCGACTTCGCGATCCTGTACCGCGGCAACTACCAGGCCAAGCTGATCGAGCTGAAACTGCAGCATCACCAGATTCCTTATCGCCTGTCGGGGGGCAACAGCTTTTTCGGACGCCAGGAAGTGAAGGACCTGATGGCCTACTTCCGCCTGATCGTGAACCCGGACGACGACAACGCCTTCCTGCGGGTGATCAACGTGCCGCGCCGGGAAATCGGTTCGACCACTCTGGAAAAACTCGGCAACTATGCCACCGAGCGCAAGATCTCGATGTACGCCGCCACCGATGAAATCGGCCTGGGCGAACATCTGGACAGCCGCTTCACCGACCGCCTGGCGCGCTTCAAGCGCTTCATGGACAAGGTTCGCGAACAGTGCGCCGGGGAAGATCCGATTTCAGCACTGCGCAGCATGGTCATGGACATCGACTACGAAAACTGGCTGCGTACCAACAGCTCCAGCGACAAGGCTGCCGACTACCGCATGAGCAACGTCTGGTTCCTGATCGAGGCGTTGAAGAACACCCTGGAAAAAGACGAAGACGGCGACATGACCGTCGAGGACGCCATCGGCAAACTCGTGCTGCGGGACATGCTCGAACGCCAGCAAGAAGAGGAAGACGGCGCCGAAGGCGTGCAGATGATGACGCTGCACGCCTCCAAGGGCTTGGAGTTTCCTTACGTGTTCATCATGGGCATGGAAGAAGAAATCCTGCCGCACCGCTCCAGCATCGAGGCCGACACCATCGAGGAAGAACGGCGCCTGGCCTATGTCGGGATTACCCGGGCCCGCCAGACGCTGGCCTTCACCTTTGCCGCCAAGCGCAAGCAATACGGCGAAGTGATCGACTGCGCCCCCAGCCGCTTTCTCGATGAGCTGCCGCCGGACGACCTGGCCTGGGAAGGCAACGACGACACGCCGACGGAAGTCAAAGTCGTTCGCGGCAACAGCGCCCTGGCGGATATACGCGCGATGCTAAAGCGCTAGAATCGACTACTTTTTTCAACGACTTCAGGCGCTCAAGGCGTCATCAGAGGAGGCTTCATGGAAGCCCTGCAGCAGAAAATTCGTGAACAAGGCATCGTGCTTTCCGATCAGGTCCTGAAAGTCGACGCGTTCCTGAACCATCAGATCGACCCACAGTTGATGAAGCTGATCGGCGACGAATTTGCCGCGTTGTTCAAGGATTCGGGCATCACCAAGATCGTCACCATCGAAGCCTCGGGCATTGCCCCGGCGATCATGACCGGGCTGAACCTGGGCGTACCGGTGATCTTCGCCCGCAAGCAACAGTCCCTGACCCTGACGGAAAACCTGCTGTCGGCCACCGTGTATTCGTTCACCAAGAAAACCGAAAGCACCGTCGCCATCAGCCCGCGTCACCTGACCAGCAGCGACCGGGTACTGATCATTGATGACTTCCTGGCCAACGGCAAGGCGTCCCAGGCGCTGATCTCCATCATCAAGCAGGCTGGCGCGACCGTCGCCGGGCTGGGGATTGTGATCGAGAAGTCGTTCCAGGGTGGCCGTGCGGAATTGGATGCCCAGGGCTATCGGGTTGAATCGTTGGCGCGGGTGAAGTCGTTGGCCGGTGGGGTTGTGACCTTCATCGAATAACCCTGTGCCTCCTGTGGGAGCAAGCTCGCTCCCACAAGGGGCTTAGGTGGGTCGCTAAGGCGCAGTAGCCTTGAGCCCCGCCAGCAACAACCGCTGGAACAACTCCTCCTTCAGCCCTTCGGGGCTGGTCAGCTGCATCCGCCCCAAATGCCCGGCAAACTCCCAGGGCTCCGGCGCATCGAGGGCGGCCTTGCCCAGCTCCAGGATCTCGGTGAGCTTGAACTTGCTCTTGAGCCAGTTCAGCGCCCGCAACAGGTCTCGCTCTACGTCGTCAAAATCGCAGCCCAGCGGATACTCCGGAAACAGGTTTGGATGCCGCGCCTGGATCGCCTGCAAACGCTCCGAAGTGTTGTCGGCGAATCGCGGATCGAGACGAAAATCCTTCGGCAACTTACCGGCTTTTTGCGCCTGCTCGATCAGCCCCGGCTGGAAGCGTGAGTCGCTGATGTTCAGCAACGCCTCGATCACCGCGGCGTCGGTCTTGCCGCGCAGGTCGGCGATGCCGTATTCGGTCACCACGATGTCGCGCAAGTGCCGGGGAATCGTGCAATGTCCGTAGTCCCAGACGATATTCGAGCTGATCTCGCCCCCGGCCTCACGCCAACTGCGCAGCAGCAGGATCGAACGCCCACCCTCCAGCGCATGGCCCTGGGCAACGAAGTTGTACTGCCCGCCCACGCCGCTGAGTACCCGCCCGTCCTCCAGCTGATCGGCCACCCCGGCACCCATCAGGGTCATGATGAAGACCGTGTTGATGAAGCGGGCGTCGAGGCGCTGCAGGCGCTTGAGCTGTTCCTGGCCGTACAGCTCGTTGATGTAACTGATGCGTGTCATGTTGAATTCGAGCAGACGGCTTTGCGGCAACTCGCGCAGGCGCTCATAAAAACTGCGCGGCCCGAGGAAAAATCCGCCGTGTATGCAAATGCCGTCAGGTTGCGCCGCCTCATCGAGGGTGCCGGCGTTGGCCCGTTCCTGGGTCGAAACATCGGGATAGACCTTGCGCCGGACGATTCCGGCCTCGGCCAGCACCAGCAAACCGTTGACGAACATTTCACTGCAGCCGTAAAGCCCTTTGGCAAACGGCTCGACCCCACCCTCGCGCTCGATCAGTTGCGCCCACTGGCTCAGGTTCAAGTCCGCCAGCAACGCCTGGTAACCGGCGTTATCGGCCTGGCGCGCCAACAGCGCCGCGGTCAATGCATCACCCATGGAACCAATGCCGATCTGCAGCGTCCCGCCGTCGCGCACCAAAGTACTGGCGTGCAGGCCGATCAGATGGTCCTGGAAGCCCACCGGCATGTTCGGCGTGGAAAACAACGTGTGACTGTCCTTCTCGTCGATCAACAGGTCAAAGGCGTCGATGCCGACTTCCGCGTCGCCCGGCATGTAGGGCAAATCGTTGTGCACCTGGCCGACCAGGAGGATGGTCTCCCCGGCCGCCCGCCGCTTGGCGATCATCGGCAGCAGGTCGAGGGTGATGTCCGGATTGCAGCTCAGGCTCAGGCGATCCGGATGCTCAGGGTCGCTCGCCACCAACTGCGCCACCAGATTCAAGCCGGCAGCGTTGATGTCCCGGGCAGCATGGCTGTAGTTGCTGCTGACGTAGCTCTGCTGGGCCGAGGCGCTGTGCAGCAGGCTGCCCGGCTGCATGAAGAACTGCTCGACTCGTATGTTGGGTGGCAGGCTGTCCTGATGCAGGTCGGCCAGGTAATCCAGTTCGGGATAGTCGCCGAAGACCCGTTCGACAAAGGGCTCGAGGAAGCGCTTCTGCAGACCATCGCCCAATTTCGGTCGGCCCAGGCTCAGGGCCGTGTAGATGGTCAACTGCCGCTCGGGCAGTTGTGCAATGCGCCGGTACAGCGCGTTGGCGAACAGGTTGGGTTTGCCTAGCCCCAGGGGCATGCCGAGATGAATATGCGCGGGCAGGCGCTCGAGCACGTCATCCACCGCCTGTTCGATTGAACACAACTGCACCATCGGACCCTCCTGGACACTCCATGAATGTGGGTTGGACCGAGCTTGCCGGGTCTTGGTTGCGATGAACAGCCCTGGAAAACCCCGGGGCACAAAAAAGCCGCTCGTAAGCGGCTTTTTTGCGCAAGATATCGGCGTATTACAGGCCGGACATCTCTTTGATGGCGCCCTTGAGGTCGTCATCCGAGCAATCGGCGCAGGTGCCCTTAGGCGGCATGGCATTGACGCCGGTAATGGCCTTGGCCAGGATGCCGTCGAGGCCGCCCTGGTGATCGGCGCGCTCTTTCCAGGCCGCCTTGTCACCGATTTTCGGCGCGCCCAGCAGGCCTGTGCCGTGGCAAGCGTTGCAATGCTTTGCAATCACGTCAGCCGGCTTCTTGGCACCACCCGCGCCGCCAGCGGCAGTGGCAACTTCCATGCCTTTGCATTCTTTCCCCTGGACGCAGACCTGGCCAACCGGTTCGAGGCGCTTGGCGATTTCGTCGGTGGTCGCCGCTTGGGCACTGACTGCCCATAGGGCCAATACGGTTGCTGGTGCAGCCAGCATTTTCATAATTAGGTTCACGCGTACACCCTCAATGGTGGCTAGTCACGCCTGCGGCCACGGTTTGCAGGCGGGCGCAAGTATAGCGGTAAGCCCGTCACACTGAAACAACCCCAAAGTCGCAAGGGTCTTGTTTGCAATGACGGTTACTTCCCTGGGCGCCTTTGCCGCAGGGGCCGGCGCCGCTTTTTCTAGAAATTGGCCGGAGTGGCTGCGCTGATCAGTCGCGCCGGCACGTCGAACGGATTACGAAAACGGTGGGGCTTGGTGCTTTCGAAATAGTAGCTGTCGCCCGCTTCGAGCACGAAGGTTTCGACACCGACCACCAGTTCCAGCCGCCCCTCCACCAGGATCCCGGTTTCCTCGCCCTCATGGGTGAGCATCTCTTCACCGGTATCGGCACCAGGCGGATAGATTTCGTTCAGGAAGGCGATCGCCCGGCTTGGGTGTGCCCTGCCCACCAACTTCATGGTCACGGCGCCGTCGGAGATGTCGATCAGTTCGTTGGCTTTATAAACGATCTGAGTCGGTTTCTCCTGAAGGATTTCTTCGGAGAAAAACTCGACCATGGACATGGGAATCCCGCCAAGGACCTTACGCAGCGAGCTGATCGAGGGGCTGACGCTGTTCTTCTCGATCATTGAAATAGTGCTGTTGGTGACGCCCGCACGCTTGGCGAGCTCACGCTGGGAAAGGCCTTTGAGTTTACGAATGGATTGCAGTCGTTCACCGACGTCCAATGCTGGAGCCTCCAGGGAATCAGGTTGTGAGGAAAGTGAGCGTTATCATGGCGACAGCGTTCAGTATTTACAACACTTGGACCCAAATCCTGTGCGGTGAAGCGACTTTCGGTAGCCGACGCCGTACGTCAATGCCCGGAATAGAGCCGTGGCACCCGCCGCAGGTTGCAGAAAATCTGATAGGGGATGGTGTCGGCGGCCTTGGCAACGTCGCTGGCAAGGATGTTCTTGCCCCACAACTCCACGGTCGAGCCGAGCCCGGCCTGGGGGACATCGGTCAAGTCGACACACAGCATGTCCATCGACACCCGCCCGACCAGTTGGCTGCGCTGCCCATCCACCAGCACCGGCGTACCGTTCGGCGCCTGGCGCGGGTAGCCGTCGGCATAGCCCATGGCGACCACCCCGACCCGGGTCGGTTGCGTGGTCACAAAACGGGCACCGTAGCCCACCGGTTCGCCAGCGGGCAATTCGCGCACGCAGATGATCTTCGACTCCAGCGTCATCACCGGTTGCAGGCGCGAGGCGACGGCGTTGGGCTCGTCGAAGGGCGTGGCCCCGTAGAGCATGATGCCCGGGCGCACCCAGTCGCTGGGTACCTGCGGCCAGCCCAGCACGGCCGGTGAGTTGCGCAGGCTGATCTGCGCCACCAGGCCCTGGCGGGCTTTGTCGAATATCGCCAGTTGCTCGGTGCTGCTGGGATCGTGCAGTTCATCGGCACGGGCGAAGTGACTCATCAACACGATCTTCGCCACCTTGCCGCTGGCGAGCAGGCGACGGTAGGCCGCTTGGTAATCCGCCGGATGCAGGCCGACCCGGTGCATACCGGAATCGAGCTTGAGCCAGACCGTGATCGGCTGGCTCAGCGCGGCTTTTTCAATCGCTTCGAGCTGCCACAACGAATGCACCACGCACCAGAAATCGTGCTCGACGATCAACGGCAGCTCACTGGCCTCGAAAAAACCCTCCAGCAGCAGGATCGGTCCGCGGATCCCACCGGCACGCAGTTCCAGGGCTTCTTCGATGCAGGCCACGGCAAACCCGTCTGCCGTGTCCTGCAGCGCCTCGGCGCAACGCACCGCGCCGTGCCCGTAGGCGTCGGCCTTGATCACCGCAAGGGCCTTGGCCCCCGTGACTTCGCGGGCCAATTGGTAGTTGTGACGCAGGGCTTGGAGATCGATCAGGGCACGGGCAGGACGCATGGCGGCGGGCTTCTAGGCGGTCATGAATAAAAAACCGGTGCTGGCTGACAGCATGAACCACCAACAGCACCGGGAGAGGGATCGTTTGGGCCGCTATTTAAGGCAACGCGGCCACGACGGACAGCTCTACCAGGATCTCCGGTTCGCACAGCTTGGCTTCCACCGTGGCGCGGGCCGGGGCGACGCCCTTGGGCAACCATTTGTCCCAGACCGCGTTCATGCCTTCGAAGTGAGCCTCGATGTCCTTCAAGTAGATCGTCACCGATAGCAAACGATTCTTGTCGGTTCCGGCCAGGTCCAGCAAGCGCTCGATATTGGCCAGGCTTTCGCGGGTCTGTTGTTCAATACCGGCGTTCATGTCGTCGCCGACCTGTCCGGCCAGGTAAACGGTGCCGTTGTGCACGACAACCTGGCTCATGCGGTCATTGGTGAGCTGGCGCTGGATTGACATGTTTTGCAGACTCCTGGTGTTTGCTGCCATAACGGGAAATATCGAGGCCTTCGGCGCTGATCTGCGGCTTTTTCTTCGCCATCAGGTCGGCCAACAGGCGACCGGAACCACAGGCCATGGTCCATCCAAGGGTGCCATGGCCGGTGTTCAGGAACAGATTCTTGAAGGGCGTAGCACCGACGATGGGCGTTCCGTCCGGGGTGGTCGGACGCAAGCCGGTCCAGAAACTCGCCTCGGCCAGATTGCCGCCCTGAGGATAAAGGTCGTTGACGATCATCTCCAGGGTTTCGCGCCGACGTGGGTTGAGAGACAGGTCAAAACCGGCGATTTCCGCCATGCCGCCCACCCGAATACGGTTGTCGAAGCGGGTGATCGCGACCTTATAGGTTTCGTCGAGAATGGTCGAAGTCGGCGCCATCGCCGGGTTGGTGATCGGCACGGTCAGGGAGTAGCCCTTGAGCGGATACACCGGTGCACGGATCCCGAGAGGCTTGAGCAGTTGCGGCGAGTAGCTGCCCAGGGCAAGGACGTAGCGGTCGGCGGTTTCCAGCTTGCCGTCGATCCAGACACCGTTGATGCGGTCACCGGCGAAGTCCAGGCGCTGGATATCCTGGCCGAAGCGGAATTGCACTCCGAGCTTCTCGGCCATTTCCGCCAAGCGCGTGGTAAACATCTGGCAGTCGCCGGTCTGGTCGTTGGGCAAGCGCAGGGCGCCGGCCAGAATGTCGGTGACATTCGCCAGGGCCGGCTCGACCCGGGCGATGCCTTCGCGGTCGAGTACTTCGAACGGCACACCCGACTCTTTCAGCACGGCGATGTCTTTTGCCGCGCCGTCGAGCTGGGCCTGGGTGCGGAACAGCTGGGTGGTCCCCAGGCTACGGCCCTCGTAGGCAATGCCGGTTTCGGCGCGCAGCTCGTCGAGGCAGTCACGGCTGTACTCGGACAGGCGCACCATGCGCTCCTTGTTGATCGCATAGCGGCTGGCGGTGCAGTTGCGCAGCATCTGTGCCATCCACAGGTATTGGTCAATATCGGCAGTGGCCTTGATCGCCAGCGGCGCGTGGCGCTGCAGCAGCCACTTGATGGCCTTGAGCGGCACGCCCGGCGCGGCCCACGGCGAGGCATAACCCGGCGACACCTGGCCGGCGTTGGCGAAACTGGTTTCCATGGCAGGCGCCGGCTGACGGTCGACCACCACCACTTCAAACCCGGCACGGGCCAGATAATAAGCACTGACGGTACCGATGACGCCGCTACCCAAGACCAGAACGCGCATGTTGATGCCCTCATCGCGGATAACCGCTGACGTTTGTTGTACATAGCTTTGATGGTCGCAGTGTAAAAAAGATCAGCCAGTGCTTTTCACTATATAAACGCCTATATTTGGCGAGAATTCTCGGCAAAAACCCTTTTCACGGAGGCGCATCACCTGTGCGTACCAACACCCAGACCAAACGTGAGCTGGACAAGATCGACCGCAATATCCTGCGCATACTCCAGGCGGACGGGCGCATCTCCTTCACCGAGCTGGGGGAAAAGGTCGGCCTCTCCACCACGCCCTGCACCGAGCGGGTACGGCGCCTGGAGCGCGAGGGCATCATCATGGGCTATAACGCCCGGCTCAATCCGCAGCACTTGAAGGGTAGCCTGCTGGTGTTTGTCGAGATCAGCCTCGACTACAAATCCGGCGACACGTTTGAAGAGTTCCGACGCGCCGTGCTGAAACTGCCTCACGTGTTGGAATGTCACTTGGTGTCAGGGGATTTCGACTATCTGGTGAAAGCACGGATTTCCGAGATGGCTTCGTACCGCAAGCTGCTGGGGGACATCCTGCTCAAGCTGCCCCATGTGCGTGAATCCAAGAGCTACATCGTGATGGAAGAGGTGAAGGAGAGCTTGAACCTGCCGATTCCGGATTGAGCCTGGCTCCGGACCGCTTTCGCGAGCGGGCAGCATTCCCACGCGAAACAT